>JBCDFY010000116.1:0-22578 GCA_039176995.1 Bacteroidota bacterium
ATTCTTTGTTCATGAGTAAACTGTTATCTTTTAAATTACTTAAGTGGTAATTTAGCGATACTCTAACAACTTTTGAAGTGACAAAAAGTTGAACCTCAATTTGTTGCATAAAATCAAAATTAGAACAGCTTATAAATCACACACGTGAAATTTTATTAAAAGTGCATTTGATAGTATTTGGCTGTTCTACACTTTTGTGCAGTCAATTTTGTCAAAAACACTTTAAAGTTCATGTTATGATTAAGCTCACTAACTCAACACAAGAAAATGCAAACATCGATCCTGTCCTTGGACAAAGTGATATTTGTGGAGTTTAAATTTTACAATCCCCTTCGCCTTTAGTAAAAAATCGTTTCTAGTTATAAGAATATATCTAAAAGGAATGCTTCTTGAAAAGTTGTATTCGTAAATGTTAGATAAAATTCGAGTAACCAAAAAAATACAATCTACTGATCATAAGTAACTTATGGTCTTTTTTTGTTCGTATGGAACAATAAAGAAGTACTACTTTACTCTATTTTTCAGATAGTACGCTTTTAATTCTTTTCCAATATTCAGGTTCAGTTTTCCATTCTTTATCAGCTCTGCAAAATAGATACTACAATAATGCTTTTGCTCGCTATCAGGAAGTTGAAATAGTTTAGGTGGTAAATGCACTAAATGCTGATTTTGTGGATATAGTAAGATAGTGTTTTCTGCTTGAAAATACTGCCCATAGGCAAAAGCCTGCTGCAAATCACTCATAGAAGGTTTGGCGGCAGTCAGTACCTTCCATTTGGTATCAATGATGTAAGCTCTATCTTCGTGTACCAATAATATATCAGGACGAATGTATCGCTTATTCCAAAACTCTTTTTGCTGTTGCCGACTCACCTGAAATTCTGCATTTCGTAGAGTGCACAATTGTCGAAAAATGAATTCTTCAAATAATAAATTCATGTCAAACAATAATGCAATTAAACTTCGCTTGCCAGTTCTTAGATTGGGGCGATAATGCAGCAATAAGAGTTGTGCAATTTGCATGGTATTTTGATAGTGCAAATTCTGACGATTGTAGCGAATTCGCTCGAAATTGGGTAGCCTTTTTGGAAAATCAAACTGTGGGAAACGAGCTTTTACCGCATTCAATCTAAACTTTAAATCTGCGGATAGTTCTACTGAATCTAGCACTTGTAAAGTATAGCTAATAATTCTATTTAACTGATTATCAGTACTGAACGTATGATGACTGGTGAAAAAACGCTCTTTGTGTAACCAGTTTTCGCGAATTTGCTGCTCGAAATTTAATCTTCCTTTCAGCGTTTTCCGATTAGCAGTTTTTAAATGGTAATCGTGGTAAATACCTTGATGTAAAATTTCCTCCACATTGCCCAAAAACAACTCATAATACAAGTCTAAAATCGAATGACTTTTCAATCCTAATTGCGCAGTACCTAGATTTTCCACCTTCAGCAAACGACAGTAGCGCAGCATATCCAATAGCACATCTCGGCAAAGTGATTTATTTTCTGCCCTTCGATCAATTTTTGGCAAAATTTCAATCGTCAGATCACCCACTTGAACTGCTCCAACATACTGCGAAAAACGAACACTACGATGCACCAACTGAAAGTATTTCACAGGCGCAATCTGCGACAAATACTCAAAATGTCGCTGCTCGAAGCCCGAAGTACCGATGCGTAGTGTTTGGTGTTCAAATACTTTTATCGTCAAGATGCTTTCGTTTTCAATTATTTTTCAGAGCTTGTTTTGGATTTTGATCTTTGAAGCGAAAATTGAGATATTTTTTATCTAATCAAGGCGAAAAAATTGAATTTTTTTAGATAAATGAGCATTTTTTTAACGCCGAGTGGATAAAAAAATAGCCATTTGCAGCCCAATTATTAATTTCCAAACAAGCTCTTAATTGATTTGGAGCTTTACATTATGATGGAGGCAACAATTTTACCATTATCAATCAAAAATTTAGTTAATCTTCAGAAAATATTCAACTCAAATTTTAAATAGGAACGCAAATCAGCAAAAATGCTCGATATTCAACTCAAAACAACTCCTTTAAATATAGAAGAATGCTACCAAAATGTCGCCGCTTCTGATGCGGGTGGCATTGATCTATTTGTGGGAACAGTGCGCGACCAAACAAAAGGAAGAAAGGTACTTCGCTTAGAGTTTGAAGCCTACGAACCGATGGCAATTTCCGAAATGCGCAAGATCGCAGAGCGCGCCGCAGATCGTTGGAAAGTAAAAAATATTTCTATTCATCACCGCATTGGAACTTTGCAGATTGGTGAAATTGCAGTGATTATTGCAGTGGCAACAGCACATCGGAAGGCAGCTTTTGAGGCTTGCCAGTTTGCCATTGACACTTTGAAAGAAACTGTTCCCATTTGGAAAAAAGAGATTTTTGAAGATGGGGAGGTTTGGGTGGCGGCGCATCCATGAAAAATTAAAAGAAAAAATCAAACCTTTGTTGCCGAAAAAAAGATATAACTAAAATGTCATTTCTTCTTTAATGTAAACTGAATTTTAAATTTCTTAATACGAAATATTTGTTCCGTAAAAGACTTTTGTAATTTTATCCCGCGAAAAAGGAAGAGTTCCAATAAAAATTGCCTCTTTTAGATTTTTCAATTTTATTTAAGAAACTTAGTTTTACAATTTCTAAATTAAATACATTTACTATGTACAAAATTTACAATCACAAGTTGCTAGTCCTTGTAGCAGCTATGATTTGCACATTTACTATGAATGCTCAGTTTCAAGTAACGCTTGAAGCTGATGGAACGACTTTTGGTCCTTATGACGCCGTTCTTGCTGCCTTTGGAGAGCAGCTTGATCCTGATCCATGTAGTAGTACAGATGGTTTCATGGGAGCTGGTGAGGTTTTCGTAGATATTACTAATAGCTCTCTGGCTTGTGATTCTACTACTGCTGACTTAACGGACAAAGTAGCGGTGATCGATCGTGGTGCTTGTTTCTTTACAGACAAGGTCAGAAATGCTCAAAATGCAGGAGCAATTGGTGTAGTTGTTATAACGAACGACGGTGAGCCTCCAATCGTAATGGGTGGTGATGATACGGAAGGTATTGTTATACCAGCAGTGATGGTATCCAGAGCAGATGGAGAAGAGCTAAAAACAAATATCGCAGGTGGAACTATTTCTGTAGGTGTAGCTACGGACTTCGCAGAGTTTGACACCAGAGATGTTGTAATTTGGGGAGACAATGGAGAAGGAGGTTTTGATGGTGGTCTTAACGGATGGACTACTCAAAACTATGTGGAGTGTGCCGCAGATACGATCGAAGGATTTAGTTTGTGGCAGTGGAGAGCAGAAGGTGGAGGAAATAGAGGTGCATTCGTTGGGTCTAACGGTAACGTTAATTCTCCAACGGTTTGTAACGGTGTAATCTCTTTCGATTCTGACTTCTATGACAATGATGGTATCTCTGGCAACTTTGGTGCAGGACCGTGTGCTGCAAGCCAAGCTGGTTCTATTAGCTCTCCCGCTATTGATTTGAGCGGAGTGGAAGCCGCAGGATTGGCAGTTACTTTCTATCAGGCTCTTCGCCAATTTCAAAGTACTTATTGGGTAGGTTGGAGTACAGACGGTGGTATTACTTGGGACAGTACTCAAATTAACCAAGAGTATGAAGTGAACAGCCCGCACATCCAAGATATTGAGCGTGTTAATCTTCCTTCTAGTGTTATTGGTGCAAGCGACTTCCGCTTAAGATTTACCTTGTCACCTGCTAACTACTACTATTGGACTATCGATGATGTACGCATTGTAGAGCGTGAAGCAAATAACTTGCGTGTGAGCAATTCTTTCTTTGCTCTTCCACCAAATGCTGTAACTCCTCAGTCTCAAGTAGAGGCTTTTGGTTTCTTAGCAGATATTGAGAATATTGGTGCTGTGGCGCAAGATGAGGTCAATCTAAACATGACTATTGTCAACGAAGCCGGTGATGTGGTTTTCGCTAGTGATTTGGACTATGGAACAGTTGGTTCTGATTCTCTAGCAGAAAATGTACCATTTGCGGAGACTTTCACACCTAGCGAAATTGGTCTGTATCAAGGTACTTACACAGTATCTTCTAATAATGATGATTTTGATGAGACAGATAATCAACAAAGCTTCTTTTTCTTTATTTCGGATACTACTTTCGCTAAAGAGTATGCATTAGAGGGTGGAAATGATTTGGGTGGTATCGAAGTTGATTTTGATCAAAATCCAACTTGGGCGTATGGTCAGAGCTATTATGTGCCTAATGGAGCAGGTTACCAAGTGACTTCTGTTACGCTTTCAGCATCTAGTACAAACTTTGCTGGAGAGAGCGTAGTTGGCTTGACAATTATTGCGGCAATCTACAAGTGGGATGATGTCAATGAAGATGGTACCGCACAAGGAGATGAGAGAGAATTATTAGGCTTCAGAGAATATGAGATTCAAGAAGGAGACAATGCAACTACCCCTATTACATTAATGTTCAATGATGTAGAAGGAGAAGAAATCTTACTAGAGGACGATACAGAATATTTAGTGATGAATATTGCCAACGGTCCGATCTCTCTTGGAGCATCTACAGGAACTTTCGATTACAATGCTACGATCTTTTTGACTGCTAACAATGGCGCTCCTCGTTATGGTGGATTCATTGGTTTAAGTAATGATTTAGCACAGGAAGATTTCGGCTTTGTTAATCCTACACAGCAGTTTGTACCTTTCGTTCGCTTGAACGTGAATACAACACCTGTAAATGTAGAAGAAACATTAACAGCAGAAAATGAAGTCAAGGTATATCCTAACCCAGCAACAACCGAGTTGACTTTGTCCTTGGATTTGCAAGAGGTTTCTAAAGATGTAAGATTGCGTGTATTCGATATGACAGGAAAATTGATTTCTGTTGCTCGTTTGGAAAATATTAGCAATCAGGAGTTTACATTTAACACCTCTAGCTTACAGTCTGGAGTATACGTAATGGAAATTACAACCGATTTCGGTGTACGTACAGTACAGTTTGAGATTGCGCAGTAATGAGAAAAAGTAAGTTTTGTCCTTGCTTTTCATAATCTAGTAAAAGCGATAGTTCAGTTTGTGAGCTATCGCTTTTTTGATTCTTGGATGATTCATTACAGCATCTCATCAGATTCAGTTCTTCTTGGCAGCTTTGGGATAGAGTTTGTCGTTTTTTTAAATATGATGTACATTAGTAGTCATTCAATAATAAATTATGCCCTAATCCTTCGTTATACTATTATTTAAACAAGTTTTAGTCTTCCTCTCATATCCAAACTCGTACAAGATGAAAATATACTTACTGCTCTTCTTTTCATTGTTTTCTATCCTTTCTTATGCTCAAGAAAATAGCTTAATCAAAAAGATCAATTGGAGCGAGAAGCATGCAATTTCTGAAGACTTGCAACTTGTGGATGTCATTACACACAAAGATGAATTCTATACCATACGGGAAAATAAAAGCCAGCGAACACCTCTATTTATTGGGATGTATGATAAAAACATGAACTCCAAAAAAGAGACAGGTTTTGATCCAACAGCAAGAGGAGAAAATTGGACTTATGAAGGTTTGTTTTGGATAAAAGATCAATTTCAGTTATTCAGTTCTTTTTATGATGTGGAGGCAGCAAGAAATATACTCTATCGCCAAAGTATCCGCAAAGGGAAGAAAGGATTGAAGATTGGAGAACTAGAGCAGTTGACGGATTTTTCAGTGCGAAAAAAATACGACTTAGGGGAATTTGAAATTTTACCATCTTCCTCAGAAGAGGTGTTGATGACATGTAGTACAATTCCCAATCAATCAGAAAAAAGTATGCTTCAAATTCGTTTATTCGATGAACAGTTTGTAGAAAAAATGACCAAGACTATTGTACTTCCTTATGCAAAGGAGCATTTAGAAGTTGTGGAAAAGCGCATTGATAAAACTGGTAATTTCTACATTCTGGGAAGATTGTATCAAAAAGGTAGAGTAGATCGTAGGAATGGTGCTCCTAATTATAAGTATATATTGATGGTCTACACGCGCCACGAGCAACAAGTGCAAACTTATTCACTGAGTATTGATGATTATTTGGTCACCGATTTGAAGTTCGACTTTGGAGAAAAGAATGAAGTTCTCTTGGCTGGACTCATTTCGGATGCTGGTAATGCCAAAACCAATGGTATTTGTTACTTCAGAGCTGATTTGGCTAAAGCTAAATTGACCCTTACAGCCAAGTCCCTTTTTCAAACGCAGCCTATTACCTTGGCTGCAGCTCAAACAGTAAATGCCGAGACCATTAAAATACCGCGTTATCTCAAAATAGATCATCTTTTCTTGCGCAGCGACGGCGGCGCTTTAATGATTGCAGAACGCAGCTTTCAGGTGAGTAAATACACTTATCAAGACGATGATATTTTAGTGTTTAACATAAGTCCCGAAGGAGCACTTGATTGGGTTTCGCAAGTGCCCAAAAAACAAAGTAGTTATTACACCGAAGATGTTCTACTCTCTTACTTTCCATTCGTTGCACAGGATAAAATCTACCTCATTTACAATGACGACGGGCGCAATTTCTCCTACAATAAACAACGCAAGCGTATTCAACGCCATAAAACTGTGAAGGGATATGCTGCTCTCACTGAAATTCAAAAAGACGGTACTTGGAGATCCTATCCACTCAATGATAATTCCATTGCCGATCTGGTTATCCATCCTCAGGTTTGCGAGCAAATTGGTCAAAAAACCATCTTAATCTACGAAGCCTTTGGAAACACTTACCGCTTCGGTAAGCTGGAACTCAAGTAACGGTTTTAGTGCTATACAATCCTATGTTCAATAGCTATACGACACAAGCACATAGTCACAAAATGTAAGGTTCTTTGACAATTTTTGCAATTTGGCGTAAAAGCCGCATCGCTGCCTCTGGCAGTTCACGGCAAAGGTTTTTAAAAGGGCAGACATAAAGTTCTGTTTCACAGAACTTTACGTCTGCCCTTTTAAACCTCCTCCCGACCCAGCAGTGAAGCTGCGAAGGTCGGTAAATATGCATTCAGCAAAATTTGTCAAAGAACCAAATATAATAATCATTCCAAACAAAATTCAAACAAACAATCATGCCTCTACCGGCTGCTTTCGTAGCACAAATGCAAGACTTACTTCAAGATGACTATGCGGATTTTGAAAACGCATTGCAACAAGCCGCACCAGTGAGTATTAGATACAATCCGAGGAAGAACACCTCTCATTCGTTGGAGAAAAAGGTGCTTTGGAATCCGCAAGCGTATTACTTAGAGGGACGTCCTGTTTTTACACTCGACCCTCATTTCCATGCCGGAGTATACTACGTACAAGAGGCTTCTTCCATGTTCGTAGCAGAAGCAGCGAATCAACTGTTGGATTTTGATCGTCCATTGAAAGTGCTAGACTTGTGCGCTGCGCCAGGTGGAAAATCAACAGCTTTATTGTCTCTCTTGAACGAAGAAAGTATTTTGGTGAGCAATGAAGTCATCAAAAGTCGCTACCACATTTTGAGAGAAAACTTGACCAAATGGGGTAATTCCAATGTATTTGTCACCAACCACGATCCGAAAGATTTTGAAGGCTTAGAAGGCTTTTTTGACTTAGTCTTAGTAGATGCTCCTTGCTCTGGAGAAGGACTGTTTCGTAAAGATGCCAGAGCGATGCAAGAATGGTCTCCCGAAGCAGTGCAACACTGTTCGGCAAGACAACGAAGAATTTTGTCCATTGCTCCCAAGCTAGTCAAAAAAGATGGTATCCTGATGTATTGCACCTGCACATACAATACTACGGAGAATATGGACAATGTTCATTGGTTATTGGAAACCAATGACTTGGCTCCGGAGCAATTAATATTAGCTGAAGATTGGAAAATTCGTGAAGTCAGAAAAGAAAAAGCGGTTGGTTACCAATTCTTTCCTCATTTAGTAAAAGGGGAAGGCTTTTTTATTGCTTGTTTGAAGCAAAAAGAAGATTTCTTTCACACTCCCAAAAAGAAGAAATCCACTTTTGCTCATCTCCAAAAAGTACCTAAGAAACAATTAGAAGCAATTCATCTATTTGTTCGCAAAGACCTTTCCCTTGATTTTTTTCAGACTGAAAAAGGGAGAATTTTTGCTTTTCCAGCGTCTTTGACTTCAACCTTTATTCATCTTTCTGCCTCACTGAAAAAAAGTGCTTACGGAGCTGAAATTGGAATAATCAAAGGCAAATCTTTAGTCCCTGCTCATGCACTAGCGATGAGTCATTTGATTACTCCTGACTTTCCTAAGCTCGCTTTGGATAAGCAGCAAGCCTTACAATTTTTGAAAAAATTACCCGTAGAAGTTGATGGTTCAAAGGAAGGTTGGCATCTCGTGACTTATGAAAATTCTGCTTTAGGTTGGGCAAAGGTACTCAAGCGAAGAATGAATAATTATTATCCAAAAGAATGGCGCATCCGAATGGAAATTTAACCAACAAAAATTGAGCCTAGCTGTTCCTATCTCAAAAGGAAGAATATGCACGATATAGAACCGCACTACCACTGGCGAGACGAATACATTTCAGCAGAAGATGAGCGTTCGCCTTTCTTTGGTCGGCAGTATAGCGAATTTCAGTTCTCTCAAAAAGTATACAACTACTACATTCATCCACAGTGGGATTTTTTTGGATCTAATACGCTCTACACCAAGATTTTATATGCAGACTATGAAGAAGGTTTTGCAATACTGGAATTGATTGGTGAATGGAATGATTGTATTCACAATGATGTGATGTATCTGAAAAGAGAAGTTGCAGATCAGATGATAGAAGAAAGCATTACGAAGTTCATTTTGCTCTGCGAAAATGTACTTAGTTTTCATGGTTCGGATGATTGTTACTACGAAGAATGGTACGATGATGTGAAAGATGAAGGGGGTTGGATTTGTATCATCAATACGCTTGAGCACGTCAAAATTGAGATGCAGGATACTCGAATTCAACATCATGTCAATATGGGGAATCAGTTCAATGATGTGAATTGGCGACCACATAAACCCAAAATGCTTTACAAAGTGGTGGATAAGATGATTAACGGGCAGGTACGGCAGTTGACTTACTAGCGCAGAACCTATAGCTAGATGGTTTCAGAGCTAAATATAAAACTTTTTCAAACTGCAAAACCATCGAACAATTTTAAACAAGCATAAAACGATGAAAACAATCTACTTCATTCGTCATGCCAAGTCCAGTTGGGATGATCCAAGTTTGCGCGATTTTGAACGTCCATTGAATGCTAGAGGTAAACGAGATGCACCAAAAATGGCGCGTTATCTTCACGATTTGAAGGTACAGCCCGATTTGATAGTTTCTAGTCCTGCCAAAAGAGCGCAAAAAACTGCTAAAGCCTTCCAAGAAATTTTGGGAAACCCTCCTTTAGAATTAGAAAAAGAAATTTACGAGGCAAGCACCAGTACTATTTTTCAAATTGTGCAAGAAATTGACGATGTTCATTCACTTATTTTTATGTTTGGTCACAATCCAACTTTTACATCCATTGCAAATCAATTTACTGACGAATTAATCATGAATGTACCAACCTGTGGGATTGTAAAGATCGAATGTAGCATCCATACTTGGAAAAAATTCAGTCGCGCTGATGGTAAACTGACCGCTTTCTACTATCCAAAGATGTTTTGATAAATATTGATTATCAGTGATTTACAAAAGAAGTTTCTATTTCTAATTTTGTAAAACAGATTAAACATTAAATTATTTGTTAAAATATTTCTCGATTTCTTATAATTGCGGGGATTTCTCCAACGTTACTACCATCGAAAAAAATCATCGGTTTATGAAATACATAGTGGCATTGCTCACACTTACAATTTTATTACAGGCTTGTGGCGGTGTAAAACCTGCTGGCGAAACATCGAAAAAGCCTTTTCAAAGCAAAACATTATTCACGCATCAGTTGCGACAGCAAATCGAAGCAAGCGCAGACATTAAGAAAGTCCAGTTTTATATTACACGCAAAATTAAGATGAAGCGCGTCTCCAGTTCCGAAGGTTTGGAAGTAACTAAGGAAGGAAAAGTGGTAGTGAAAGAAGGAGATCGTGAAGAGCTCATTGAATTGGAAAAAGATTTGCCAGGGGTTTGTGTAAAAGCATTTGAAGATCGCCTGCAAATCAGCTTCAGCGAAGGCACACATCTGATTTTCCGCAAAGATTTTGTTGGTACTTATAGCTTGCTCGTTGATCGTGACATTCGTGGCGTTGCCAAGGTACAATACGGCACTGAAACGTATCAATTAATGGCGGGTGGGGATGAAGCTAAACTGTCGATTGATAAAGCATTCCAGAATGAGGATGAAGAGGATGAAAAAGCGGAAAGTGGTCGTCGGATTGGAGGAGGAGGATTCTGAGAAAATGAAAAAATCGCTATGATTTTTGCAGGAACTCATGAGGAGTTATAAAACTTATCCATGCAAAACGATCATCTTCAACGCTGGCGACTCATCCTTGGGAAGAAGGCCGACGCACAATCGGAAGTGCAGCTAGAGTCCGAGTTGCAAGGAATGGATGACACTTTGGATGCCTTGTACGACAGCGAGCGTGAAGGAGGTTTGGGGATTTCTTCTCCCAACGTTTACCGATGGTTGGGTGATATTCGCAGATATTTTCCAACCTCGGTGGTTCAAGTTTTACAAAAAGATGCCATTGAGCGATTGGGCGTGAGTGAAATTTTGCGTTCCCCTGAATTGGTCGCCCAGTTAGAAGTAGACGTCAACTTAGCAAGCACGTTGGTTGCGCTAAAGGAAATTATCCCGCAAGAAACTAAAGAAACGGCGAGGGAATTAGTTGCTAAAATTGTTCGACAACTTGAGGAACGCCTCCAAAATCCAATGCGCGAAGCTTTGGAAGGAGCACTTCATCGCGGCATTCGTAATCGTCGTCCAAAATGGAATGAGATGGATTGGCATCGCACTATCAAAGCCAATCTGAAGCATTATCAGGCAGAGTTCAATAGCATCATTCCCGAGCAATTAATTGGTTATGGCAAAAAGGGGCAATCCTTAAAGAATGTAATCCTACTTGTCGACCAAAGTGCTTCAATGGCAAGTTCTGTAGTCTATGCAAGCGTTTTTGGGGCAATTATGGCTTCGATTCGCTCCGTTCGTACCCATTTTATTGCTTTTGATACCAAGGTTGTTAATCTGACAGAATATCTGGATGATCCAGTAGATTTACTTTTTGGTACTCAGTTGGGCGGTGGTACAGATATTGCTAATGCCATGACGTATGCACAGACTTTGCTCGATCATCCAAATGATACGATTATTGTCTTGATTAGTGATTTATACGAAGGTGGAAATGTGAGCGTACTGTATGAAATTGTACAAAACATTCAACATTCTGGTGCGCAATTGATTGGACTACTCGCTTTGAATGATGAAGGTAAACCTTCTTATGATCGAACAATTGCTAGTCATTTTGGCAATATGGAAATTCCCGTTTTTGCTTGCACACCCGATCGTTTTCCTGAATTGATGGCAGCGGCTATTAAGAAGGAAAGTTTGGATGGATTTGTAACTAGATAATTTTTCTATAGAAAATATTAGCTTGTATTGACTAAAATGCTACTGCCTCACACGAATCTTCTTCTCACCAATTTGATGAATGCCTTAGCAGAATCTTGCTTCTCCTCACTCGTCCAATTGTGTTGTTTCGCTAATTCCATCAAGTAATTTTCAGCATCATTCTTAGTTGGCATATCATTTAATGTGCGGATTACTTCGTTGAAAGTAACCAATGCACCACCAAATAGGTCATTGGAAAAGAGTAATTTATCATTTAAGGCAATGGCTTTTGTCAAATCTTGAATCCTACTAGCACTCAACTTTTCAGATAATTCTTTTGCTTTTTTCTCTTTGAATAAAGCCTTAATTTCTTTGCTCACTGAACTAGAGGGTGTACCTGGTGCAGGTCGCGCTTTAGGTGTTTGGTAAACAGGTTTAGGCTCTGGCCTTGGCTCTTGATAAGCAGGTTGTGGAGGTACTTCGTAAGTAGGCGGTGGCTTGATTTCTTCTTTTATTGTTTCTGGAATTTCAATGACGCGAGGCGGTTTGTAAGTTTCTTTAGGAGGTTCAACGATCTTTGGTTCTACTTTTTTTCTAATGATTTCTGTCTCAAAAGCAACTGGTCGTGGCTTTGCTTTTGGTGGTTCGGGTGTTGGGATTGGTACTTTCGCATTTTTAGGAATTGCCATATAAATTTCATATAGCTGACGGACATAACTCATCATCAAATCTTTCTCTATTTCAGAAATTTTGCCGTCCGCTTGCATTCCTTTGTGCAACGCGTTTATTTTTTCCAGTAATATGCTTGCTTTATCTAAATTCATGGTCGAACAATCGAGAGTTTAAATTTTATTCAGCCTACGCGAAACACATTCGTAGTGTTGCAAAGCTAAGAAACTGATTTCCAATAACATTACAAAAGACAACTTTTTTGTATAAGCCCTTAGAGTTGGATAGATGTGCAATAAATAGTGAGACTCCGTCAACCTACTAAAAGTTAAATGAAAAAATTTAATTCTTAGCCCGATAAAGTATAATCCCACTTCCTCTTGCTATTCCCAAGACAATCTCTTACTTTAGCTAAATATTCAAGCATAGAATGAAAATAGGAATACTAAACGAAACGAACGACCAACGGGTGAGCCTAGTGCCTGCTGTATTGAAAAAGGTTACTGGGCTAGGAGTTGAATTTTTGGTGGAGAAAGGTGCAGGAGAGCAAGCCAGCATTAGCGATCAGGAATTTGAAGAAGTGGCAAAAATTGTGGATCGATCCACCTTACTATCTTCATCGCAGGTACTCATTAGTGTACAACCACCCGAAGATAGTGTACTTCCACAGCTTTCCGAAAATACCTTACTGATCTCTATGTTTGCCCCCTATCAGGACGATCAAATCATTAGTAAATTAGAAAGTCATAGGCTGCGAGCGATCAGTATGGATATGATTCCGCGTACAACGCTTGCGCAATCTATGGACATCTTATCTTCTATGGCTTCTATCGCAGGCTACAAAGCAGTGTTGACTGCTGCCAATTATTTGCCTAGATATTTTCCAATGATGATTACTGCTGCGGGAAGTATTCGTCCAGCAAAGGTTTTGATCTTAGGAGCGGGAGTGGCTGGTTTGCAAGCCATTGCAACTGCAAAACGTCTGGGAGCAATGGTAGAAGCCTCTGATGTGCGCAGTGCGGCCAAAGAAGAAGTAGAAAGTTTAGGCGCAAAATTTGTGGAAGTGGAAGGTGCAAAAGATGATAGAGACGCAGGTGGATATGCGGTGCAGCAAAGCGAAGAATATCTAAAACGGCAGCGTGCAGAAGTGCAGAATAGGGCCGCTAAAGCAGATGTTGTAATCACCACCGCACAAGTGCGTGGCAGAAAAGCTCCCACTTTGCTGGCGAAAGAAACCGTAGATCAGATGAAAAATGGCTCAGTGGTTGTAGATTTAGCAGCTTCTACGGGCGGAAATTGTGAACTAACCCAAAACGATAAAATCATCAGTCATCAAGGAGTTACCATTATCGGGAATTCAAATTTAGCAGCCGAAATGCCACAAGATGCGAGTACACTTTTCGCTAATAATATTGCTAACTTCTTGAAACTGATTGTAAAAGAAGGAGAACTGCATTTGGATTTTGAGAATGAGATTGTGCGTTCAGCTTTTATTACCAAAAGAGATTAAAATGGTGAAAAAGTAAAGAGCACATCTAAGTTTCATTGTTCTGATAGCCGACATTTTATGAACCTGCTGTTGAATGAATCTTAAACAAACGCTAAGAAAACTAAGAACGCAAATTACTGACCAACAACTTCAAACCAAACAGGCTTGAACAGCAAAGTCGGTGAACCATTTCAAACAACATCGAACAACTATGGAATTCCTACAATTCTTCAACGATAACCTCATTATGATCTATCTCTTAATCTTTATTATCATTTTAGGATTCGAGGTCATTTCTAAAGTACCAACCGTGCTGCATACGCCTTTGATGTCAGGGGCTAATGCAATTAGTGGAGTAGTCATTATTGGAGCAATTATCTTAATTCGCCAAGCCGAACCTGATGATTATCTAACTTTAGGAATCGGAACTTTAGGCATCATTCTAGGCATGATTAATGTGGTTGGTGGTTTTGCGGTGACCGATCGAATGTTGGAGATGTTTAAAAAGAAAAAGAAATAAGATAGAAACCCATTCTCACTGTTCATTCCTGTATTCTTACCGTTTGTCCGATAATACATCGTGTGTACAACAAATTGCACTTTTACGGAATATTTGGAGTAACAGAAAACTCTGATTTCTGCTCTCGTCAACTCATAGTGGCATCAGCCTGAGGCAGACGTGGTCGAATCGCTATGAGTAAATCTCGATGGAATTGGATGGACTCGACGTCTATCCAATTCTACAACAAGTCACTCTTAGCAAGTATTACTTGATATTTGTGCAACTTGCTATACCCTCTACTATATTGAACTTTATGATATATGTATATATTTATCTGACTATTTGTACCCTATAAATTCTGCTTCCAGCATCATATACTGTAACAAACAAAACAATCATTATGAAAAGAGTATTGCCTCTGATTTATCGCCTAAATGTGGTTTGTATTGCGGTCATCTGCACTTTCCCCAATCTTCACGCGAAGCACCTGGAAAACCTAAGATTCGAATCTTGTCCTTCTGATATACAGGTCTCTCCTATTCCAGGTTTAGATGTAGGCATTGCGCAATGGACTCCACCGACGGTTATGGGTGGACTTGGAATTGTAACGGTCACTAAAACTCATCGTCCAGGTGCTTTTTTCCCACTTGGAAATACTGTAGTTACTTATACTGCAAAGGATTTAGCAGGAAATCAGGCTACCTGTAGTTTTCAAGTGATTGTGGCAAATGATTCAACTCCTGTTGAGCCTAGAACAAAAGACTCCTTAGCATTGGTAGATTTATACAGAAACACCAATGGTGAATTTTGGTGGAATTCATGGGATTTGGAACAACCAATGGAAACGTGGTTTGGGATAACCATAAATCAAGAAAATCGCGTTTATCTCCTCACCCTTGAGGAGAATAATCTGACAGGAATATTGCCAAATAGTATTGGTGATTTGAATCAACTAGAGTGGCTTGATTTGCGGAAGAATAACATTAGTGGTAGCTTGCCTGAACGTATTACAGAACTAAGTAAGCTCGAAATATTACTCCTGAAAAAAAATAATCTGACTGGCTCTATTCCAACATCTATTGGAAATTTAGAAAAGCTAAAATGGTTGGTTTTGGATGAAAACGAATTGTCTGGCGAAATTCCTAAGAGCATAGGGCAACTCACTCGTTTAGAAAATCTCGGCTTAAGTGAAAATAATCTTAGGGGAAACATCGAATTAGCTTGGGATAATTTAGAAGCCCTACAAACGATTAACCTTTCTTTCAACCAACTGTCAGGCAGCATTCCCAGCAATATAAGTCAGCTTCGTAATTTGGGATTCCTAAGATTTTCGAGTAACAAATTTACGGGCAATTTGCCTGAAAATATTGGTGAGTTGAAATCGCTTTGGAATTTGAATTTGTCGGGAAATCAGCTTTCTGGTGCACTTCCAGCTTCTATCGGGCAGTTGGAGCGTCTAAGCCATATGACCTTACAATCCAATCAGTTTTCAGGAGTAATTCCTCAAAGTATTGGAAATCTTCGTTTGCTAAGCTCTGTGACCCTCCAAAACAACCAATTTTCTGGAACAATACCAAAAAGTATTAGCAATCTAAGGGCATTGGTCGTTCTAGATTTATCAAGTAATCAACTCAGTGGTGAGATTCCTGACCTCTTTTCCAACTTGAGAAACCTGAGAGATTTAGCACTGAGCAACAATGAATTAGCAGGAATCATTCCAAAAAGTATCTACACAAATCTTCCTTTCTTAGAGCGTTTATACCTATCTGGAAATCAACTAACTGGAGGCATTGATCCTGCGATTACACGGCTTCAACGATTAAGAGAACTTCACTTCCAAGCAAACCAGTTAGAAGGAAATATTCCTGAAAATATTGGAGCACTGAGCAACATAAAAGTAATATTGCTAGGATATAATCAATTGACTGGAAGCATTCCTGGAAGTTTTGCTAGGCTTGCTAACTTGACACAATTAGATTTGTCGAATAATGAATTGAGCGGATGCTATCCAGATGAGCTTCAAGCATTATGTAGCGTACCTAATATCTATTTTGGTCACAATGAATACTTACCCAACCAAGGGGATTTCAGATTGTTCTGTGCAAATGGAAGTGGTGCTTGTAGCAATGGTGACAATAGCTGCCGATCTGTTGATTCTCTGACTTTAGTTGCGCTACACAATAGAACAGGAGGCTTAGCTTGGAACGATACTTGGAATCTCGAAAGTTCTTTGGATACTTGGCATGGTGTGACTTTGAATCAAGATGGTTGCGTTGTAGAACTGGATTTATCCTCTAATAACTTATCTTTCCGATTGCCAGAAGAAATCGCAGATTTACACGCATTAGAAGTCCTTAACTTGTCCGATAATCTTCTGGAGGGAGATATTCCAAGTTCCATCAAAAATGAAATGGAACGTCTGCGAGTACTTAATCTAAGTCGTAACTATTTTTCTACTTTTGGACTATTCAACTTCACGAACTTTGACAATTTGGAAGTTTTAGATTTGAGTGACAATCAACTTCAATCCAATCTCCCAGATAAGTTAGATGATATTCCAAATTTAAGAAGGCTATACCTCCAAAATAACAACTTCAGTGGCTGTTTTCAGGAAAAATGGAAAGCGGCACTTTGTGGACTAGGTTTTGCTGCCACCAAAGAGGAGGATGGATACAATTTTACGAATAATCCAGATTTGCCAGAAAATGGTGATTTCCAGGCTTTTTGTGAAGGTACACTTGGTGCTTGTGAGAACAATAAAAATAGTAGAAATCAAGATTCTTTGGCTTTAGTCGCATTTTATAATGCTTTGGATGGACCAAACTGGAGCAATTCATGGAATCTTTCAGAGCCGCTGGAGAACTGGGAAGGACTTAGCTTCTTCAATGTGAATGGCGTAAAAAGAGTTGCTAGGATCTTTTTAATCAATAATGATTTAAAAGGAGAAATTCCAAATGCAATTGGTCAACTTACTTATCTCGAATCGCTCGTTCTTAATGGTAATCAGATCCGTGGAACAATTCCTAGCAGTATATCTAAAAATAGGAGGCTATTCTCCATTAGTCTCAGTTTCAATGAAATCACAGCTATTCCTAGTAAAATTTCTAGCCTTCAACGATTGCGTTTTTTAGAAGTGCATTACAATCAAATCACTACCATTCCGAGTTCAATTGGAAGGATTCGTACATTATTTAGGCTCAACTTGAGTAGTAATAATATTACGGTTATACCTGAAGTGTTGGGGACTATGAATCGTCTACATACACTCGATCTAGGTTTCAATGAGATTAACACTCCCTTTCCTCGCTTTTTACTTCAACTCCAATCCTTAGTAGAATTGAAGCTTGGAAATTGCGGTCTGGTCGGGGGAATACCTATTGATATTGATCGACTCTCTAGTTTAAAAGAATTGAATCTATTAGGAAATAATTTCACAGGTGGAATTCCAAGTGGAATTCTTCAGCTAGAAAATTTGGAAATCTTGACCTTGTCCAAAAACCAACTGACAGGAAGTATTCCTGAAAATATCAGTGATTTGAAAAATTTGAGAGATTTATTTCTCACCAGCAATCAACTTTCTGGCCCTATTCCCAATTCTATCACTACCATGAAGTCGCTCCTATTGCTTCATTTGGGCAACAATCGCCTAACTGGAAACATCCCAAAAGATATTGGAAACTTAACCAATATTTATAGCATAGATTTATCCAATAATTTGCTCTCTGGATGTTTTCCAGAATCCATGACCACGTTTTGTGGAGCAGACATAGATTTTAATTTTGATGATAATCCAGATTTGCCTAGTGAAGGCTATTTCGTCCCTTTCTGTAGAGAAGGATTATTTAGTTGCGAATGTACAAGACGCGACACCTTTATTTTGGCTAATTTTTACGAGAATAATGGAGGGGAAAACTGGACAAATCGATGGGAGTTGAGCAAACCAGTTAGTGAATGGTATGGAGTTACAGCAAGTGATGAAGGATGTGTGGAAAAGCTGAATCTACGCAATAATAATCTAAGTGGTAGCCTACATTATCATATCTTTGAGTTGGCGGATATGGTAGAACTAGACCTTGGAGAAAATATGCTAGAAGGAACGAGATCCGTAGGAAATGTGCAAACTCCATCGAACTTAGAAGTCTTAAAATTGGATAATAATCAAATAGAAGGTAGGCTTGATTATTACTTGCCAATGCTAGAAAAACTGGAATTTATTGATCTTTCTAATAATCAATTTGAGGGATGCTTTCCCGAAACTTATACGGCTTATTGTGACAACGATGGTGTAGAAGTTGATTTTTCTAATAATAATTTAATCATACCTTTTGAAACTTACTGTGAGGAGGGAGAAGATGCTTGTTCAGGCGCACCTGCGCAAGCAAATATTGCTCCCGAAAAAATAGTAATTGCTCAAAGCAATGAAGTGTTTAACATTGCTCCGAATCCTTCTAGTGGTCATCTTCACATTAACTTTAATTTGGCAGAGCCTTCCATATTGAGCATCCTTAGTGCTCAAGGAAAAGTAATCGAAACAACGAAATTAGAGAAGGGACAATTTAGTATGCGGCGAAATTGGGAGTATTTGCCTGATGGGATGTATTACGTACAGATCAAAACACAAAATCAAGTATTCAGTAAGAAAGTTAGCTTGATGAGATAGATTTTAGGAATACGAATGATGACCATTTCTGAATAGAGCGACTTGTTTTGAATTTGGGTAAACGTCAAGTCTACCCCAATCTATTAAGGCTCTATGCCACTATGATTTGAAAGAAGCAAAGACTAGAGCTTTTGTCATCTTTTGATATTTCATAAAAGTGCAATTCGCGATACACACTCTTCAATCCGACATAATGCTCCACGAAATACAAATAACTATATTTGAGCATCAAATATAGACTAATATGAAATTTTATAGCACTTTCCTTTTCATTACTATCGTTGTACTCCATTTAACTGCTCAGCAAAAAGACTTCGTCCAATACGTCAATCCTTTAATGGGAACGGACTCCGAATTCAGTCTATCCAATGGAAATACTTACCCTGCCATTGCACGTCCATGGGGTATGAACTTTTGGACGCCACAAACCGCTCCAATGGGAGATGGCTGGGCGTATGCGTATGATGCCTATCATCTTCGGGGGTTCAAGCAGACACATCAACCAAGTCCATGGATTAATGATTATGCCGCATTTTCGATCATGCCAGTTGTTGGAGGTCCCAAATTTCAAGAAGACGAGCGCAAATCTTGGTTTTCGCACAAAGCAGAAATCGTGCAACCGCATTATTACAGCGTGTATTTAGCAGATTATGATGTAACGACGGAATTCACACCTACAGAACGCGCAGTTCAGTTTAGATTTACTTTTCCAGAAACAGACGATGCGTATTTGGTTTTAGATGCGTATAACAAAGGCTCAATGATAAAAATTTTTCCTGAAGAACGCAAAATTGTTGGTTATTGTAGAAATAATCATGGTGGCGTACCCGATAATTTCCACAACTATTTCATTGCTATTTTTGATAAAGATTTTGAAATGGCAAGCACTTGGAGCGATAGTACTTTATACGAAAAACAACTCGAACAAGAAGGCGAACACGTTGGCGCAATCGTAAAATTTAAGACGAAGAAAGGAGAAAAGGTGAATGTAAAAATGGCGTCTTCTTTCATTAGCTTGGAGCAGGCAGAACTGAATCTAAAGAGAGAAATTGGCGGTGATGATTTTGAGACAACTAAGCGAGAAGGGCATCAGGCATGGCACAAAGAATTGAGTCGAATTGCAGTGGAAGATGAGGATATTGAACAGGTGAAAACCTTTTATTCTTGCTTGTATCGCCTCTTACTTTTTCCTAGGAAATTTTATGAGTATGATGCTGATAAGCAGATTGTTCACTACAGTCCGTACAATGGCGAAGTGTTGCCTGGCTATATGTTCACAGACAACGGTTTTTGGGATACTTTTCGTGCTGTTTTCCCATTTTTTACAATGATGTACCCCGAGCTAAACAGCCATATCATGGAAGGTTTAGTTAATACTTACAAGGAGAGTGGTTGGCTTCCCGAATGGGCAAGTCCTGGACATCGAGATTGTATGATTGGTTCTAATTCGGCGGCCATTATTTCAGATGCTTATATCAAGGGAATTCGAGGCTACGATATTGAAACACTTTACGCAGCGATTCTGAAAAATACAAAGGCGAAAGGTCCTGTTAATTCCGTCGGTCGTTTTGGAGCAGAACATTACAATGAGTTGGGTTATGTTCCTTACGATGTGGGCATCAATGAAAATGCCGCCCGAAGTTTGGAATATGCTTACGCAGATTTTGCAATTTGGCAATTGGCAAAGCAGCTCAATAAACCACAAGCAGAAACTGACCTTTTCAAAACGCGTGCACAGAACTATCGAAAACTCTTTGATGAGGAACATCAACTTATGCGTGGTCGTCAAAAAAATGGAGAATTTCAAGCTCCTTTTAGTCCCTACAAATGGGGCGATGCTTTTACAGAAGGAAACAGTTGGCATTACTCTTGGTCAGTCTTTCAAGATGTGCAAGGTTTAATCAATCTGATGGGCGGCGAGCAAGCATTTGCCGATCAATTAGATGCTGTGTTCAATACACCACCCATTTATGATGAGTCTTACTATGGCTTCGTCATCCACGAAATCCGAGAAATGCAAATTTGTGATATGGGGCAATATGCACACGGCAATCAGCCAATTCAGCATATGATTTACTTGTACAACTATGCCAAACAACCTTGGAAATCGCAGTACTGGTCAAGAGAAGTGATGAACAAACTTTACGCTGCCACCCCCGACGGTTACTGCGGCGATGAAGACAATGGACAAACCTCCGCTTGGTATGTTTTCAGCGCATTGGGCTTCTATCCCGTTTGTCCAAGCACGCCCGAGTACGTTTTTGGAAGCCCCCTTTTCGACAAGGTGACGATGCAGTTAGAGAATGGTGAGCTTTTCGTTATCGAAGCAGAGAAAAACACTGAAGAAAACGTTTACGTTCAATCTGCCCAACTGAATGGAGCATCTTATGAAAAGACGTTTATCACACACGAAGCCATTCAAAACGGAGGTATCTTGAAATTTGAAATGGGCGCAAATGCTAACAAGCAATGGGCTATTAAAGATTCAGCATTGCCCTATTCGATGTCTAAGGAACGGGAGTAAATCAAATTAATCGGTGGAGTACGCAGAGGCAAAGTGTTGTTATTCAATCATTTGCGTGTTTTTATCTTAAAAATAAGCATTTACCAAATTTGCTCTTCCATCAAATATTCTTTTACATAATCCTCAATGCCTTCCTCTAGGGAATAAAAAGACTTGGAGTAACCTGCCTTTCGCAATTTAGACACGTCTGCCTCGGTAAAATATTGATACGTATCACG
This sequence comes from Bacteroidota bacterium, assembly GCA_039176995.1. Lineage (GTDB taxonomy): Bacteria > Bacteroidota > Bacteroidia > Chitinophagales > Saprospiraceae > JAAUTG01. Next base: position 21,623 of record JBCDFY010000116.1, read on the forward strand.
AATGTCAGCGGGTGTATCTATAAAGGAAATATTGGGCGTTTCTTCCATCGCTTGGAAAGTTTGTTGCGCCAATTTGAGGAAAGGACGTGCTTTTCCTGTTCCTAAATTATACAAACCATTCGGAATACTTGCTTGATTGTTCATCAAAAAAGAAATTACTTCCACCACATCTTTCACATATACAAAATCACGACTTTGATAGCCATCTTCGACATCTGCGCGATGCGAGCGAAAGAGTTTCATTCCACCCGTTGCTTGGATTTGACGAAGCGTATGAAAAATGACGGATGCCATACGCCCTTTATGGTATTCATTCGGTCCATAAACGTTGAAAAATTTAAGTCCTGCCCAAAAAGGAGGCATCTTTTCTTGCCGCAATGCCCATTGATCGAAGTCATTTTTAGACCGTCCATAAGGATTGAGTGGTTGGAGTTGTGGAACGATTTTGTGTTGATCTTTATAGCCCAATTCTCCTAATCCATAAGTGGCAGCACTGGAAGCATAGATGAGTGGAATTTGTTGCTCAGCACAGATTTTCCAAATACTTTTGGAGTAGTTGAGGTTCAACTCATCAAAGATACGCTGATCTTTTTCGGTGGTATCTGTTCTAGCTCCCAGATGAAGTACGAACTCCACTTCTTGCCCATTTTTCCCCCACCAATTCAAGAAAATATCACGATGAAATTTCAATTTAAATGCCTTACCTTCTAAATTTCGATTCTTTTCAGGACGACTAAACTCATCTACTAAAATCAAGTCTCGAAAACCTTCATCATTCAATTTTCGAGTCATACAACTCCCAATAAAACCTGCCGCGCCTGTGAGTACAATCATATTTGCTTGTCATTTAAAAATAAGTACAGTATAGTCTAAGTTTCTTTAAATTTTGAGAAGCGAGAAAAGCCCTAGCTTTTCGAGCTTCAAAAAAACACTCGCCGCCGTCTTCGACGGCGGCG
>JBCDFY010000117.1:0-22561 GCA_039176995.1 Bacteroidota bacterium
GGGCGAAACGCCCAGCACTATCGCTCTCCCCTGAAAAATCTCTGCGCGCCGCAAGGCGCGCCAGATGACAAAAGCAAAAATTGAGTATTACTTAGTTTACAGGGTATCACGGATAGACATAAAACTTTTCTGGTATATGAATTATACCACTGATGAGGTATATATTACAATAAAGTATTATTTTACTTTTGTACTCGAACTAAAACAACTTATTTTCAAACTTTCCTACCATTCAACTCAAAAGTTAAACAGTGATTATTTGCAGGAACAAAGCACAAATAATCACAATCTCTTCAAAACTTACCCGCTAGACGTGATTCTCATTCCTAATAGAGGATGTTTTCAGATAGAAAGCTATTTTTGCGCTTTTTTTAATTAAAGTGTTACGAGCGATCTATAAAAAATGGTCTAACAATTATGATGACCAAAGAAAATACCACTAGCAAAATGCCCAGTATATAATTTTAGATCAGAAAAAGCGAAAAAGCAAGAATCAAGTTTTTTTGCATTCAATTTTTATTAAGATACTTTATCAAAGTAACCTAAGCTGAAAAGAACCGTACACCATGTCTGTACCACGAAAAAGGTAGTGAATAATGGTATTATTTATATACTTTTTCAAGATACACAAACTTGGTTTACTTACATCAGCTAGTTATTAAACGAATCTCAATCATCGGATTCTAAAGTTAAGTTATCCAAATCGTCGAACATATAAATGAAGAACATGTACGGTTACTACAAGCCATTTTCAGTTTTGGTAAGTCTGTTCGTTTGCTTATCCCTTTCTTTTCAGACTCACGCTAAAAACCCCTCAATAACGGGGATTTCTAGCATACCCATTTGGGCTTTGAAAATTTTACAAATTGATAAAATTCAAGCTGCCAAGCAGCAAAGTCCCGCCTTCAATAAAGATATTTTAAAGGAGAACGATCCTCCAAGTACTTTTCAAGGGCTATTAATGCCGATGGCAGAATGTCCTATGGATACTACTGTATTCGTGGCTATGGATAGTTGTGGAGTGACGGTAGGAGATATTGCACTTACGACATCTGGTACAGGTACAGTGGCTAGATCTCGCTTCATTTTATCAGGAGGGACAGATAGTATATCTCCTTTAGAAAATCCTGCTGATGTTGGATTAGCAGATGCATCGGGAATCTTTTTTGGGCTTGGAACTACAACAGTTAGTTATATAGTCGTTGAGAATCAGACGAGTACAGATACTTGTATGTTTAACGTGATTGTGAGAGATACTTTTCCCCCAAGCATCACTTGTCCAGCAGATGCTACAGTTATGGTATCAAATTTACTAGATGACTCTGTGATTGCGGGTTTGATGCCAACTACTTCCGATAACTGTGATACGGTAACGGTCACTAACAACTTCATGAATGTGGTAGACGATATCATGCCTTCTGATTTATTGGGCTTAGATACCACAGTTGCTGTGACCTACTATGCAGAAGACTTATCAGGCAACATTGATAGTTGTACTTTCAATGTGACCTTAATGGGAACTTCCATTGAGTTGGAATGTCCTAGCGATACAACGGTCATTGCGCCAGCGGATTCTTGTTCTGTGGTTGTTGGAGATATAGGATTGAATGTGGTTTCTCCAGATGCTGGAGCAATCGATTCCATTTTATATGAGTTTTCTGGAGCAACTGTGCTTGATTCTGTAGGTTTGAATGATGCTTCAGGTACATTATTCAACGGTGATACAACCGTCGTTACTTATACTGTGGTTGACACCTCTGGTAATCGCGCGAGCTGTAGTTTTGAGGTAGTAGTGAAAGATGAAACGCCTCCAGTGATTGTTTGTCAGAATAGTCCACGGTTCATCAATATTCCTGAAGATTCCACAGGCGGCATAGCCAATAATATTGGATTAGTGTCTATCATGGATAATTGTGATATGATGCCTATGGTAAGCTACGAATTTGTGAGTGGAACGAATGCGGGCGTTTCAGGAATGGGAGATGCTAGTGGAATTCGATTAGCGCAAGGAAGAAGTGAGTTAGAATATACGGTAACGGATGCAGGTGGAAATAGCGCAACTTGTTCTTTTGAAGTAAATGTGAATCCGTTCTCCGTTATGGTTGACTGTATAAGTGATACGACAGTTGCATTAGCTGCAAACGAGTGTCAAAAAGAGGTGAACGTATTCCCAACTGTAGATTTTCCTAATAGAATCGCAAATGCGACCTATACTTTGATGGGGGCGACTCAAGATACAATGACTATTGATACTCTATTTGATAATCCTCTATCATTTAATGTAGGACCAACAGTGGTTAATTATACTATTGTGTCTTCCGCGCTAGACACATTTACTTGTAACTTCACAGTAACTGTTCAAGATACCATTCCATTAGCCTTTGAAAACTGTCCAGCCAATATTTCGCTCGAACCAAGCGCAATGCTTGGCGATACCGCAGCAGTTGCAACTTGGACTGTTCCAAACTTAAATGATACTTGTAGCACAACCGTTATTTCTACGCATATGCCTGGAGATACCTTCGCATTAGGAATGACGACCGTGCAATACTTGGCGAGCAATACAACGGGAGAGTTTGATACTTGCACATTCACAGTTAGCGTAGAAAACTTAACAGATACCATTCCTCCAGTATTTGATAATTGTCCGATGGATACGGTGCTTTTCATGACGGCAGACACTTGTGGAGTTGTTTACGATGGTACAATGATTACCGCAACGGATAATTTTCAATTGGATACGATTATTGCAGATACTTTGATTGGAACATTCTTCACAGCGGATACCACAATGGTTACTTACACCGCAAGAGATACCGCAGGTAATGTGGCAACTTGTAGCTACAATGTAATCGTGAGAGATACCATTGCCCCGATGTTTGCAAATTGTCCTAGCGACACGACAATCAACTCTCGAACAGGATTGAATCCAAGAGCTTGTGGGCAGGTTTTCGTACCAATGGCACCAACTGCTATGGATAATTGTGAATTTGAATTAACGGATAATACACCAAACGATAATGCTTACCCTGTTGGAGAAACGACTATCACTTATACAGCTAGAGATTCCAGTGGAAACGAAGCAACTTGCAGTTTTGTATTGACAGTGATAGACATTGCTGCCCCACAACTTTCTGGTTGTCCAGATACGGTTTCTGTACCAATCAGTACTTCTAACTGTCAAGACAGCGTGATTGCAACTTGGAACGAAGAAATGATTACCGCAATAGACAATTGTGGTAGCGATAGTTTGACCATCACGAGCACTCATTCTTCTGGTGATATGTTCGAGGTGGGAACAACTGTAGTCAGCTATATCGCAACGGACATGGCTGGAAACGCAGACACTTGTATGTTCCCAGTCATCGTGAGTACACAGGCAGAAATAGAATGTCCAGAAGATGTAGTAGCTCCTAACTTATCAGGTGAATGTCAAGGAACAGCGAGTTGGACGGCACCTGCTCCTTCTAGTGATTGTTCAAATTTCACAGTGACGAGCAACTTCGAACCAGGAGATACTTTCCCTGTAGGAATGACTGAAGTAATCTACTTCATCATAGGAGAGGGTAGCGATACCACTAGATGCTCTTTCATCGTAGAAATACAAGATCAGGAGCGTCCAATGTTTATGAACTGCCCAATGGATACTACGATTTCCACAGAACCAGGCGATTGTGCCGCCATCCACAATTGGGAAGCACCAACAGCTATGGACAATTGTGGCGTAGTAAATATAGATAGCACATACGCATCAGGCGATATTTTCTTACTCGGAGAAACCGTAGTAGAATACATGGCAATGGATGCGGCAGGAAATATAGATACTTGTTCGTTCACAGTCACGGTGGTTGATCTGCAAGCACCAATCATTTCTTGTCCAGATACAGTGGCGGTTAGCATAGATGGGACATTAGTGAGCGATGAATCTGCAATTATCAATGCGCCACCAGTGACCATGGATTGCGATAGCATCATGCTCTCCTTCGATTTACCAAGTGTGACCGATGGTTGTGATTCTACGGTTACTTTGGTACAAACCGATTCAACAGGATTGATGAGTGGAAGTATATTCAATCTCGGAATGACCACCTTATCTTACGAAGCGGTAGATAGTGCAGGAAATAGAGCAACTTGCGATTTTGTCATCAATGTGCTGCCACTAGATACGATTGATATTACAGTGAGTGATTCTATGCCTTGCCAAAGCGATTCTCTGACTTTCATTGCAGGAACTTTGGGCTTACTAGAATCAGAATACATTTGGTCAGGTGCATTCAATGATACAGGAAGAGTAGTGACGGTTTTAGCAGCGGACTTACTTCCCGATACAACAGTCATGGTTTCTGTAGATGCTGGTAACAGCTGTATTTTCACAGGAATGATAGAAGTGAAAGTATCAGAAGATCCTCAGCCAATGATCGTCACCAACGGTACTTGTGCTGGATTTGACATTCTGGTGAGCGTTGAAGACACAAGCGGTGTAGACATTAGTACCTTTATTTGGGATTATCCAGGTATTGGTGAAGAAGAGGTGAATGATATGAGTCAAACAATTACCAATGCAACCGAAGCGAACTCTGGTGTCTACACGGTCACAACGATTTCAGCTGAAGGTTGTACGGGAACAGCAACCGATACCTTTACAATTGCTTCCAAACCAATCGCACCAGAATTGTTCTTATCTCCATTGAGAGATTCTGCTTGCACGGGCGATGAATTCATGCTAATCGGTACAATTGATACCATGATGGGCATTACTTACAATTTTGCATCAACACCTGATACTGGATTGGTTTTAATGCCATCTGATACGAATGTAGCAACAGTTTCTTTCCAAGAGCCTAATGACTACACTTTGATGTATTGGATTGATAATCAGGGATGTACATCAGATACTGCTAGTGTTGATTTATTCGTAGGAGAAAGACCTACTTTGATCGCTAGTTTTGAAGGGGCAAACTTATGTACAAGTGTAGATTCCTCCTTACAATTCTTTGAAACGGGAGGAGAAGCCAACAATTGGACCTGGATTGATCCTATGGGAGAAGTATTTTCTAATGCACAAAATCCAAGTCTAAAAATCAGCAATGTGATTAGTGGAGATTACATCGTAGTTTCTACAATTGGTTCTTGCGAGGCGAGAGACACCGTAAGTGTGGAATTGGTCAGTGATTTAGTAACGCCAGTCTTGTCCCCAATTGATTTTGCTTGTACAACGGATACGATTGCGCTTTCTTTACTAGAACCTTACGATTCAACGACGCGATTCATTTGGACGTCAACTACCCCTGGCTTGATTGAAACACCAATCACGACAGATACAGCTTTCTTAGCATTAGTACCAATGGGCTTGGATACAATGGAAAGAGGCGTAATCATGGTGCGTGCCGTACAGGGAAGTTGTTCCTCCAGCGTAGACAGTATCTCTTTCGACTTAATGCAGGGAATAGAAATTGATTTATCAGGTATTCAGCAAAGATATACTTGTGTTGGTAGTGATTTGATGATCGAACTACCGACAATCAATAGCGTAGATAGCAGCTTATTAAATTGGAGAGGACCTTGCGGTTTTATGAGCAATACGGATAGTACTGCTAATTTTATTGTTGACTTTGACGATGCCTTGTGTCGCTCTGGAGAGTACGTCGCTACCGTAGTCGGAGCAAATGGCTGTGAGTCTGTACAAACTGTGGATATTCAGTTTGAGCAAGGAACACGAAAATTGAAAATTAATGGTGCTTCTACCTATTGCGAAGGCGAAGATATCGTACTGAGTATTGATAGTTCTTTGCCAGAAGGTGGAGAAGTAGTTTGGACAGGACCAGAAGGATTCACCACTATGGACGCTGTGGTTAGAGTGAATGCACAGAGCTTCTTAACGGGTGGTTTCAATGTAACTTTATTGAGTGATACGACTGGCTGCCCTCCAACAGTATCAGATACATTTGATCTAACCGTAATCGCTCAACCTGATTTGATTGATGATGATTTTAGTGTTGCAATGGGCGAATTGGATTCATTAAATGTATTGGCGAATGATGGTTTATTCTTAGCAGATAGCGCGAGCATTAATGTGAGTTCTAATCCATTGTTAGGATCAGCATTCTTCGATACGACGAATAACATCTTGGTTTATTCTCCTTCCAACGAAGGCGTAGGATTTGATAATTTCACTTACCAAGTTTGCTATCAATTGTGCCAAGATCCGAAAGAAGTACTCTGTGATGAAGCAGTAGTGAATGTAACCATCAACTTCCCAGACGATGTTTGTATGGTTGCTGATTTCATTACACCGAATAACGATGGAAAAAATGATAATTTAATAATTAGCTGTGTGGAAGGAGATGTTTTTCCTGATAATGAGCTGATTATCTTCAACGAATGGGGCGGGGAAGTTTTCCGTGCTAATCCTTACAACAATGATTGGGATGGTACTTTCGATGGGAAAGAATTACCAGATGGTACGTACTTCTACATTTTCATTCCAGGAGAAGAAACAGATGTTCAGAAAGGATTCTTCACCTTGTTCAGATAAGGAATACAATCCTTCGGCGCAATTATTTGAATTAAGATCATTAGTCGCAAAGGAAGGAATAGTAAAAGCGATTTAGCTGCTCCTTCCATTGCTCAATACCACATAAAATGAAAAAGATATTATACATATTTTTCTTGTCCTTTGTAAGTCTAACTACTGTTTTTGGACAACAAGAATCCCACTTTACGCACTTTATGTACAACCAGCAAATCGTCAACCCTGGCTTTGTGGGTAGTCGTGGAGTCCCTTCTGTGATGGCACTCTACCGCAACCAATGGTTAGATATTGATGGTGCACCTCAAAACACCCTTATCTCTTTCTCTTCTCCATTTTTGGATGACCGAGTTGGATTTGGTTTAAGTGTGCAGCGTAGAACAATTGGACTTCAGGAAGATTGGTATGCAAATCTAGCTTATTCTTATGGAATTCCTTTGACGGAGCGTTTGACAGTGAGAGTAGGATTGCAAGGGTCTGGCTATTTTAACCAAATTGATTTCACCAATGGAGGTCAAGGCTTGACAGTTTTTAACTCCAATGATCCATCCATCTTGAATGGCATGGAATCTACACAGCTAAAAGGAAACTTTGGTGCAGGAATTTTGGTACACAGCGAGCGTTACTACATCGGATTAGCGGTTCCTTATTTCTTGAATAACCAATTGGGCTTCAACGAAGAGGTGAATTTCCCAGCTTTGAAGGAGCGTCACTACTACGGGATGATTGGATTCCTGATTCCAGTTTCCGATAAGATTAGATTGCGCCAAGCCTTTTTGGGTAAATATGTTTCAGGTGCGCCTTTTCAATTGGATGCGAATCTTAGTTTTATCCTTGACAATAAGTTCAGTCTTGGGGTTTCTTATCGAACGGCAAGTGGACCTGATGATCTTGCGGAATCACTTGACTTTCTGTTGTTTTTAAACTTGTCTGAGCGTATAGGTTTGGGCGTTGCTTACGACTTTACTTTATCTAGCCTAAAGAACTATAATAATGGAACATTTGAATTAATGGTACGTTATGATTTAAAGAAGAGAAGAGACGACTTAGAGAATGGACGTTATTTTATCAGACAGTTTGATTAATCTACTTCACTCTTCTCTCTTTTACCAACCCAGTGCTAAGAAGTTAGAAATAAAATTTGAAGAAACAGAATTGCAAATCTTTTAATTCTGTTTCTTCGAAAACAAACATCGAGAAAATTCCTAGAGATAAAGCACAGCAATTTTATCTAACATAATTTTCAACTTCTGGCTTTTCCTGTCATGCTATTTTAATTTTCTTTTGGATACTACACGAAGTTGAGCAAAACCCTATTTGAATAATAAATACTCGTTTATTGATTCATCCCCTATTAACTCCAACTTTAAAAAAAAATCTACGTATTACTTTATGTATGCGAGAGCATTATAGATTTGAAACATGAACATATTTACAAAAATTAAAACCTGCTCCAACATGAAGATTAACAAATTGCTAATCCTATTTTTGTTTGTGGCAACAGCAGCACAAGCACAGCTTAACTTAGCTAATAAAGAAGTTAAATTAGAAAACGAAGAGAGCATCAACAGCTCTAACCTAGAATTCGCGCCTGTTTTTTATCAAGATGGAATCGTATTTACGACCACGCAGAGCGCAGGCGGAAGATACGCTATTGAAGATAGCCGAATTGGCGAAAACTTAATGACGCTTTGGCGCGCAACTAGAACGAGTGATGGTTCATTAGAAGATGCCAAAGTCTTAGGAAAAGAGCTATTGACAGATGTACATACACTTGGTGTAACTTTCAATAGTACAGGTGAGGTAATGTACTTCACAAGAAACGATAGCAGAGCAACCAGTAATTCTTCGGATGGAGATTTGAAGAAACTTAACATTTATTCCGCTCAAAATGTGGATGGAAAATGGGAAAATATTTCTCAAATGACCTTCAATGAAGATGGTTACAACACCATCCACCCGACCATTCATCCCGATCAAGAAGAATTGTATTTCTCTTCCAATCGTCCTGGTGGATATGGTGGATACGATCTTTATATGGTGAGAAGAATTGGTGGAGAATGGAGTGCGCCGATCAACTTAGGTCCACAAGTCAATACGCCTCAAGATGAAGTATTTCCATACATTCACCCAGACAATACTTTGTATTTTTCTTCTACTGGACATACGGGTTTAGGAGGTCTGGATATTTTCTACACGATTATGGATAGAGAAAGATGGACTGCACCAGTGAGTTTGGGTGAACCGTTCAACTCTTCAAGTGATGATATTGGATTCATTATTGACCAAGATAAGAAAAATGGTTATTTATCTTCTGATCGTTCAGGTGGAAAAGGCGGCGATGACATTTATCGCTTCTCCTTTGAAGATTCTAATGGAACAACTGGAGATAACGAAATTTTAGTTACGGTTATAGATGCAGTGAGTAATGAAAGTATTGAAGGTGCAAAGTTGAGCTATGTTAATATGAACTCTTTGATTCTTTCGGGAAATGGCGCAGATAATATTGTGATTGATCGCGTGAGTGGGCAAGACAATAACTTAGTTTTCCGTGTAGATATGGGATCAGGTGCAACAGAAAATTTGACTGATAATGAAGGAAAGTCTATCTTAGGATTATCTGGTGGACAGTACGCACTAATCGTGAGCAAGGATGGCTATTTACCTTATCAACTTAAATTCAATGTGCCCTCCAATTCTAATGATAATACTTACTTAGTACCGCTAGATAAGGCAGTAGATTGTGTACCTTTCAATGGAGTGGTGAGCGGCGCTGGAAGTGCGCAGCCAGGCGTGACAGTGGTTATTAAGGATGTATTGACTGGTGAAGAATCAAAAGTTATCACGGATAATGATGGTAATTACGAGTACTGTCTGAAATGTGGACGCGAATATGAAGTATATGCTATAAAAGGACAAACGAATACAGGAACAATGGTTATTTCTACCATTGATCAACCTTGTAATCAAGCCTTGGCAGTAAATCGTGATATTGCAATGCCAAGTGGTGGTATAGGTGGTAGAAATAATGGAGGCGGAGGCGTTAATGATCGTTACGATCCTAACAGATTTGGCAATGGAGGAAATGGTAATGGTTCAGGCGGTGCTGGTGGTATTGGTGGTGCTGGAGCAGTAGCAAGTGCACCGATCAAAGTAGGTACAACGATTTTGCTTCCAAATATTTACTACAACTTCAATGATTGCGACCTTCGTCCAGATGCGATGGGAGACTTGAATTTAGTGAAGCGTATGCTAGAGGCTTATCCTGACATGAAAATTGAATTGGTTTCTCATACGGATTCAAGAGGTTCAAGTAGCTATAATCAGCGTCTTTCTGAATGTCGTTCAGAGAAAGCAGTAGAATACCTAGTTGAAATGGGGGTTTCAAGAGATCAGGTTGTGCCAGTTGGAATGGGAGAGCGCAGACCACGTAATCGTTGTTCAAATGGAAGAAATTGTTCAGAAAGAGATCATCAAGAAAATCGTAGAACAGAGATTGTAGTGACTAATTTGGGAGGTGGTTTTTCACCTGCACAAGGCTCAATTCAAGGATCAGACCAAGGAGAAGTGAGCGAAGAAGAAGCGATTCGTAGGTTATCAGAATATGCAGTGAATGATGATACTCAAACACGTTCTTATAACGAAACACCAAGCTACGAGAATAGAGATGGCGGAGGAGATAATCGCTACTTTGTTATCGCAGGAACTTTCCGTAGCGATTCTAATGCTCAAAGCCGCTTAACTAAGGTACAAGATATGGGCTTCTACAATGCAGAAGTTATTCAATTTGATTATCCTAGCTATCACGCTGTTTGTGTCGACAAGTTCAACTCAGAAAATGAAGCAAGAAATTTAGTCAGCACTTTGCAAAGCGAGTTTGGTGTAGATTCTTACGTCAGAAGAATGGAGTAGTCGAAACGTAAAAAAGCGTATTAAATATAAACCAACTAAAGAGGCGCAAGAACAAACGTTCTGCGCCTCTTTTCTGTTATAAGCATTTTGACCGTAAGACCATACAGTCATAAAACATTCTTAAGCTGTCTCCAACTCCTCTTCATGTGCTTTCACCAACTTCTGCTGTAAATCATGCGGAAGTGCTTGATATTCAGCAAATTGTTGGGTGAATTTTGCTCTACCCTGTGTGAAAGAGCGAAGACTAGAAGAGTACTTGTACAACTCTTGTAAAGGTACTTTTGCGCTAATTTTTTGATAGTGACCATCTACGCCCATACCTTGAATAATGGCTCGGCGCGTCTGCAAATCACCCATCACTTCGCCCATCACATCTTCTGAACAGAGCACATCTAAATCATAAATGGGTTCTAGCAATTGCGGTGCAGAATTTTTGAATGCGGTCTTGAAACACTGCGTTGCAGCAATCATAAATGCCATATCATTGGAATCTACCGCGTGCATTTTTCCATCATAAATACTCACTCGAATATCCTGGCATTGCGAACCCGTTAGTGGTCCTTCTTCCATAGTTTGCATGATGCCTTTCTTGATAGCGTTGCTATATTTGGAATCTATAGAACCACCAACAATGCACCAATAGAACGCTAGTTTTCCGCCCCAAGGTAAATCTATCATTTCTGTATTTCGCACAGTCAAGCCACTTGGGTCGGGCATTCCTTCGTAATAAGGTTCGATGCGCATGTGCACTTCCCCGAATTGTCCAGAACCACCTGATTGTTTTTTATGGCGATAGTCTCCATTCGACATCTTGGTGATTGTTTCTCGATAAGCAATGCGTGGTCGATCAAACTTCATTAGAATATTATTCACCTTTTCAATGCGATACCGAATAATATCTAAATGCAATTCACCCTGCCCAAAAAGCAAGGTTTGCTTTAAGGTTTTTGATTGCTCTATAATCAAAGTTGGGTCTTCCGCTTCGATTTGATGCAAGGCTTTCATCAATTTCTCCATATCGTTTTTGCTCGGTGGCACAACAGCTACACGGATGCGTGGCTGAGGAAAATGAATCGGTTCAATTCGATGTTCTGTTCCTTTAGTGTTCAACGTATCATTTGTGCGCGCATCTTTCAATTTTACCGTTACACCTATATCTCCTGCTGCCAATTCTTTGATTCCATCCCGCTGTTTTCCATTGGCGACGAATAACTGATTGAATCGCTCTGAGTTGCGCCGCTTAGGTTCGTGTAATTCATCTCCTTCACTTACCTTACCAGAATACACTTTGAAGTAGGAAACATTACCGACGCGAGGTTCAGAGATTGTTTTGAAGATGAACATGGTCGTTGGTGCATCCACCTTACATTCCAAAGTACCTCCATCTTCCAATTTTGCTGGCGGACGATCTGCTGGTGAAGGACAAATATCATTGATAAAGCCCATGATGCGACCGCTGCCCATATTTTGAGTCGAGGAGCAACAGAATACAGGATAAATTTCACCCTCTGATATTGCGTTGCGCAAACCCTCTGCCAATTCCTCTTCGGAAAGTGTGCCTTGCTCAAAGTATTTTTCCATCAATGCCTCGTCATTTTCTGCTGCGGCTTCTACCAGTGCATTGTGCATTTCTTTGGCTCGTTCCATCTCGCTTTCTGGAATAGCCTGTTTTTCTGGTTTTCCACCATCTTCTGGAAAAACATACATCACCATACGCAGAGCATCTACGATTTGATTGAAGCCAACACCAGGATTCAACGGATACTGCACTGGAATGACATTTTTACCAAAACGATTGATGGTTTGTTCTAAGGTTTCATCAAATTTTGCTTTTTCATGATCTATTTGGTTGATGACAAATAGGGCAGGCGTATCAAATTTTTCAACATAATCCCAAATCAATTCTGTTCCTACTTCCACACCACTTTTTGCATTGATTAGGACTACTCCAGTGTCCGCTACTTTCATAGAAGAAACCACTTCTCCCACAAAATCATCATAGCCAGGCGTATCAATAATATTAATTTTTGAATCCTTCCAATGGGCGTGCATTAGCGTACTAAAAATAGAATTACCTTTCTCCTTTTCGATATTCGTGTAATCAGAAGTGGTGGATTGATCTTCCACAGTGCCTCGTCGAGTCGTAGCTTTTGACTCAAATAACATGGTCTCTGCAAATGTGGTCTTACCCGAGCCGGAATGTCCCAAAAGGACAACATTCCTAATGTTTTTAGTGTGATAAGTCATAATCGAAATGTTATTTTAGGAAGGAATAATTGATTAATTATTAAATTACAGAATTAAGTTAGTTATTTATTTTTTAATACCAAATTTTAATAGGAATTTTAGCACTGTAATAATCGTTTTTTGAGATTTTTGGTTGATAGCAGAAGAGTTAGATTTTAAAAATGGATAGGAAAATTTTTCAAAAAATCTTCTACTCCAAAAGGCTAATAATATCAAGGGATGAGCAGTTTTTGAAAGAAGAGTGGAGATACAAAATGCTGGAATGAACTTGCATTTTTCCTCAAAAAGTTGGAACTTGAATTATTATAATTCAGTGAGAGTACATCTATGCACCAAGACACTTTTATTACGTATTTAGAAAAAGAAAGACGCGCTTCACAACATACTATTACTGCTTATCAGACTGATTTGCAGCAGTTTAGTCAGTTTTTGAAAGAGGCTTATGAAATTGAAGATTTGACGCAAGTGGAAGGTCGGCAGATTCGCGCTTGGGTCGTTGCACTTCTGTCGGATGGCAAAACACCGCGCACTATTCAGCGAAAATTAGCAACGCTAAAAAGCTGCTACAAATACTTCTTAGAAAAAGGCTGGACAGAAAAAAATCCAATGCAAAAAGTAATTGCACCGAAATCGGGGAAGCGATTACCCAATTTCGTACAAGAAAATCAGATGCTTGATCTCTTTGATCCAAGTAAAGTGCAATTCAAAAATACTTACCCTGACCAACGCAATCGTTTAATCTTGGAATTATTTTATATGACGGGCATTCGTCGTTCGGAACTGATTCAACTGAAAGAAAAGGATATAGATTTTGCTAATGATGTATTACGCATCATGGGAAAAGGTGGAAAACAGCGAATCGTCCCTTTGGTGCTAGGTTTACCTGATTTAATCAAACAATTTTTGGAACTCAAAAAGGAAAAATTTCCAACTACTGAACACTCAGAGGTTTTTTTGACAGACAAAGGAAAACCACTCTATCCAAAATTAGTCTACAACATCGTCCGTCGCAATCTTTCCAAAATCACAACTATTGAGCAACGGGGTCCACACGTCATTCGACACAGCTTTGCGACGCATCTTTCTGACCATGGTGCGGAATTGAATGACATCAAAGAACTATTAGGACATAGTAATCTTTCCGCCACTCAAATCTATACGCATAACTCTATCGAAAAACTAAAACGAGCATATCAACAGGCGCATCCCAAAGCAAGCAATAAGGAATAATGATAACACCAGAACTACTGCTAAAAAGGTGATGCGAATTGAAAAGCATCGCTAGATTATATAACTAAATACATTGTAATTATGAAAGTGAGAACAGAAGCAATTCAGTTCAAAGCAGATCAGAAATTGATTAGTTTTATCGAAAAGAAAGTTAGTAAACTAGAACGATTCCATGACCGAATTTTAGATGCTAAAGTCATTTTGAAACTTGAAAACAACTCCGCAAAAGTAAAAGAAAAAATCGCAGAAGTTCAGCTCCAAATTCCAGGCGATGTCGTAGTCGCCAAAGCCTCCGATAAGAACTTCGAGGCTGCTATCCTTTCTGTTGTGGATACCCTTACACGCAACTTGAAGAAGCACAAGGAAAAATTAGCAAAACGGGCATAAATTTTGAATATTGATGAAATGAAGAAGGCTTTGGAAATTATTTTCAAGGCCTTTTTGTTGTAATTACTAAAAAGAACTAATTCTAGGATTGAATGTTTGAACAAAAGAGAGCGAATAGTACTTTTTACTCGATTCATAATCGCTCGAATATGCTTAGAAATTATGAAGAAACTCATTCAAAAATACGGGCTCACTGACCGAGATATTGATCGCATTGTTGGCATGGCGTGGGAAGATCGTACGCCTTTTGAAGCCATTGAAGCACAATTTGGTTTGAAAGAAGCTGAAGTCATTAAGTTAATGAAAAAGCAGATGCGCCTGAACAATTGGAAAAAGTGGCGAGCGCGTGTGCAAGGTAGAAAAACAAAACACCGCAAATTGCGCAACGAGGAAGTTGGACGCTTCAAGTGCAGCAGACAGAAGAATATCTCTGGTAATCGTATCTCCAAACGGTAAACAGTACATCTTACTCAAACCACTAATACACTAAGAGGAATAAGGCTTATTTTTATTGATTATCAGTATGATATGATGTATCTTTGAGCCAATCTTCTTCCTTTTTCGATAAAAGTAACTTTTTTTGTTAATAACCCTTCAACCCTTCGCTCAACTTACCGCCATCACCAATTCTCCAAAATCCTTAGCTTCCTCGTACAAATGATCCGAATAACTTGTCGCACTAAAACGCAAGTGATGCGGGCGGTCGTCGCGTAATACCAAATCTATACTCACATTGCCGTATTGTTGATCGATTTTGACACCTTCTTCAAAAGTCGTCCTTGGCTTCAGGTAGTGTTTTTGAATGCTTTCTACCCATTGGGGTTTGCTGTAGGTTCGTACATCAGAAAGTTGAGTGCGATAGTTGAGATTGGAGACTCTTTCTTTTAAAAAATCCAAAAAATGAACAGCGTCGCGTTTACTGTACTGCGTTTGGTGAAAATGGATAACGAAACCTTTCATGCTTGGTGTGTTTAGGAAATCTATACCTTCGTCGGTTTCATTAGGAAGAGTTTTATAAAGCGCGTATTGATTGCTCAACCAGTCGGATAATCTTCGACGCACAATGGTCTTTTTCCAATGCTCATAATCCTCCTTTTCCTCCGCTGATCTGCTGATGACTTCATGTATAGCAGGTTTAGTAGAAGAACTCTCCTCAACTTGGTTGAATAAGCCTTTTATTTGATTCCAGATATTGTTCATAAGTAGGTAACAGCGAATTAGAAGGACTTGTTTTTAGTTGGATTTCAACTTAATAGAGATCGGAATTTCGTTCCAATGAAACCCGCTAATATGATTGAGTAAAAATGAAAGTAAAAATCTCTAAGAGAGATGTACTATAAGGTACTTGACGCTCCTGTTGAAAAGAAAAAATAAATTTTTTCCTTTCAACAGTTTCTTTGGGCGGAGAGCGAGGGAAAATTTTATGGAATAAAATTTTTCTCCGCCGATTGCAAAGTATATGTATAGTTCATATTAAGAATGATAAACAACTCCATTGTAAATTTCTTAAAAATCTGAATATCAATATTTTATAAAGCGTTAAAAAGCACAATAAATCTTCCTCCAGCAACTTTTCTGCGATAAGATTTGAACTTCCGTACGCATTTGTCTTTCTTTGCGCAAAACTTATTTGTTTAATAAAGTTATTAAGTATGTCAGAGATCAAAGACAAAGTGATTGATATCGTTGCACAGAAATTAGGTGTAGGTAAAGACGAAGTTTCTCCAGAATCTAATTTCATCGACGATTTAGGCGCGGACTCCTTGGATACAGTGGAACTCATCATGGAATTGGAAAAGGAATTTGATATTTCTATTCCTGATGAAGATGCGGAGCAAATTGCTACCGTCGGCGCAGCTATTGACTACATAGCAGAGAAAAAATAAACGATTATTGTTGTGGCTACTTGATACATATTATTCAAGTAGCCATACTTTTTTTTGCTCAAAACCTTTTGAACCTGCCATCCTAAGCTTCAGACCTAAATTTTCTCATACCGCATGAAAAGAGTTGTTGTTACTGGAATCGGAGCATTGACTCCACTTGGAAATACAGCTTCTGATTATCTAGAAGGACTACAAAACGGAATTAGTGGAGCTAACTCCATCACTTATTTTGATGCTTCTAAATTCAAGACGCATTTCGCCTGCGAATTGAAAGATTTCAATCCAGAAGAATTCGTCCACAAGCGCGAAATTCGCCGAATGGATCGCTTTCAATTATATGCGGTTATTTCTTCCGATCAAGCTATTGCAGATGCTGGATTAGAACCTGAAAAGTTAGACGTAGATCGAGTTGGGGTGATTTGGGGTTCTGGTATCGGAGGTTTGCGTTCTTTGGAAGGCGAAGTAGAACAGTTTGAAGCGGGCGACGGTACACCACGGTACAATCCCTTTTTGATCCCTAAAATGATTCCTGATTTAGCTCCAGGACTGATTTCTATTAAGTATGGTTTCCGAGGTATTAATTATGCTACGGTTTCCGCTTGTGCATCTGCGACTCACGCGATTGGAACAGCTTTTGACTATATCCGTTTAGGAAGAAATGACATTATTGTAACAGGAGGTTCAGAAGCTACGATTTGTAAGATTGGAATCGGTGGTTTCAATTCCATGAAAGCCCTTTCTACTAGAAATGAGGACTACAAAACGGCTTCTCGTCCTTTTGACGCGGAACGCGACGGCTTTGTGCTAGGAGAGGGTAGTGCGACTTTGATTTTAGAAGAACTAGAGCACGCCAAAAAGCGCGGTGCAAAAATATATGGTGAGGTAGTCGGCTACGGTGCAACTTCTGATGCACACCATATTACTG
The DNA here is from genome assembly GCA_039176995.1 of Bacteroidota bacterium. Taxonomy (GTDB): domain Bacteria; phylum Bacteroidota; class Bacteroidia; order Chitinophagales; family Saprospiraceae; genus JAAUTG01. The sequence continues at coordinate 17,117 of JBCDFY010000117.1, forward strand.
CTCCACATCCTGAAGGTTTGGGGGCAAAAAATGTAATGCAAACTTCTCTGCGAGATGCCCAACTAAACCCCGACGACGTAGATTATGTAAATGTTCACGGTACGTCTACTCCACTCGGTGACATAGCCGAAGTAAAAGCCATTCAGCAGGTTTTTGGTGATGCTGCTTATGGAATGAACATCAGTTCCACTAAATCTATGACTGGGCACTTGCTTGGGGCGGCAGGAGCGGTCGAAGCCTTGGCTTGTATTCACGCCATCAACTACAATTTTATTCCCCCAACCATTAATCACTTCACAGACGATCCAAACATTGACCCTAAACTCAACTTGACTTTTAACGAAGCTCAAGAACGAAAAATAAATGTAGCACTCAGTAATACCTTTGGATTCGGAGGTCATAATGCATCCTTAATTGTGAAGCGATTTGAAGAATAGTAAGCTAGAACTTTACTGCCTGTGATAGCGAATTTTATGGTACAATCATCTGATTCGCCATCATCAACTCCAATTGCTTAATAGTTTACTAAAAAAAAGAAAATCATTGATAATCAATTAGTTGTACGATTGATTTTGATTTTTATACATATGCTTTTCAATTCTTTTGCATCAACTTACCGATAAAAAGTGATAGCTGTTTCTTGTGTTTGTTTTATTCATTTTATGTGTTTCATAAAGTGGAAAGTATCTATATTCAATAGATTTAAAAATGTAAACAGTGAAGGTTCTCTTTAGATTTTACAATCGGTATTTTTCCACTGATCGCGAGTTAGTAAAGAAAATTCGACCGATCATTGGGTTTACACCCTACAAGGTAAGCACCTTTAAAATTGCGTTTTCGCATAAGTCTAACTCTTCAGACAAGGGCTATGCTATCCAAAACAACGAACGTCTGGAATACTTAGGCGATGCCGTTTTGGGGACAATTGTTGCAGAATACCTCTTTAAAAAATATCCTAGGGCGAACGAAGGGTTTTTGACCAAAATGCGCTCCAAAATCGTCAAACGGAAAAGCCTGAATTTGATTGGTGATAAGATGGAATTGGACATTTTATTAATGGAACTGAATAATACGCGCTTGAGCCGTTCGATGCTTGGAAATGCGGTAGAAGCCTTGGTTGGAGCAGTTTACTTAGAACTTGGTTATGGAGGTACAAAACGCTACGTCATCAAGAAAATCTTGCGTGATTATGTAGACATTCACGAGTTAGAGCGCGTGGATGATAACTACAAAAGTCAGCTATTGGAATGGTGTCAAAAAAATGGGCAAACCGTTAATTATAAGCTCTTAGCGCGCTATAAATTTGAAAAACGAGATCGCTTCAAAGTGGCGGTATTAATTGATGGTAAAAAACTCGCTTCTGCGGATGATTTTAACAAAAAAAGCGCAGAGCAAAGTGCTTCCGAACGTGCCATGCGCAGCTTAGGAATTCTTGAAAAATGAATGATATAAGTCCTACCAATGGCTAAAAAAAGATGATAAGCTGGATTACGAAAGCATGAAAAATATCAAAATAAATCTTTTGTGATCTTTGTTCCTTTGTGGTTCATTAAACTTCACTCACTGTATGGTAACTCAAACTGAATTTCGACTGCCTCCTTTTCCGAGAGGTTATCACCTGATTGATGATTTAGTAAACGCACAACTGCCATCTTTACCAGACAAAGGCCTGTTGACCATTTTCATTAAACACACCTCCGCAGGTTTGACCATTAACGAAAATGCTGACCCCGATGTGCGCACCGATTTTGAAAGCATTTTCAATAAGATGATACCCGAAAATATGCCCTTTCTGGTGCATACTATTGAAGGTCCAGACGATATGCCCGCGCACATTAAAGCCTCTTTGGTCGGTTCTTCGGTGACTATTCCAATTACGGATGGATGTTTGAATTTAGGGACTTGGCAAGGCATCTATTTGTGTGAGTTTAGAAACCGAGGTGGTGGACGAAATTTAGTTGCTACTATTTATTCGTGACAAGCAGATTATTGATATGCAAGAATAATCGTCTCATTTAAGGGATTTTTGTTTCTCGTTAGGAAACGAGAGAATAAAAACGTTAAGTTAGGAAACTTAACATATCTGACGTTGACACAGGTTTCTTAAATACTTTATTCAAACCTAACAAGATCATGTGGACAACCGCAACAACGACCATCGAAGAAGATCATATTTATCAATACAGAATATTAGAGAACAAGCAGTATTTGACTTTTGAAAATTTTCTTCGAGAGCTAAAAGAAAAACGAGAATTTCGTACTTTCTTCAACAATTTATTGGCAAATACTCCTTTCAAAGCCTTCTTTTGGGAATGTCCAGCCGTAAACAATGTGCAACTTGACCAAGACTTCGAATTCGTTGTGATAAACAGCCCAATTCTAGCGCGCATTCAAGAAGATGGAAGTCCTTTTCATACTTTGTTTAAAAAGGAGAAACAAGCAATCAGCTTTGAAAACCTAGGAAAGGATGCGCAATTAGTTGCTCCAACACCACAATCTTCGGATTGCTACGCCCACCTTGCAGATTTTGTTCGCAAAGCGCCCGCTGATCAGCAAGATGCTTTTTGGAGATTGGTTGGCAATACGTGTGAAAGTCAATTGAGTCAACGCAACCATTGGTGGAGTACTTCGGGCTTAGGCGTTTATTGGCTGCACCTTAGAATTGATACCTTTCCTAAGTACTATCAATATCGACCTTATTGCGAAGGAGCATGGTAATTTAATCTCTCAAAAATGAATCTAAAAGCATATCATCATCAAGGAATAACAGAAGCAGGTTGCGACGAGGCAGGCAGAGGATGTCTGGCAGGTGCGGTATTTGCAGGTGCAGTTGTCTTAGCTCCTGATTTTTCGCATCCTTTTTTGAATGACTCCAAGCAATTGAGTGAAGGGCAGCGAGATGAATTGCGTGTTTTGATTGAAGAAACAGCCTTGGCTTGGGCAGTGGGAGTAGTCAGTCCAGCAGAAATCGATGAAATCAACATCTTGAATGCCTCTTTTTTGGCGATGCACCGTGCCATAGATCAACTAAAAATTCGCCCTGAAGCCTTGCTGATCGATGGCAATCGCTTTTCACCCTATTTAGGTATTCCACACCTTTGTGTTGTGAAAGGCGACTCCAAATATTTATCCATTGCAGCGGCTTCCATCTTAGCGAAAACACATCGTGATGAATACATGAAAAACCTATCTGAAGAACATCCGCAATACGATTGGACAAGCAACAAAGGCTACCCAACCAAAGCGCATCGAGCAGCTATTGCTAAACACGGCACTACGTCTTATCATCGGATGTCGTTTAAGTTGTTGGAAGGTGGGCAAGCGACAAGAGGGAGAAAGTGAGATTTGGCATACTTTGTAATCTTCAAATTCGTTTGCTTTCAGATAGCTTTAGTACTAATCGCATCGAACCAAATCAAACTATTTTTAAACGACCTCAAACCATAAAAATAAACTAGCAATAAGAATATGTATCGCTCACTTTTCAAATGGCTTTCTTTTTCGATAGTCGTTTCCTTATTATTTACGACCTGTGCAGAAGAAATTGAATTGGATTTTCCTTTTGCGAGCTTATCCAGAGAAAATGGTCTGGTTTTCAAAGACTCAACCCTTTGCGTAGGGCAGAATTTTGATGTTAAATTGCGTATTAACGCAGGTGATTCTAGAATGACGCAACTAGAAATTTATGAGAATGCAGAGCTGATGCCCACTTCTCGATTTTTCATTAATGGAAAAACAGTGGCAAGCAATCCAATTCCACTCGAAGGAGGCGAGCAAAGTTCCGCCACTTTTGACATTATGGTTGTGCCATTGGAGATAGATACTTTCCCAAATGCCTATACTTTTCGAGTAGTAGATGAGTTGAATCAGCCCGCAGCCGCAGGTGTGACGATTGACATTGGTGGACCTAAAGTTGATTTTTTAGAGGCTCCCAATCGCATTGCAACGAATGCAAGTATTTTTGCAGGTAATCTTCTCCAATTGCGGATGGAATTGACGGACTGCTGGCAAGAACTTAAGGAATTACAGATTTACGAAGATGGAGTCTTATTGCCTAGTAATCAAGTGGATATAAAGTCTGCAATAGATAGTAGTAGCATTGCTTCCAATAATCCAATCCCATTTAGTGGAGAAGATCGAAGACAGTTTACGTATGATATTACGATCAATCCAAGTGCAGTTGTCACAGATTCGACCGAAGTAATTTACTCCTTTCAACTCATTAACGATCGCGATCAAATAACCTACGATACGCTTCGCATTCTAAGCATAGAACCTACGCTGCTGACTGAAAATGGATTGCGTGGCATTTTATTTAATCAAGCATTAAAGTTAGATAGTACGCAAACGGGAATTGGGGGACTCGACTTGGATACTGGCGAAAGTGTAGATGCGGATAGCAGCTTTGCCGAAATTCAAGATGAAGGGATAAAGATTACGCTAGAGGACAGCCTTTTTTGGCGACAACAAATCTCAGTGGTAGATACGATGAGTACGCAAATGAGAATCGCTAGATTTTTGTTAGAACAGACCTTCGAATCTGTTGAATTCAAAGAACAAATCATAGATATTTTTAATAGAAGTCAATTACTTGCGGTTGAAGAATCCTTTCCTACCGATCAGGCGCTGCCGTTGAGTGATTCGCAGCAAGGAGAACGTGTGAGTCCTTTTATGAAAGTTGGAGATGTTTTTGTCATTCGTCGAGGAGTAAATTACTACCTCATACAATGCCGAGGCATAGAAGAAGACACCAATGGGAATAGTGATTTCTATGAGTTTTCGATAAAGTATTAGCCTAACATTTTCATAGATTTGCGGATAATTACAACATAAAAATTATCCATCAATGAATCTTAGTTTTAGTGGAATGTTATTCCTTGGCAATATCCTAGTAATCGTTTTTGTCACTATTTTGGTTGCCTTTTTAGTCAACCGCTTCTTTAGAAGACTCATTCGTCGTTCAGCAGAAGATACCAAAAGTGATCCAACGAATTATCAATTTCTGCGCTACGTGATAACCGCTACTATCTATATTGTTGGGTTTAGCATTGCAGTGTATCAAATTCCAGGATTCAAAACTTTGGCTACTTCTATGCTCGCAGGTGCAGGAATTCTCACCGTTGCGATTGGTTTTGCTTCTCAACAAGCTTTGAGTAACATCATCAGTGGTGTTTTCATCGTATTGTTCAAACCTTTTCGGGTCAATGACCGCTTGACTTTACGCACTTTTAGCGGTTTTGTGGAAGACATCACCTTGCGGCATACGGTCATTCGCGATTTTGAAAACAAACGAATTCTTGTTCCTATACTAAAACGGGTTAAAAATTAAACAAAGAGATAAGGCAAAAAATGTTTTACTTAGCTGGAATAAATGATACAAATAGAATTTACTAGACCAGAGCAAGATACCTTGTACGAAGGCTATACCAATCATCCTCATTCCAA
>JBCDFY010000118.1:0-22553 GCA_039176995.1 Bacteroidota bacterium
AAATAAATATAACAAATTAATAAAAATTAATAAAAATATACTTACAATTTTAATCCGACTTCGGACGATTATAAACGCGGCCCACGTCTTTAAATAGTCTTAGTGAAACTTAGTGCCTCAGTAGTTCATAATTCATAGACCTCAAAAATGGCTGCAAAAATAAGGAAAAGGTAGGAGTTTTTGCGAGATTAAAATATGTCATTTTTCTGCTCAAGCTAGGAATATCGTACCAAGTCTCCGTGAAACTATTAGCTTAGGAGCATGGAAGTTAGTTTAAGAGCAAAATGACCTATTTCGATTATTCCTCTAGGTTTTCTTTTAACCAAGCTATGAAATCGGAAAAATAGATTTCTTCGGTGAGTTTTAAAATGGTTTTGTTCTCAAGATGCTGATGTGGAACAAGCTTATCTACGTCATTCTGTGGGATTTTGTCATATTTCAACTTGATGGCTCTCGCATCAGGTGCATTGTCGAAGCCGACGACTACAAAATCCATTTCCAGTAAATAGTAATTGTATTTCCTGTAATCTGGACTTTTAATCTCAGTGGCAAACATTCGATACTGCTTATGGGTAGCTTTCAATCTTAGGATTGCTCTAGCAGGAGTCGTATCAATTTCATGTTCTACTTGCTCAAAGTAATCTTCTGCTTGCTGAATTATATCGTCAAAATATGTTCTAATTTTTGTTTCCAATCTGTTATTCCTTTAATACAAAATTCCCATTCGATAAAGTCGCTTTCCCAATTTGGGTTTTCCTTTTCTACGTTTTCAACGAAAGTTACATCACTGCTTACTTTACTGGCAAAGGTTTGAAAAGGATGTCCAAACTGTGCTTCATAGATTTTCTTTTTACTGGAAAGCTGACTAATTTTAGTAGAGATAGTTTCAATGGCATATTGCTCCAGTACTTGATCTACTAGCTGCTCTAAATCAACTGTTGGTTGAAGCACTTCTAAATAGCGTTCATTGATCTTGATGCTAATCATAAAATTAGTGTTTTCTGCTTAAACGCAAAGGCTGATAAATTGGTTGACACTATAAAATCCGCTTTGCTCACCGCTTGCTCCATGAAGTAGATGAAGTCTTTGCCTGCGGTAGCATCGTATTGGTCAAGTAATACCTCAATGCGATTGTCTAGCAAGCGATCAGCAAGTCTTTTTACCCAATCTTTATGAGCACTGTCATCCCAAGCGTAGGAAATAAAAACGGTTGGTGAAGTTTTTGGCATTCCAATTTGCTTTTCCTGCCAAAGTAAGGATTTTTCGGGGATAACATTTAGACGTGTACGAAGTTTTCATTTTGGACACGGATTGAACAGATTGAGCGGATTTTGTGTGGGTCGTATGCGGTTTTTTCTAGCTTTCTGGTTCAAAATTTAACAAAAAGCACAAGTTTTACTGTGTTTCGTATAGCTCCAGATCAAACTCAATGCTACCCACCATATTTCATTCCACTATTCAACTCCGCTAATGGTTGTGCTTGCGGTTGGTGCAGTTCTCCACCGACGATGATGCCCGTATATAAAATATGATCGCCTTTGATATTCGTCATTTCGTCCAACTCGCACTCCAAATAACCAATCGCAGCTTTCAAGGTAGGGACGCCTAATTCTAAACTGTGATGATAGTCGTAGCCATTGATTTTCATTTCATTAGGTTGCACTTTACTCTCTTTACCGAAGGCTTGAGCAATCTCAGCTTGATCTTTGCCTAAAAAGTTAACAACAAAAACCTCTGACTTTGCGACGGTTTCTGCTAAGTCGGTCGTGCGGTCGATCGCTAAGGTAATCATCGGTGGCTCAAAGCTAGATTGTGTCAACCAAGCGATGGTAGCTGCGGAAATGTAGTCTTTATCGCGCGTTTCCATTTCTTCACCTTTCTTGCGTGTAGTGACTACATAAAGGCCATTGGTAATTTTTTCTAGCAGTCTTCTAGGAATGCTTGCCGTTTCAATATTCATGATTTGCGTATTTTTCTAGTTAAAATGAAAAATCATTTGTTCAAGATATTTATGAAGCAAGTGCTTGCTTTTTTTGTATAGATTGTGCCTGCTCTTCGTGTTTTCCTTCGTGGACTTCTTCTACCAGTTTGTCATTGAAAGCCTTCAAATCTTCTGGTGAACGACTCGTCACTAAACCTTGATCTACAACTACTTCTTCATCCAACCAACGCGCACCTGCATTTTCCATATCTTTTCGGATAGCAGGATAGGATGTCAGTTTTCTACCTTCTACCAATTCTGCATTAATTAAGGTCTGTCCACCATGACAGATTGCAGCTACTGGCTTTTGCTGCCTGAAAAAATCTCTTACAAAACTCAATGCATCTTGATTGGTTCTTAAACTATCTGGATTCATCACACCACCAGGAAGTAGTAACGCATTATAATCGCTTGCGTTTGCCTCAACAATGGTTCGATCTACTTCAAAAGTATCTCCCCAATTATCTTCATCCCAACCCTTAACACTTCCTGAATTTGGAGCCACAATTTCGGTGATTGCACCTGCTTCTTCCAATGCCTTTTTTGGAGAAGTTAATTCTACTTGTTCAAAACCATCCGTAGTTAATATGGCTACTTTTTTTCCTTCTAACTTCATTGTATCACTTTTTCGATTAAAAATAATTATCAATGATAGAACTCTAAGAAGTAACAGATGTTCGCTCAAGAATTTATTACTTGGTAGGTCACAATTTCATGGGGTTCCAGCTCGTTTTCAAATCTTTTAATTAAGGGTGGAGCGACAGATTCCATACTTGGAAGTTCATTATTTACAGCTGCAGCAAGTACCTTTGGATGTATATAATAGTCTCGACAAACAGAGACGGTATTCCCCAAATCTGACGCTACTTTTTTGATTAAACAGCTTTCCATTGTTCTTCGACTGTCTTGCTCACTTTCTTCTCTCGCAGCTTCTACATATTTAACCGCAAGACTCGTACCTGCCCAAGTCCGAAAGTCTTTGCTGTAAAACTGTTCACCCATAATTGTTTGAACGTAAGCGTTCACTTCACTGCTATCCACAGGATGCGTTTTGCTGCCAGAACGATAGCGGAACACTTCATAACCAGGCAATTCTGAACACTCTTTAATGAGTTGAACTAAGTGTTGATCTTCGATATTCACTTCTCGATACTGATTACTTTTAGCTTTGTAGGAAAATGAAAGATGATTAGAAGCGACATCGACGTGCTTGCGTCGTAAGGTAGTAAGTCCGTAAGTATTATTGCGTTCTTTGTACTGCAAATTGCCAATTCGGATATAGCATTCATCTAAGACTTGAACGATAAGCGCTAGCACTTTTCGACGTGTCCATTTCTCATCTTGTAAATGCAGGCGAGTGGTTTGGCGCAGCTTGGGCAACTGTTCTGCAAAATGGACAAGTTTATCAAATTTTTTCTGTTGCTGAAACCTCATCCAATCCGGATGATAAATATATTGCTTTCGTTTTTTTGGATCGCGTCCTGTAGATTGCAAATGCCCATTTTCGAGTGGACAAATCCAAACTTCTTCCCAAACGGGAGGAATGACCAAGGACTTAATGCGTTTCAATATAGTTCGATCTTTCAATCGTTTGCCTTCCCAATCTAAGTAAGTGAAACCGCGTCCCCAGGGTCGGCGGGTGTAGCCTTGCTCTTCATCGCTGCTGTAAACCAGCTTTGGAATATGCTCAATTTGTAAATTCATACCAGATAATGTTGCTTGCCTAAGTAAAAACGGAAAGCGATCTTGATGTTCGTTAGTAGAGCTACTTCTGTGGCTTGGGCTTCACTTTGTAAATCCTAATCCAAGCATTTTAGATCTTGAATATTTTTTCTAATTCAATTTTCTCTTTTTCTAGCAACTGCTTCATATTTTTACATGTAAATGTTTGATAATTATCGTAGTAAATCGGACTATCAATAAAGATGTAATGCACCTTTCTAAAGGCTTTACCATTTTTAAGATGATTTGCATAGAGTAAAGAGAAGGAAGCATCCACCAGAAAACTAGCTACGATACGAGCGTCGTAGAGTTCGCGTTCTTTGATGTAACCAATGGTTTGCTGCAGTCAGAAACCACTTGGAGAACATCAATTTTTGATGAGTCAATGACGGAAACACTCTGCACAATTGCCACGAAGCCTCGCACATTTTATTAACTTTGCTTCACAAAGTTCGATGACTCACTATCGGGCTATAAACTTGCAAACCATATTAAATAGGGATGAAGGAGTTAAGAGCACAAATAGATTTGAACCGTTTGCCGCGCCATATTGCAATCATCATGGATGGAAATGGGCGTTGGGCAAAGCAAAAAGGACGACCACGCGTTTTTGGTCACCGTTCAGCAGTACAAGCAGTGAGGGACACGACGGAAGCTGCTGCAGAGTTGGGAATTGAGTACTTGACGCTCTATGCTTTCTCGACCGAAAATTGGAATCGTCCTGCTTTGGAAGTAAATGCGCTGATGACTCTTTTGGTAGAAACGATTCGCGGAGAAATTGCAACTCTGAATAAAAATAATATTCGCCTACAAGCGATTGGTAATTTAGAAAAGTTACCTTCTGCAAGTTATCGCGCTTTGCAAGAAGGTATCGAAAGTACCAAAAATAATACGCGCATGACGCTCAATTTAGCATTGAATTACAGTGCAAAATGGGAAATCATGAACGCTGTGAAAAGCATAGCCGAACAAGTCCAAAAAGAAAATATTTCTACCGAGGATATAGATGAATCTCTTTTTTCTAACTATTTGGCTACCAAAGGAATGCCTGATCCAGAACTTCTCATTCGTACTAGTGGAGAAGCGCGCATCAGCAATTTTTTACTTTGGCAAATTGCTTACTCCGAACTCTATTTTACTAAACTCTTTTGGCCAGATTTTCGCAAGGGTAATTTGTACGAAGCAATTTTGGAATTCCAAGGAAGAGAGCGACGTTTTGGGAAGATCAGTGAGCAATTGAAAAAAGAGAAAAACGCGATTGGCTAATTTTTCAAAAAATCTGTCTGCAATACAACCATCTTCCACCAATCTTTCTCCTTTTAGCATAATTTTAAAAACAAAGAACCGCAAATTGCTGCACTTATTCGTTACATTTGCAGCTTTTCTAGAAGAGACCATACTAATACACAACAATTCATTATCATCTCTATGAGATATTTTTTCATAATTGCTTTTTTAGGTAGTGTTTTGGGACTGTCCGCGCAGACGGCGACCGATACGCTGGAAGTTTTTGATTATTCCGAACCTAAAGAATTTGAAATTGGTGGTGTGACGGTTGAAGGGGCAACTTATAGTGATGAAAACGCGATCATTTCTATTACTGGACTCAAGGTAGGAGATAAGATTCGTATTCCAGGCTCTAAGGTGCCCAAAGCACTTCGTTCGTTATGGAAACTGCGCTTATTTACCAATGTAGAAATTTTTGAAACTAAACGTCTGGGCGATGTGATTTTCTTGAAAGTCAAGGTACAAGAGCGCCCTCGCCTATTAGGACATTCTTTTAAAAATACGAAAAAAACTTACCATGATGATCTAAACGAAAAGGTCAATACGTTCTTGGTAAAAGGTGGAATCATTACAGAAGATATTAAAGCAAATGCTAAAGAATCTATTAAAGAGTATTTCGTAGAGAAGGGCTATTTGGATGTAAGCGTAGATGTTGAAGAAATACCTGATACCAGTCGTACTAATGCAATAAGGTTGATCTTTGATATTGATCGTGATGATCGTGTAAAAATATATGATATTGCCTTCACAGGTAATGAAAATGTGAAAGATCGTAAGTTGCGTGGTTTGATGAAAAATACGCGCCGTAAAAGACGTCTATTTGCATCTTCTAAATTTATTAAAGATTCCTACGAAGAGGACAAAGATGCGATTATTGCACATTACAACACAATCGGATACAGAGACGCCAGATTCGAGAGTGAAAAAGTGGAACGCAACGAAGAAGGAGAATTGGTTTTAAAGATCAATGTGGATGAGGGCAATCAGTACTACTTCCGAGACATTACTTGGAAAGGAAATTCGATCTACACGGACGAGCAACTAGCAGGAATTTTAGGTATAGAAGCTGGCGAAGTTTACAATCAAGAACTGTTAGATACACGTTTGAATTTTAGTCAAGATAACCGTGATGTAAGTTCCCAATATTTAAATAATGGTTATCTCTTCTTCAACGCAAATCCTACAGAGATCGCAGTAGAAAATGATTCTATTGACTTAGAGATCAGAATTTTTGAAGGTCCGCAGGCTACTATTGATAAAGTGGAAATAACTGGAAATGATCGTACACACGAGCACGTTGTTCGTCGCGAATTACGTACTCTTCCAGGACGTAAATTCAGTCGAGCAGACATCATTCGTTCGCAGCGGCAGATCATCAATTTAGGATATTTTGATCCTGAAAACTTAAATATTGATACACCTGTAAATCCAGAGCGCGGAACGGTTGATATTAATTATCAAGTACAAGAAAAACCTTCTGATCAATTGGAGCTTTCCGCAGGTTGGGGAGGTTTCCGAGGTTTGATTGGAACGCTTGGAGTGTCTTTCAATAATTTTTCTTTGCGCAATATCGGTAAAAAAGAAACTTGGAGTCCACTACCTCAAGGAGACGGGCAGCGTCTTTCGATTCGCGCTCAAACCAACGGTCGTTTTTATCAATCCTATAATGTTTCTTTCACTGAACCCTGGTTGGGTGGCAAGAAACCAAACTCTTTCTCTGTCGCAGGTTTCTATAACAAATTTAGCTTATTTGGCGGTGGAGAATTGGGAATTTGGCAAGGTTCAATGAGTTTGGGTACGCGCTTGAAGTGGCCAGATGATAACTTCATTTCTAGCACAGGTATCAATATTCAAAACTTGAATCTAAACCAGTGGATCGGCTTATTTAGAAGTGATGATGGACAGCTGGTACAGACTGGACGTTTTAATAACTTTAGTCTAAAGCAAACCATTGCGCGCTCAACAGTGGATGCACCAATTTTCCCGACGAGTGGTTCTAATATTTCGCTATCTGTACAGTTGACACCTCCATATTCTCTATTTAGAGGAGATCCAGAGACACCTTACGATGAGCAAGCGCCAGCAGAAAGATACAAGTGGTTGGAGTATCATAAATGGCGGTTTGATGCAGAATGGTACACTCAAGTTTTTGATAAATTTGTACTGAAAGCACAAGCGAAAATAGGGGTCGTAGGTTCTTATTCTGACGAAATTGGTGTTTCTCCTTTCGAGCGTTTTCAAGTGGGTGGCGATGGTTTGAATAACCAACAATTCGGTTTTGCAGGTTTTGATATTATCTCAATGCGTGGCTACGAAGTAGAAGATTACGAAAATAATATAGATGCTAACTCTGGTAGTAATATTGCGACTCCAATTTTTGACAAGTTCACCTTAGAATTGCGCTATCCAATTACGACTAATCCAAACTCTACAATCTATTTGCACACCTTCGTACAAGGTGGAAATACTTGGCGATCCGCAAGAGAATTCAATCCACTAGACATCAAACGTGCGGTAGGTGCCGGACTCCGGGTCTTCCTGCCGATGTTCGGAGTACTTGGATTTGATTATGGTATTGGATTCGATAAAGATGCACCTACCAATAGCTTCCGAGATTTGGGAACCTTTAATATTGTACTTGGATTTGAGCCAGAGTAGGATACTCTGGTTTGAAACAGTTCGATTGTTTCGCTGTTTGATGTAGTTTTTCTGACAGCGAAGTAATCTAGTTTTTAGTGCTTTCAAATCTCTCCTGTTATTCATCTGTTAAGTCAATTTTGCTGTTCCTATATTTTCTATAACTTGCAATTGGAAAAAGGGAATGCTTCTTTCATTCACTCATCGAAACCTTCATCAATTCACTCATTGCTGATCCATGAAATGGAATCGAACAACAATTATTGCCTTACTTTCTTCTTTGGGAATGCTCGCCTTGCTCTTCTCGCAAGTGCGCTGGATGAAGCAATCTTCAGAGTTGTTGAGTGAACAGTTCGACCAGAAAGTGACGAAAGCATTGAGTATGGCAGTAGAAAAACTGAGAGATACTTCTGGCGTTTCCACCTGTGCTACTGGAAAAGACGGCTGCTACGTGTTATCTTCAGAGAAAGAACGTGAACTAAAGTGGCGACTGACCAAAGCGATGAAATGTTATGATTTACCACCCACGTTTGAATTTCAAATCGTTCAAGAGGGGGACACACCAGTAGGAGAGGATTCTCCTTATTGTTGCTCTCTGCGCTATGCTGATGAGCGACTAGAAAAGCAAATGGTACAAATTGCTTTTCCAGATAAACCAAAATATATTGTTGGGAAGATGTGGTTTATGTTGGTGTCTTCCATCTTCATACTACTATTATTGACGGGTGTTTTTGTATTTGTCAATTTGACTTTACGAAAGCAAAAGCGCATTAGCGAGCGCAATACTGATTTTTTCAACAATATGGCACACGAGTTCAAAACGCCTTTGACGAATATTCTTTTAGCCACCAAAATGTTGAAAAAAGAACAAAAAGAAAGTCCATTTTTAGAAGTGGTACACAAAGAGGGTGAGCGACTCAATTGGCAAGTGGAGCGCATCCTGCAATTGGCGAAAATGGAATATGGTGAATATTCTATCAATAAAGAGTACTTTCTGCTAGAACCTTTAATCGGAAAGCTACTTTCTGGAATGTACGCGCGTTTTCAATCGGAAGAGGCAGAAGTAAAAGTAGAAATTCCTGATGGGTTGAAAGTTTATGCTGATCCATTCCACATCGAAAATTCTATTCGTAATTTATTAGATAATGCCTTGAAATACTGCGAGCAACAACCCATCATTCAAATTACCGCTCAAGATACAGTAGAAGGTATTTTGCTACAGGTAAAAGACAACGGAATCGGCATTAGTAAAGCTAATCAAAATTTCATTTTTAATAAATTTCAACGTATTGGCAGCGGTAATTTACATCAACAAAAAGGCTTTGGTTTGGGACTGGCTTATGTCCAAAAAGTGATGGAATTGCATTCTGGATTTATTCGCATCGCGAGTGAATTGAACAAAGGAAGCCGCTTCGATTTGGTGTTGCCTGTAAAGCACTGAGCCATAAATAGGAATAAAAAGTATTTTAACTTACACGTCGTAATTTTATCTCTTTTTCTTCTCCTTACTTCTTTTTCAGCCAAAACTGTCATACTATTCATCTGTTTAAATAGCGGAAATTCGCTTAAATGGAATCCTTTTGTAAAAGATTGAATCTTACTTGCAAAATAAGTTTAGTGCAAGTAATTGATTTTTAGTTGTTTAATTCGCTGAAAATCTTTTCACTCAAAAGTTTTACTTTTGCGGTTTTAACAGCGAATTAACGATTATCAATAGTTACACATCGAACAATCAACGTCTTAAAAATAAAACCTTTTATGCAAATACAAAGATTCAAATCCAAAATTCATCGAGTAAAAGTAACCGGAGCGGACTTGAATTATGAGGGAAGTATCACAATAGACGAAGCACTAATGGAGGCGGCGAATATGATCGAAGGAGAGCGTGTGCAAATCGTGAACAACAACAACGGGGAACGCATTGAAACTTACATTATTCGAGGAGAAAGAGACAGCGGCACGATCTGCTTAAATGGAGCAGCGGCAAGAAGGGTGCAAGTAGGCGATACGGTCATTATTATCTCTTATGCCTTGATGGACATCGAAGAAGCGAAAAAATTCAAACCGATCGCAATTTTCCCAGACGAAAATAATCGTCTGGTTGAGTAGAAATTTTACTTTCAAATAGAAGTCTTTATTCACAAAAATTGATAGATGTAAAAATGATCTTTCAGAATTCACTCTTCGTTACAAAAATGCTCATAATACATGGCATAACTCCGCTTTTTGCGCCTCGATTGAATTTGAAATCCCTATTTTTACATACCTAAAAAATTCTGTGAATAAAAACTAAAGCAAGAGCGGCAAAGTGAATTATCTTTGCCGCTCTTTTTTTTGAAAGAAGAACATCATTATGCAAGCTAAAAAACTGATTGTCAATATTCTAAAAGCGCTACTCTTTGCTGGAATTGGTGCAACAATTTTATATTTGCTCTATCGAGGACAAAATGTAGAATATCAGCTCTTTTGTCAAGAAGAAGGCATCGCTGAAGAGAATTGCAGTTTGCTACAAAAAATATGGAAAGACTTTCAAAGTGTCAACTATCTCTGGATTTTTATAATCATCGGCTGCTATACCATTAGTAACTTTAGCAGAGCCGCACGCTGGTTAATGCTCATTCGTCCTCTAGGCTACCAAGCTAGATTTTGGAATGCATTTTTCACGATTATGTTAGGCTACTTCACCAATTTAGGAATTCCTAGAATCGGTGAATTTATTCGCGCCGCAAGTATGTCTCGCTACGAAAAGATTCCTACCGAAAAATTGGTCGGAACGATAGTCGTTGGACGTACTTTTGATTTCATCATGCTATTCACTGCAATGGGTTTGGCATTCTTGCTTGAGTTTGATACCCTTTGGAATTATTTAGTCGCCAATTTTGATCTTTCTGCCAAATTTGGAGGATTACTTTCTAGTAATTTGCTGGGTATATTGATTGGTGTTGCCGTTATGAGTTTAGTTCTGTTTTATGTTTTTAAAACAAAAATTCAATCGCTTTCCATCTACCAAAAAGGCTTAGATATTCTAAAAGGCTTCGCAGACGGCATTCAATCTATCCGAAAATTAGAACGTCCGTGGCTATTTCTTTTCCACACAGTGAATATCTGGATAATGTATTTCTTGATGACTTACTTAGCCTTTTTTGCTTTCGAGCCAACTTCGGGACTTTCTCCAGTTGCGGGCTTAATGATTTTCATTTTCGGTGCATTTGGTTTCGTTGTCCCAGCTCCTGGTGGCATGGGGGCGTATCAGTTTTTTGTGACAGAGGGACTGGCTATTTATGGAATCAATGGAAACGATGCGTTTTCTTTTGCAAACATCATTTTCTTCTCCTTGCAAATTGGTTCAAATGTGCTGTTGGGGCTGATTTCTTTGGTTGCGTTGCCATTACTCAATCGTGGAACTAAAAGGGAAGAAGAGGTTATTAATTGATTGAAAATTATCCGTAATGGTTAAAAGATAAGTTGTAAAACTTTGAAAATTAACAAGTTGAAGGAAGTTATTTAAAATATCTGCTTTTGGAGTATTGATCTTTTGTGCTTCTTTGTTCCTTCTGTGGTTCAAAATCATACACACGGTTAACTCCTACAACTGATAAACAATTCCCAATCGTATAGTCACATCATTAATAAACAAAAAATCGGTATTGAAATTGCTCTGTACTCGGCTCTGTCCAGTCAAAAACGGATTATTGAAATATTTGCGTTCTGAACCAATGGAAAGAGAAGAAATAGAGACATTGAAATCCAAAGAAAATTGGTTATTGATTTGATAATTTACTCTTGGCACAAGTCCGACTATGGCTTTAATCGCTGTTTTGGACTCCTCTAGCTCATTGCTAATGTTGGGCGAAAAGGCTTGCCGATGGTAAAAAAATCGAGAACTCACACCCAGTATCAATTGCAAACCATCAACTCCAGTATTTATATCCATCACCCAACCATATTCGTATCGTAAGCCTACTAAAATCTCTTGCACATCTTCCAATTGCCGTTCATGGTTCTTGAATCGCAGATTGGAAAATTCTAGCTCGTGGTATTTCCATTTTTCTTCACTATATAAATGAAATGCGGGGGTTACCTTGAATCGGACGGAGCTATTATCTTCATAATCAAAGAGTTCAGGCAGTGGTTCTGAAAGTAATAGATTAGTGTATAGTTTGGCAGAGGCTTGATAACCTTGAGCAGTGGCGAAAGTAGAGGTAATCAGGACTAAAGCGAAATTTAGAATCAATGTTTTCATAGCGAAAGTGTTTTGTACGGTGGATAACGATTTTCGTAGTTAGACTTGGATGTTACTACTGCGTTTATCGTTGTTAGCTTAATTTTCAACGCCCACAAAATTTGACTTATTGGAGTCGCTAAGAAAGTCTTAACTGTTTGGGAAACATTTGTCAGAGATTCAAATTTGACAAGCCTTCAAAATTCCCTATCTTTCCTTCTATAATTATTCAATCAAATATCTAGTATGAAACATCAGTTCGCACTGCTTCTTTTTGTTGGAAGTTTTTACTTTTTAAATGCCCAAAACGCTGATATTTTAGAACCGATCAATGTCTTTGACCTCGAATTTGCCTCTGATCCACAAATTTCACCAGACGGAAAAAGCATCGTCTATGTCCGCAATTTCAAGGATATCATGACCGATAAAAACCGTTCCAATCTTTGGCAAATGGATGTGGATGGTAGCAATCATCAACCCCTGACCACAGGTATGGAAAATGATCGCACACCACGCTGGTCGCCCGATGGAAAGCAATTGCTTTATGTTTCTTCTAAGGAAAAAAGTTCACAATTGTACTTGCGTTGGATGGAAAGTGGTTTAGAAGCAAGGTTATCCAATTTGCAAGGCTCACCTAGTGATATTAATTGGTCACCAGATGGAAAATGGATTTCTTTCACCCTATTTGTCAATAGCAGCAGCAAGCCTTTAGTGCAACTTCCAGCTAAACCTAAAGGTGCAAAATGGAATGATGCTCCGAAATATATCGAACAGATGAAATTCAAAGCAGATGGTTCGCCGAGCATTTTGCCAGAAGGGAATCGTCATATTTTTCTTTTATCAGCAGAGGGCGGAACGGCGAGACAGTTGACTTCTGGAGCTTACAATCATGGTAGCTTATCTTGGAGTCCAGATAGCAAATCGCTTCTATTTTCTTCTAATCAGCAAGATTACTGGGAATACGACCCAAGCAACAGCGAAGTCTTCGAACTAGATATTGCGACTGGAAAAAGCAAAACACTTACTGCACGCAAAGGTCCAGATAATGTAGTAGGTTATTCTCCCGATGGCAAAATGATCGCTTACACGGGGTTTGATGAAAAGTACTTAGGCTTGCAACTAAGTGAGATTTATGTGATGGATAATGATGGAAAAAACACAAAATCGCTCACTGCAAATTTAGATCGCTCCGTAAGCAATGTGATTTGGAGCAGCGATGGAAAAGGCTTGTATTTTCAGTATTCGGATAAGGGAAATTCAAAAGTAGCGCACGTAGATTTAGCTGGGAAAGTGAGTGTTTTAGCAAATGACCTAGGTGGACTTTCCTTGGGGCGTCCTTACAGTGGCGGGCAGTTTAGCGTTGCCAAAGATGGAACTTTTGCGTTCACGCACAGCACGCCCGATCATCCCGCAGATGTAGCAGTTGGAAAGCAAGGAAGCGAAGTAAAGCGTTTAACTCAGTTGAATGATGATCTTTTTGCTCATAAGAAACTAGGTGAGGTGGAAGAACTATGGGTGAAGTCTTCTTTTGATGGAGAAGATATTCAAGCATGGATTTGTAAGCCACCCAATTTTGATCCAAACAAAGAATATCCTCTAATTCTAGAAATTCATGGTGGTCCGTTTGCGGATTATGGAGATCGTTTTTCCGCAGAAGTACAATTGTATGCTGCCGCAGGTTATGTAGTCGTCTATGCTAATCCAAGAGGAAGCACGAGCTATGGCGCAGATTTTGGAAATTTGATTCATCACAACTATCCCAATCAAGACTATGATGATTTGATGTCGGTAGTGGATGGAGTAATTGCAAAAGGTTATGTAGATGATGAAAATCTATTTGTGACTGGTGGTAGTGGTGGTGGAGTTTTGACGAGTTGGATTGTTGGAAAAACGGATCGTTTTAGAGCGGCAGTGGTAGCTAAACCTGTCATTAATTGGACGAGTTTTGTGCTGCACGCGGATAATCCTGCTTTCTTCGCCAAATATTGGTTTGGTGCTTTTCCTTGGGAAGAAGGGCAGCAAGAGAAATACTGGAAACGTTCGCCTTTGTCGCTGGTCGGGAATGTGGTTACACCAACGATGCTATTAACTGGTGAGCAAGATTACCGAACGCCAATGTCAGAGACCGTTCAGTATTACACGGCTTTGAAATTGCGAAAAATTCAGACTTCGCTCGTTCGCATCCAAAATTCAGGTCACGGCATTGCAAGCACGCCGAGTAACTTGATGGCAAAAGTGATGTATATTTTGGCATGGTTTGAGGAATATCGAGCGTAAAAGTTAAATCACATGAATTGAGAGTATAGGTATTTTTTCAAGTAGGATTTAGGAATGTCATTTTTAGCCTCGAATTTTGGGATTTTTCCATGGTTCAGAGCAAAAAATGACATTTCTTAAGTACTAGGACATAAATAAATTGCTTTTTTGACCGAGCAGATTTTTGTGTTTAGACAAGGCATTTTTTATAGGAATAACGAGTTATTGCTAGAAAAAATAACGCGGTATAAACCGAAAAGATGTCGTCATAAAATGTTAAGTTAATTGTGTTCTAGTACTTAACCTTCAAAACAAACTCATTTGCTCTCCTTCCCGATGCTTTTCCAAATCTGGACCTCTGGTTACAACTTTCAAATGTTGTTGGGCTCCTTCGAAGACATAGCGTGCCATTTGTGGAGCTAGAATATTGTCAGGTTCATGAGGAAAAAAATAGATTTCTTGCAGACCGGCTTCGTATAGTTTTTGTAATTCCTCTATCCAACGATCTATTCGACTGTAATCTGTTGGATGTAACGCATTTCCAACAAAGCGTATAACCAATTGATTGCTAGTGACTTCCTGATGCAAAACATCTCTTCTTCCTGATACATCTGTTATCACCGTAGCGATATTATTTGCTCTAAAGAACTCCATCATATCTTGAAAAACAGTTGAATTCGCAAACCAGCTTTCATGCCGAAACTCAACAGAAAGTGGAATGTCCTTTGGAAAGTTATGCAGAAATTGACGAAGTAGATCTGCACGGTTAATGTCAAAATAAGGAGGTAATTGCATGAAACAGCATCCTAATTTCTCCTCCAGTAATCGAATATTATTGCAAAACCATTGAATATTGTTGCCACTTAGTCCTAAGTCCCGGCTGTGGCTGATGCTCTGTGGAACTTTTGGAGAAAAGTGGAAATCGCTGGGCGTTTCGTCTTTCCATTTTAGGACTGTCGCTTCATCTGGAATTCTATAATGCGTGGTATTCAGTTCGATGGTATTGAATTGTTCGCCATAGTATTTTAAAAAGTCTTTCGCCTTTGCTCCTTTTGGGTAAGTATTGCCAATCCATTCTTTCATACCCCAACCTGTACAACCAATGTAGAGTTTGGGTAAAGCTGTGTCATTTTTGAACTGCTCAAGGTATTGTAAAGAATCGCTTGTAATAGTAGGAAGTGAAAAATCTACGGATTCGATGCTACTTAGTTTTCCAAACTTCATGTACAGTAATTATATAGTATCAGAATGTCTTTTGTCCGAAAACAGGAGAATGGAGGTGATGTTTGAGAGAAATCTAAAAAAATAGTTTGCAAAACTCAATTTTTTGTTTTTATTGCGCAGCAACTGACTTTATAATGCTTATTCACAAAGAAATATAAAGCAAAATTGAGGGAATGAAAACCTTACAAATTATTCGTGAATAAAGTCTCGTAAACAATAGTTATGGAACGTACAAAAATCGATCTAGAGTTCATTTTTAGAGCTTCGCCTGCCATCCTATATAAGTTCTTCACAGATCCAGCTAACCTCGTTCGTTGGTTTTGCGATGAAGTAGACATCAGCGGCACAACTTATACTTTTATGTGGAGCGGCTCGGA
Source organism: Bacteroidota bacterium (assembly GCA_039176995.1). Classification (GTDB taxonomy): domain Bacteria; phylum Bacteroidota; class Bacteroidia; order Chitinophagales; family Saprospiraceae; genus JAAUTG01. The sequence continues at coordinate 15,707 of JBCDFY010000118.1, forward strand.
AGAAGTTGCAGAATTAATTGAAGAAGAAGAAGATGCGCGTTTGCGTTTTCAGTGGGAAGAAGAAGATGATGATGAATTTTTTGAATACAAAATGTATAAATCGCCATTGACCGGCGAGACGATATTAGAAATACAAGATTTCTGTGATGATGATGAAGTGACTGACCAAAAGCAGTTTTGGGAAAGTCAAATCAAAAAATTGAAGTCTGCAACTGGAGGCTGAGAGCTTGTTTGGAAATTAGTAATCGGGCTACAAATGGCTCTTTTTTCCTCATTCAGCGTTGAAAAAATATTCATTTATCCAGATAAACTCAATTTTTTCGCCTCGACTGAGAAAAAATAGCTCATTTTCACCTCAAAGGCCAAATTCCAAATAAGCTCTAAAACTTCCATTTTCTAAAGAATTCCCACAGCGTGATGCCTAAGCAGACCGATACATTCAAGGAGTGCTTAGTTCCATATTGTGGGATTTCTACGCTTTGATCTAAAAATGGAAGTAGCCGGTTGTCAATTCCTTGCACTTCGTTCCCGAAAATCAAAGCATATTTTCCTTCCTTTCTTACTTCTACCTTTTCTAACGAAACACTTTCGCTGGTCTGCTCAACGCCGATAATCGTATAGCTAGTCTCTTTTAGCTTTTTTACAGCATCTACATTCTCTTTCTCATACTCCCATTCCACGGACTGACTTGCGCCAATTGCGGCTTTCAGAATTTCACGATGGGGTGGAGTAGCGGTGATGCCACAAAGCACCAATTTTTCTATTCCAAAAGCATCTGCTGTTCGGAAAGCAGCACCCACATTATGTGCAGAACGAATATTGTCCAGCACCAAAACGAAAGGTGCTTTTTCTTGCTTTTTGAAATCCGAAACGGAGACTCTATTTAATTCCTTTAAGGAAAGTTTTTTCATAAGCGAACAAAAGTTTTCGTCCAAACTTGCTCGCCTGAACTTATCTTAAGAATATAGATACCTTTTTTCAATTGGTGACATCAATTTCGACTTCATTTGCCACTTGTTCACTTTGCCAAACGGCTTCGCGCCTTTTCGTACTCATTCTTCCGCTACCTTCGCTTCTTCTTCTAATCTCTTTTTGCGGGCCTTTTTCTGCTCATTATTGCTCTCATAAATGGTATAATTCTCATACTTTGCGGTATCGGTTTCTACCCAAATATCTTTTCCGATATTACACAATAGAACCAATTCATCGTACAATTTATTTCCTTGTTCCACACGTCTTTCCACTGCAATATCACGATCAGCAACGCGATCTTGTTGAATATTGACGGAATTCTCGAAGTTCCTAGTAGCCTCTACAATTCTCCCAATGACTTTTTCATTAACACCCAAATCGTCCAAAAAATCAATTTGCTGTCGAGCAACGCGCACGACTCTTCGTCCGCAGAAAATGAGTTGTGCATCCGTCATATCACCCATTTTGGAAGTCCCAAATTTGCGATAGCGGCCAGTACGATTGTTAAACTTCATAGCAACGCGCGTCATTAAACTTCGGATTGCAGTTTTCAGTGCTTCGGCTGCTTCGTATTTCTTATCCGTCAGCACCATTTGATCGCCTACCAGTTCGTCGTCATCAGGTAAAGCACGAAATTTATCACACATCGTCATGAATTTTTTCAAGCGATCTTCATCGTAAGAATATTGCTTAAAATATCGAATGTCTCGATAAGCATAGCGAATGCGTTCCACACTCTGTAAGTACAAGTCTGCATCGGGGAAATTATATTTTCGGTTAGAATTTTGCTTTTTCATCCTGAAAATCAATTGTTTCCACAAAATTACATATTCTTTTGCTTAGAAACAAGAAATTGCTTTTGAAGAAAATATTTGTTTCTGTCTTATTTTTTCAGTTACTCATTTGAAATTTTCTAGCAATATATATGTCATAAAACAAAAAACGCTTATCTAAACTAAGTCTAAATAAAGATGTTGTTTATATTTGTGTTCATACGATAATGTGTTGTTATGAGTACGTTCATTACAATATTTTCACATTCCAAATATTCATTCATTGTTTATGTCGCCAATTTCAGTATTTGTAGCAGATTCGGATTATTTGACTAGGGAAGGGTTGAAGCATATCTTTTCTAAGGAAGAAGAAGTAAAAATTGTGGGTGAAGCGACACATACTAGAGAATTGTTGGACAAACTGCGGAAAACGGATTGCCAAGTTGTTGTACTAGATTACAATCAACCAGGTAGTTTTGATATTAACACTGTAAAAGCAGTGCGAAAAGCAGCTCCTAATTCGAATTTGCTTATCATCAGCTCCGATAATGACAAGCGCAATATTTATCAAATTATATCAGGTGGTGTCAATAATTTTCTGACCAAGCGATGCAGTCGGGAAGAGATTTTGAGCGCAGTAAAAGCAGCTTCAAAGGGGGAAAAGTTCTTTTGTAAAAACGTATTGAACTATATCTTGGAAAAATCTTTCCGTCCACAAGAAACTGTAAAGACTGTTCCGCTCACTACAAGAGAATTAGAAATCGTTCGCTTAATTGCGAAGGGCTTTATTTCCAAAGAGATCGCTACTCAACTCAATATTACGACCCACACTGTTTACACACATCGCAAAAAAATATTGAAAAAGCTAGGACTCAATTCTGCCTCTGAATTGATTTTATATGCTGTAAATCAGGGAATTGTAGATTAAAGAAAAATTTTATTTCTACTTTTTTTGTTCTGCAAATAATTGTAAATCAATTACTTACCTTTCCGTCGTCAAAAATGAAACTTTTTCAAAGTATAACTTTTGCGCTAAGCGAGCGTTATACAAATTGCATAAACGCCTGATTTAGGCTAATTTACGACTTATTTTGTCCAACACAATGGTACACTATTCTTTAAAGAAAACAGCTTACATGAAAAACCTGATTTGGATTATCCTAATGGGCACAAGTTTTGCCTCTCTTGCCCAGCGTTACATTTTATTCAACCCCGTTTGTATGGAAAGACAAAAATATGACGTCATCAATGGTTATGGCGGAGAAAGCTACATTACTTATTCCATTGAACTGAAAAATGGTGAAAAGGTATTCTTAGAGGTAGGAAAGGAAAGCGAAAAATACGAAAGTCGAATTACAAGGGCGGTTATTACTTGTAATAGTCCAAGTATCAACCAAGCGATGGTGGGGAAAATCAACGCTGGTATAGAGCAAATTTTCATTGTTCTCAAAGAAGGGCAAGGCCGCTTCAAAGTTTCTAAGGTGGCAAGTGCTGCTTACTTCAAAAACTCTGATCGAGGCATTCAGTATACAGGAAAAGGTATCGCCTTTGCTTACAACGAATTGGTCAATACACCAAGCCAAAATCTAGCAAACCCGAGCGTGGGTGGTCGCGTATTTTTTGTGGGTGCTTCGCAATATGAATGCATGGACACTTATACCTTTAGTATAAGCACACAGCAAAACAGTAATGTTGGAAGTGACTTGACGATTCTACCAAGCATCGGTGTCATTGAATATAGAACGAATGCTTCAGGCGGTGTTGGAACACGTAGATTATCCAATGTGAATGCTAAAAAATTCCGTTCCATCGTTCAAGATATTTGCAAAACAGGTGGCGAAACTTTTGAAAATGATCTTACAGATCGCGGCGGTGTAGAAGAACGCCCAATTGTTACCCGACCTCCTGAAACAACTACTCGTCCAGCGGAACGTCCTGCAACAACGCCACGTCCAGCAGTACGATCTAATACAAATACAAATGTTCGACCAAGTAATACACCTGCTGATTATGGCATCATTGCTCGTCATACAGGTTCTTCTACCACCGACTTTAGAAGTGATGTAGAAAGTCAAAATTCACAACCGACTCAACCTGTCGCGAGCGCGAATGATGATATGCACATTGTGGCAAAAGGCGAAACGCTCTTCCGCATCGCTAAGAAGTATGGAGTGACTGTCAATCAAATTAAAGACTGGAACAATTTGAATAGTAACACTATTTTTGTTGGAAACAAATTATACGTTTCTGCACCAAATGCAGTAAGAGACGAAGGAACATTCGTGGATAGAGGTGGCAATTCAAGTACACCAGTTACTACTGCTCCAGATAGAAATCGAAACACCAATATTGCAATAACGGACTTTGATTCACAAGCGGAATACCATATTTTAAAACGTGGCGAAACCTTAGCAGGAGTAGCTCGCTTGTATGGATTTACCGAGGAAAAATTCCGCCAGATGAATAATATATTTCCAAACGAAACGCTGCCGATTGGTTATCGCTTGAGAACTTCTGACTGCAATTGCCCTGCAAAAGACGATTACCAACGAGATGACTATCGTAATGATAACAGTAGGAAGGACGATTATTATAGAGATGAATTTGTAGATCGTGGTAGCGATATGGACGATGGTTTTGACGATATAGATTTCAGAAGGAGTGTAAATACACCTGCTCCTTATGAGAATGATCGTTATGAGCGAATAGATGCAAAGCGAACACAAATTCCAATGCAAAATAATAGGACAATGGCTTCTGATGACCGTTTTAGCGATCGTCTCGAGGAGCGTCGTCCAGATTCTTTTGAGGATAGTAACTTCCGTCGCTTAGATGCACGCGGCACTACTGCTGATGATCGCAGTAGGAATACCACTTTTTCCTCTAGTTCTAATAGTGGAAGTGCCTTGAATATTCGCTTTGATCGCGAACAGCAACTGCATTTAGTAAAAGAAAACGAAACGCTTTACAGCATTGCTAGAAAGTATAGAACAACCGTTTCTCGTCTAGCAGAAGCAAATAATTTAGACCCGAGAGAGGTATTATTGCCAGGGCAGTCTATTTTTATTAAGTAAGAAAGAACTTACAAGCCATTAGATGACTAAAAAATGCCAGAAGAGCAAGTTCAATGTTGAGCTTGCTCTTTTGTGTTTATAAATAGCCCAACTTCTTGCTTACTTACACTCAATTCTCGTCTCAATTCCACACTCTCTTTCTTGCATCACGACCTCTCGAATTTGCAGAAATTTTTCTTCCACTACAGTTATTTTGATGAAGCGTGCTATTGTCTCCGCATATTCCCTAATTGGCTTTCCCGCCCATTCGTGTCCGCCATTACAACCTGTAATCAATTGGTGAGCAACCTTCAGTTTCTCTAAACGGTTCGCTAGACTTGCACCACCGTGCAACACCAAATAGCCTACATCATTATAATTGCAATAATGATGTGGAGCGGAAGCGTAAGGCACTAGATTATCACAAGTGCCATGAAAAAAGAGGCTTGGTATGGCAGTTTGTTCATTCATCAATCCCAAATCTACTAACGCACCTGCCATGCTTATTAAAGCTGCATATTTGAAGCTGTCGGGTAAGTTTGGACTTTCTTCTAGCATATGTTCTTCTTTCCAGTAAGCGGCATGAAGAATGGCTTCTGCACCCGCGCTGCTACCAGCAAGTATGATTTGATCTGAATTGAAGCCGATCTGATCTGATTTTTCCATCAAAAAATTAGTCGCATCCCAAATGTCCTCGACGCTTTTCTGAAAAGTAAGGATTTTGTTTGGTGTCGCTTGATCACAACTGAAGGACTTTCCCTTCATCGTTAAACGATAGGACATAGAAACAACCACATAGCCCATGCTTGCCATGCGTCTGGCAAAAATTTGAATAGCTTTTCCATCTCTCGTTCCACCTGAAAAACCGCCACCATGGACATACAATAATAATGGACGATCTTTTAAGAAATCATCTTTTGCAACATAAACATCTAGCTTTAAGTCTTTACCTGCTTTGCTGGCATAAGTGTATGTATTCATCTGAATATCAGTGAATAAACTTCGCTCGTAGCGATAGTCTCCACTCTTTTTTCGCTTAGAAAACAACCATTTCAAGTAATTGGGTTCGGCGAAGGCATTCTCCCAACTGTTATGATTTACGCCTTTGTACTCTGAGTATTGTACATTTGCGCCTAAGCTGTGGAGTCGCTTGTTCATCTTCCTAGATAACTCTACTGGAACAACTGTATCTGCATCTCCATGAAATATCCAAAAGTCAGTACTGTGCGCGTAGCGTTCTGCTAGAGTTAGATTTCCACCACCACAAATTGGAGTAGCGGCAGCAAAAAGATCAGGACGATGCGCTAGTAACTCAAAAGTTCCCATACCGCCCATAGATAAGCCCGAAACATAAACACGATTTTCGTCAATTGCTTCTTCTGTGAGGAGTTGTTCTAGCAGTTGAATCACATTTGCCAAAGGTTGAGTCGGCGTATCATAAAATGGATAGTGCCAAACCTTTCGATCTTCACTGCGATCGACTCTTGCCCAATAATCTTCTTTTGGACATTGCGGAAAGACAACAATTGCTGGGTATTTCTTCCGATTTTCTGTATCTGTAAATAGTTTTGAGCCATGAACTAGCTGCACTTCGTTGTCATCACCGCGCTCGCCTGCTCCGTGTAAGAATAAGAGTAGAGGATAGGATTTGCCTTTGTCGTAATTTTCGGGATATAGAATTCGGTAGGGGAGTGTACTACCATTTTCGTTTTCATAAATTCGTTCTTCGAAGAGCGATAAATTTTGGGCGAAGAAATTGGAAAATAAAAAATGGAGGAGTAAAAGTGTGGTGTATTGTTTCATGTTGATGAGTGCTTTTAATACTGTGGTTTGGACTTAGAATGAGCTGTCAGGAATCGGATTGGTAATTTCGTTGAGTTAGGAAACTTGATGTATCTTGTTGTCTATTTAAATCATTAAAACAATTAAGGAAGTAAGATTTTGTTTAATTGGCTTTTCATTCCTAGACACTTTTTTATTTTCTAATTCGCTCGCCGCCTGACGGCGGCTCGCAAAGGGTTTTTAGGGCAGAAACAGATTGATTTTGAA
>JBCDFY010000119.1:0-22405 GCA_039176995.1 Bacteroidota bacterium
AAAATTTCTCACCTCTAAAGTGTGTTTGAAGCCTCTTAAACTATCCTCAAAAATGGACAAAAGTTGAAAGTAGAGTGTTTCTTTTCCAGAGTTTGCAGAAAGCCTTTTCTAAGGCAGACTAAAGTTTCAAAGGTGAAAAGACTTTCTACTAAAGAATTTTAAAACCATGTCCACTCTTGAGAAATTATCTAAAGGTGTGTGCCCTAAATTACATTTTCGTCAAAAAAATGGGAAACAAACCCCTTGCTAGATTAAGAAAATTTAGCCTTACTTTTGTTTGTGGGAGCGCTATGGATTCTGCCTGACCTATGTACAAGTTCGTTTTAGAAAATAACAAGCATGGAAAATTATCAAGAAATTATTATTGCACTTATCAAAATTCTTCCGAGTCTTTTTCTGTATCTTATCATTGCTATTTTGCTTATTAAGCTCTACAAACCTTTTAAAAATCAACTTCTTCCCAAACTTACCAACTTCAAAGCCTTCGGACTAGAAGTAGGCTTCCTCAAAGAAGAACTTAAGGCGACAACTAAACACTACGGTATGACCTTCAATGACAACAAAGGTCATGCTTTGCTAGAACGATTGGAAAGATATGACCGAACGCGGGTTATTAGTATTCTTTGGATAGATGACAACCTGAATAGCGGAAGAAAAGAACGCAAAATATTGAGTGATCTAGGAATATCTTGCTATCAAGTCGTCAGTTCAGAAGAGGCGATGGAAGAGCTACAAAAACGCACTTATGATGTCGTGATCTCAGATATTTACAGAGAAAGTAATCCTTCCGAAGGCACTGATTTTTTGAGCAAAGCAATGACACAAAATCAAGATCTTCCTCCTTTTATTTTTAGCATTGCTAACTACGAACCTGAACGCGGAACACCTCCTTACGCTTTTGGAATTACCAACCAACCTGTGGAACTTTTCCATCTCATTCTGGACGTATTAGAAAGAAAACTATCCTGAAATATGCTTATGTAGTACAAAAATGATAGAATGAGTAAGATTTACTAAATCTGAAAGGGTCTTGATTCTAAGGAATGTTAATATATTAGTCGCAGTTTGGAGCAGTCAATTTTATAACTGATTACTTCAACTACATTCACTCACTCATTATAAACAAACGATGACAACCTATAAGATAGCTGCCGTCAATGGAGATGGTATTGGACACGAAATCGTACCAGCAGGAATGCGCGTTTTAGAAGCCGCTGCTGCAAAACATAACTTCAAGATTGAATCAGAAACTTTTCTTTGGGGCGCAGGGTACTACCAAAGGCATGGTGCATTTCTCCCAAAAAATGGGCTTGAAACTTTGAAAAAATTTGATGGGGTACTCTTTGGTGCAGTTGGACTAACAGAAGTGGACGATACTCTACCCTTTAAGCTCTTTACCAATTTGGTACGCACTAGCTTCAAACAATACGTCAATTATCGCCCAGTTAAGCTCTTCGATGGCTTGGATAGTCCATTGCGACATAAAACACAAAAAGACATTGATTTTGTTATCATTCGAGAAAATAATGAAGGTGAATTTGTTCAAAGCGGACGTCAACTCTACCCCGATTCCCCAGAAGGAATGGCACTGGATACTAGCATATTTACTCGTCAAGGTACTACTCGCGTAGCGCACTATGCTTTTCGACTTGCACAAAAACGCAGAAAACACTTGACCAATGTCACTAAATCTAATACCTTAATTCATACTCTGTCCTATTGGGATCGAATTATTGAAGAAGTTGCAGAGCAATATCCAGATGTCGCTTACCGAAAAATGTATGTGGACGCGGCTTCTGCCAATTTTGTTCTCCATCCAGAATATTTCGATGTCATCTTAACCACCAATATGATTGGAGATATACTAAGTGACTTAGGAGGTGCCATCATGGGAAGTTTGGGTTTGGGAGGAAGCGGCAACATCAATCCAGAGAAAGAATTTCCCTCTATGTTTGAGCCCATTCATGGTTCTGCTCCAGACATTGCTGGAAAAAACATTGCTAATCCAATTGGACAATTTTGGTCAACCGCTTTAATGCTAGAGCACCTAGGAGAACAAGCTGCAGCGGATGATATTATGAAAGCCATTAATATAGTAACTTCTAAAGGAGATTTAACGGCAGACTTAGGAGGAAAAGCTACAACCGAGAACATCACAGAAATGGTCCTCGAAGCCATCTAACATAATGCAGAGGGGAGAAAAAGCTGATACTTTTTCTCCTTGTCTAAGTATCTCTACCTTTCATTTTTACACCTAATCAAAAATGATAGACCTATCCAAATACAAAGTTCACGACCTTACTCATACCTTCGGTGAACAGATTGCAGGATTTTCGACAACACCTGCCAGAACAATCAAAAAAGATGGTTGGAATGCAACTTGGTTGAAAATTTATTCTCATGCGGGAACGCACATAGATGCACCTTTTCACTTCGAGGTGAACGATCAGACCATAGACCAATTTCAACCAAAAGAAATGATGGGGAAAGCATGGTTGGTAAAAGTTAACATTACACAATCTAAGCAACTGTTGGAAATTGGTGATTTGGGAGAAATAGCAAAAAAAATTCGATCAAGAGATAGCCTTTTAATTCGTAGTGATTGGAGTCAAAGAATAAATAACGCTCAAAAGTATAGAGATAATCTTCCTAGGATTAGTAGAAACTTAGCTAAGTGGTGCGTTGAGCATCAGGTCAAAATGCTAGGTGTTGAGCCACCTTCTGTTGCAGATGTCAACAACCTCCCAGAGGTTACCGAAATTCATAAAATTCTCCTTGGAGGAAGCGTCATTATTATCGAAGGCTTGAAAAACTTAGATCGAATTAAAAGTGAAGCAGTTTTTCTGATTGCGCTGCCCTTGAAATATGAAAATGGAGATGGTGCACCAGCAAGAGTGATTGCGCTGGAAGAGCTTTAGAAGGTAAAAAATGGCTTTAGAGCTTTATAAGATAGTGGGTTAAACCTGTGGATAAAATTTTCAAAAGTCCTATAAATATTAGACTCAGGTGAAGTAAATCAACGGATTCGACCTACTACCCTTTATAATTTCAAGGTTAGACTGCTTCCCCTTCAACCATATAACACTTTAACCATCAATCAAACAACTTTCAAACAAAACGAACAACATGAGATTTAGAGGCAGGCACTTTGTAGCCCTTGGAATGTTCCTATTGGCACTTTTGCTATACATAGATCGTGTGTGCATATCCGTAGCAAAAGATCCTATTGCGGGAGAGTTAGGACTAAGTGATAAGGCAATGGGCTGGGTATTGTCGATTTTTGCCTTAGGCTATGCAGTTTTCCAAGTTCCAAGTGGTATGATGTCAGATCGTTATGGACCTCGAAAGGTTTTAGCGAGTATCGTTTCTATTTGGTCTGTTCTGACCGCTATCACAGGCACAGCTTGGAATTTTATTTCTCTATTTATTACTCGATTTCTGTTTGGAGCAGGAGAAGCAGGCGCATTTCCTGGAATGTCGAGAGCCATTTTTTCTTGGATTCCGCTCAACGAGCGTGGACTAATCATTGGTCTCAATTTTTCGGGTTCTAGGCTTGGTGCGGCTTTTGCTTTGCCCTTAGTCGCTTGGCTCATCACTTCCTATGGTTGGCGAAATTCTTTCTTCATTTTAGGAATCATCGGTCTAGTTTGGGCAATTCTTTGGTGGATTAGTTTCCGTGATACGCCTGAAGGACATCCTGCGCTTTCAGAAACAGAAACCCAAGAAATTGTTGCGACTAGACAACAGGTGGACAACACAACTACTGAAAAATTGACGACTAAACAATTATTGGCTTCCAAAAATATGTGGTCTGCTGTTGTCCAATATTTTTGTAGCAATTTTACTTTCTTTTTTGCCTTGACTTGGCTCTTTCCCTATCTGAAAACCAAGTATCAGCTAGAAACTTTAGAGGCAGGTTGGTACGCCACTGCTCCTTTCATTGCAGGTGCACTCGGTAATTGGATAGCGGGCATTAGCATAGATAATATTTACAAAAAAGGAGAGTGGAACCAATCGCGAAAACAGCCTGCCATAATCGGTTTTGCTTTGGCAGCAATTGGATTGATTGGTAGCCTTTATATGGATACCGCATTGGGTGCAGTCGTCATGCTAAGCATTGCCATTTTAGGTGCAGACATGACTCTTCCACCTTCTTGGGCATTGTGTGTAGACATTGGTAAGAAAAATTCAGGTACTGTTTCTGGAACGATGAATATGGCAGGAAATCTAGGCTCTTTTTTGACGGCTTTAGCTTTTCCTTATTTGCAAGCGTGGACCAATACGGACAATACTTTTTTTTACATCGCCGCCGTCTTAAATATCATCGCAATTCTTTTTTGGTGGCGCGTAAAAGCAGATCGAGGATTAGGCTACTAAGCTATTAAATCAAAAGCGGTTCTTTTCAAATATTCTCTCATCTAAATATCCAAAATGAAAATCAGACTTGCTTGTATTGGTGCTGGATACTTTGCTCGTTTTCATATCGAAGCCTGGAAACGTTTGCCTGAAGTCGAGCTAGTTGCGATTTGTGATAAAGACGAATCAAAAGCCAACACACTAGCTGAAGAATTTCAAGTTGCAAAAGTTTATACTGACACTAATGAACTGCTAGAGAGGGAAAAGTTTGAAGTCATTGATATTATTACCCCTCCTGAAACACACTTAACTCTATGCGAGCAATTCGCGCAAGCTGGGAAAAATATCATTTGTCAAAAGCCGCTCGCTCCCACTCTATCCGAAGCTCAAAAGTTAGCGAAGATCATTTTAGCCTCAGACGTTCGATTTATGGTACACGAAAACTTTCGCTTTCAACCCTGGTATCGAAAAATGAAAGCATTGCTACAAGCAGAAGTTGTTGGGAATCGAATTCACAATCTCCAAATAAAAATGCGAATGGGAGATGGCTGGAGTAAGGATGCCTACTCCAATCGCCAACCTTATTTCCGACAAATGCCAAGACTGCTCATTTATGAGACAGGCATTCATTACATAGATGTTTTTCGATATTTAGTCGGTGAAATTGATTCTGTTTACGCTCAACTCCGAACATTCAATCCAGCCATTGCGGGCGAAGACAGTGCTTTGGTCTTCTTTGAGTTTCAAAATGGCACGCAAGGTCTTTTAGATGGTAATCGTTATAATGAATTTAATTGTGAAGATGCCCGCTATACTTTTGGAGAAACTATCATCGAAGGAAATAAAGGAACGATTCGTCTCTACAGCAACGGCAGAATTACAGTGCAAAAGTTAGGACAAAAAGAGGAGGAAATTATGTACGAACACGAGAATAAAAATTTTGCAGGAGATTGCGTTTATTTCACGCAGCAGCATTTCGTACAAACCTTTTTGAATAATGCAGTCTTTGAGACGAACATTAAAGATTACCTCAATAATGTTGAGATACAAGAAGCGATTTATGAGAGTAATGAGAAAAAAAGCCGCATTGTTATCAAATAAAAAAACAAAGGCAACACTTAAATTGCCTTTGCTAAAAATTATTGGGTGATTTCTGTATGAAAATATGTAGATTGTTTGCTATTTAGTCGTCTACGAACAGCGAAAAGTTACAAACAACGCTATAAAGATGCTGTATAATCTCAAATAGCTGTGTAGCATATGTTAAAGTCTTAATTTTTCCGTCTAATATGGAGATTCTTCCCAGTTCTGAAGAAACTAAACTTACTTATCGAAATTTCTGCATCACAGAAAAAGAGCTTCCTATATATGTGCAAGATTGGTATTTAGACGCTGTTTGCCAATGGGAAGTTATTTTAGTTAGAAAAAATCAGTTGATAATTGCTAGTTTCCCTTATTCCCAAAAGCGCAAACTGGGATTTAACTATATTACGATGCCCCTGTTTGTGAAGTGGATGGGCTTGTATGTCACTCGTGAATATCGCAATGCAAAAAATGAGCAGAAGATTATGTCGTTAATCCTACCTCTACTCTCTGAATTCGACGCATTTAAACAAAACTTTCATCCAAATTTTCTCAATTGGTCTCCGCTTTACTGGCAAGGTTATCTGCAAACAACTTATTACACCTATCAGCTGGACTTAACTCAATCATTAGTTCAAATCTGGGCTAATTGTAATAGAAATATTAAAAGAAATATCAATAAAGCTAGTTCAAAGCTAAGCATTGAAACGAATCCGTCTCCTGATGCATTTTATGAAATTAATCAAATGAGTTTCGACCGTCAAGGAGTACGTATACCCTATTCTCTTCTTCTTTTCCTAAATCACGACAAAGCACTTCAACAGCATGAGAAACGGTTGATAATATGTGCAAAGGATGAAAAGGGTAGTATTCACGCTGCAAGCTACTTGATATGGGATCAGATGAATTGTTACTATCATCTATCAGGGGAAGATCCATCTTTCAGGAAAAGCGGAGCAGGAATTCTATTAGTATGGGAAGCCATCAAGTATGCGAAAATAGAACTAAATCTTAAACGATTTGATTTTGAAGGAAGTATGATGCCGAAAGTAGCACATATTCGCCAACAATTCGGGGCGGCAGCAATTCCATATCATTATTTGTGGAAATACAACAATACGGTCTATAAATTCATGGATGCTTTGAGAAGCAATTAAACTACCTTTTCGATTCTACTTCTAATTCCTCCAAATAAAGTCCAGTTCTCCATTCGGCAAATAAATCTTGGACAAGTAAAATTGCAGCCTGTAGCATGATACCAATTCCACTCCCTGCTAAAAAAACGCTCAGTCCTACTATACCTCCCAGTAACATAAATAGAAAACCGAGGCAGAAGAGAACCTGTTCAATGATGCGGTAAACACGCAGACGAATTTGTGAGTTGAGAATACGAAGTTTTTCTGCTTCTATTGCTTTTTTGACGTCTTCCCCCATATTAGTAAGAATATCCGACCTCTTTCTATTGACAAAAATCAAGTTACGCACACCTGTCAATAATTGAATAGAACTCAGAGGCAAAGCGGAGAATGCCATTCCTCTCCAGAAGATTTCCTCTACCCAAAATAAAACCCATATCACAACTCCCGTAGCTAAGAAACCCCAAAACAACATAAATACTGCTTCCTTACGCTCTGCCCTATAAAAATTAATAATATTTCTGTCCAATTGATGACTTGTCATAACTTCAAGAGAAATCAGATTTTTGAAATTTAACAAAACTATTGTTCCCGCAATTTTTAAGGTTAACCCCAATAAATTGATAGCTTTCTCACCGTATAGTCGCTAGAAGATTAGGTAACTTCTTTTAGTCCCTTATTGGAAATCAAGTTACTTAAGCGAAAAACGCTCTTTTACAGCTCAAAAGCGCATCGAGCACTATGAGCTGTGAGAAAAATTCTTTCAGGAGCGAACAAAAATCAGCTTTTGGCTGATTTTTGTTCGCTCCTAAAGTTTTTTTTGATAGATCGAAAACGGCTCAATGTCGTTTTCAATCCAAAATACGCTAATTATCATTCTTTGATTACTACTGATGTCTTAAGATATAAATCGCAACTTGAAACCCAAATTGAGCCTTCTTTCATTGTCAGTTTCACGAAGTGCCGACTGTAAAGAGTAGAAAATGTGAACACTTTCTTATATCTATTTACAAATATATCCAAAAAAAGCAAAAGCTCTTTCACCATACGGTGAGAGAGCTTTGCTTCGAGATCAACTCTACGAGCTAATCTTTATACTTTATTGATTATTAGATATTAGTCTAGGATAACCATTTTCTTAGTAACAGTGAAATTGTCAGCCTCTAATGTGTAGTATAATACACCAGCCTGAAGGTTCTTACTGTTCAACTTGATAGCAGTTGTACCTTTATCAAAGTCTTGAGTAATTACTTTCAATACTTTTCCTGTTACATCATGTACTCTGATACTTGCTTTCTGAGCAGATGGAAGAGTAACTAAAATATTAGTCTCACCTTTGAATGGGTTAGGATTATTTTGTCCTAACGCATAGCCTGCTTTGTTGAAATTCAATGCTAATGCTTGAGCTTCACCAGCGTTGTTGTAAGCCTCAGAAGCAGTGATACCAGAAGTCAGCGTCATTGCATCGCTCAATGTAACATTTTCTGTTGCACGAACTAACAATGTGAATGCTACGTTAGAAGCCGCTTCATCATTCCAACTTGCTGTGATAGCATTGTCAAAAATTCCGAAGTTAGCATCAGTAGCTTCTCCTTCTAATACTTTTACTACCTCAAGACCTGCCAAGTTCATAGTGAACTGGTAACCAGCGATTTCGTCCAAGTTTGCAGTAAACTCAACTTCCATTTCTTCACCAGCAGTCAGCTGAGCATCGTCAGCATTGATAGCGAATGTACCAGCAACGTTACGTCCTTCTGCACCGAGAGTAGCATTTGGACTTGCGTTCAAGTTAACATCACCAACTTTAATTGCTACGAAGTTAGCATTAACAGTAGCTCCTTCCTGAATATCATTGATACTCGTGAACTCTTTAAAGTCATCTGCAAACGGATTCGAAGGATCACTGAATACGTGATCAGTCTCAACAAATCTCCAAGAAGTGTTACCTGGGAAGTTGCTGTCAATACCCAAGATCACTTTACGTAACTGTACCATATCAAATGTAGTAACAGTACGAGAGTTGTTTACGTCAGCCGCAATGATTTTGTATGGAGAATCTAAAGTCTCAACATTCAAAATGTGCTTAGAAATCAATACTAGATCGAAAGTAGATACTCCATTTAATGGATTTTCATTATTGAATGGAGATACTGAATAGTCGTATTCAGCTTCTAAGTTCGCGAACTGGTAGTAACCGTTAGAACCAGTCATTACCATAGCATCAGTGTTTCCACTCAATGTAACCTCTACGTTCTCAACCGTTTCATTTACTTCTGTTTCAATTGCTCCAGAAACCATAGCAGTCGCACCAACAGCAGAAGGACATACATCCTCTTCGTCGCCATTTTGTGGATTAGCTTGTACGTTTACAAATGTCTCACAGAAAGCAGTGTTTCCAGCTGCATCTTGTACCCAAAGCTCAACTGCAACTACTCCAATCTCACCATCTTCACAACGGAAAGTTCTAGCAGTAGAATCAGGATAAACTGTAGGATCAGCGAAAGTCAATGTTACGTCAGAGCAGAAATCGAAAGAACCTGCATCAAACTCTTCAGCCCAAAGTGTTACTTCACCAGAAGCACCATTAGAACCAGGACCCATTAAATCAGCAGCTAAACCAAAGATACAGTAAGCAACAGGTGCCTTGCAATCGTTAACTGTGAATGGAATTTCAATAATTTCAGTATTTGAACAGTTATCAGAAACTGTCACAACAAATTTGTGCGTACCTAGTGGGTAGCTACCAGTAATACTGTAATCGCCACCATCAGCGTTCAATCCACCGAAAGAATCAGAAGACTGAGAAATAGTTACTTGGTCAGAAGTACCATCAAATGCAACTAATTCATAAGTTACATCAAGGTTCTCAGAACAAAGATCAGTAACTGTAAACTTGACATTTACTTCACCAGTACAGATACCACCTTCACCTGGATCGTCGTAACCACCGCAGAATGGACCTTCCTGAGTAACGTCAACAGTTGGTGCAGTTACATCATTCACTTTGATGATCTGACGGTAAACGATGTTACCATAGTCTTGTGCAGACACGAAAGTTTGCTCTACATTGGTAAACTGAGATACTGCATTCGTTTGCAATACATCATCATAGTTGTATGTAGCATCACCGAAATCGATAACAACCCAGTCACCGTCAATGTCAGAACTTGTTACGTCATAAACATCACAATCCTCTGCTTCATCAACGTCTCCAATAATTGTAGCCTGATTACGAGTTCTTCCTACGAAGACTGCTTCCAATGGAACATCAATTCCGTTATTTTGAGAAGCAAGTCCTGAACGAACTTCTTCGTAGCTTAGTCGAGTACCGCTGTATACTGTATTGTAGATGAAGTTATCTGGGCTAGCAGGACAAGCATTACCATATTGATCAGCCAAGAAATCGAAATCTTCGTTTCCATCATCAATATCATTAATACCATCAGGTCTTCTAGATGCGCTACTAGTGCAATCTCCTGCTGCCAGTAAAGCATTATTCCACTTATCTTGGTAACGTAGGGATACCGTGTGAATTGGATCTAAGATCAACTCATCAGGACGTTCTACTACTGCTACTTCAGTATTGTTTGGATTCCAAACACACCAGTTAATCAATTGATACTCACGAATAACTTTGAAACAAGCACCATCATTAGCATCAAACTGATCTTCAGTTACCTCTAATCCCCAGAAATCACAACCAAAGTTAGTTACGATCTCATCAACCGTAGCTGCTGCTGGCAAACCAACGTTATCTTCACAGAACACCTCTGCATCCATTGGGAAATTCATCTTCCAATCGCTTCTTTGAGAGACAAATACATCTGCAAAACCTGGGAAAGATGCGTTTCCACAAGCATCAATTGTCTGATATGCAATCGAGATAACACCTTGACGACAAGTAGCATCGAAATCATCAACATCAATGAAATCTACTAAAAATCTAGCATTATCACAGTTATCTTCTTCTGAACGAATATATAGTGCTGATGCAGGATCAGAGAATACTCCACTAGTATTTAACAATTCTTGAACTGCAGCATTTGAATTGTCAGAAAGAGCTGCTTGGATGAAATCATCCGCATCTTCATCATCACAATCAATGAACAAGTCTCTGCTTGTCAATGATGGTGGAATCTTATCTTGCAACTCAACTTCTACCATGCAGAAGTTAGAATTAGGTCTGATGTCTGCAAAATCATCAAAGTCGCCGTCGCCATTACCATCAAGGGCAGCTCCATCTTCTACTCTGAATACTACTGTAATGGTACCATCGCAACTTCCTGCTAAGTCTTCCTTAGTGAAAGTAATATGAGGCTGGAAAATTGGCTCATCTCCTTCAAAGAAGAAATCGAAGTTCTCATCAAAAAGAACACCATCTCCACCTACATCAGACATTCTTGCTACTGTAAAGCTTACCGTACCACAGTTGTCAAAAGAACCATCATCGAATACCTCAGCAGGTACAGTTACCTCACACTCAATTCCCATAGAAATAGTATGGAAAGACTCACAAATTGCTACCGGAGGAATATTATCTACGATAAAGCCATTAAAAGGACCAAACTCACTTGAGTTACCACAGTCATCAATCAAACGAATGTCGTAAGTGAAATTTTCAAGAATCGGCACATCCTTCACACGGATTTCTCCAGAAGTGATATCAAACTCAGCTTCTTCAGGAGCTAAGCCGTTATTGAAATCTACATATGCACGCACGTTACCAGAACAATCGTCTTTGTAGTCAACAGTAATGATTGCATCAGCTACACAATCACCTTTGAATCCTCCACCAACAGCTACAGCATCTACTGATCTAACATTCAATTCAGGATCCTTAGTATCACCAACTTTAATAACTTGTGGGATCACATCAATCAATTCTAAGTGACCATCACACCAGTTGTATACTGTCCACTCACGGAATACTTTGAAAGAATTCGCACAAGTATTGATTGGCTCTGAATCATCCCAATCAATTGCGTATCCGCAAT
Source organism: Bacteroidota bacterium (assembly GCA_039176995.1). Classification (GTDB taxonomy): domain Bacteria; phylum Bacteroidota; class Bacteroidia; order Chitinophagales; family Saprospiraceae; genus JAAUTG01. The sequence goes on from JBCDFY010000119.1 coordinate 11,570, forward strand.
CTGCGTGATCTGGGTAAGCTGGTACCTCATCTCCACTACAGTTAGTGAAGTAAGTATCATCTAAACCTGCGAAGAAACCAAAGTTTCCATTCAAATCCAATGGAGTTGGATCATAAGTAGGTATGAAACAAGCATATTCTTTTCTCCAATCTGGATCAGCTGCCCAGAAGTCGTATAATGCAATAGGATCGATATCCGCTCCACAAGGAAGAGATATTTCGATTAGTGGGTGTACAATGTCTGGTTGAGAAACCAATACTCTTTGTACACCGATATTAGAATGGTTACCACACTTATCTACCGCAGTAACTGTTCTGAAATATGCACGGAAAGTAGCTGGAGCACCGAACTCAATTACCATCAAATCCCAAAGAGGATCATCCGCACTTTGGATTAAATCAAATCCACCAGTAGTACAATCGAAATCAACCTGCTGCCATGCGCTTACGTCGTAATCTGCTAAACAATTGTCAGCAAATGGGAAAGCATCGCTTACAGAGCTGATGAACAAATCGATGTTGTACATATCAGCAGAACCTGTTGCGCGCAATGGTCTCAAATTGTTAAAGTTGATTGCACGACCATCTTGTGGCTGAGCATTCAAACGATCCAAGAAATCTTCACCCGCTACGAAACAAGGAATAGTGTAATCATCTACATCATCTTCTAAAACTGGATCAACTTTGTCTTCCAAGTTGATTTGTCCCCAACAAGCATCCTCGAATACATCACCACATACAGTAGTAATCAAACGAGTTACTTTAACGTCTAACTTAGTTCCACATGGGTAGCTAGAGAAGTCAATAATAGGGTAACCGAACACAGTAGTTCCAACTTGTACTAAGTCAGTATACTCATCTGTGAAATCGATAGTGTAATCAAATGAACTAACGTCATTACCTAAGAAAGCAGTTTCACAAGGATCTTCTAAAACAAGATCTGGAGTCAACGCTACTGTACACTCATTCAACAAGCTTACATTGATTTCATCATTACAAGCTAAAGATGGAGGGAGTACCGTGAATGTGTAAGAAGCACTCTTACTAGGAAAAAGTGGACTAGTAAAAGTAATTGTAGTTTCACCAAGAGGAACCTGAACTCCACCTGCTACAACGGCAAAATCACCACAATCAGAGGTCTCCAATAAAGAACCACCTTGACAGTCGCTGTAAGAAGGTACATTGAAAGGAATGAAAAATCTAAATCCATCAGAGTTACAAAACTCTCCAGTAGAAGTTACTCTAGTAACTTTTTCGTTAGTTCCCGCTGCTGGGAAACTGAAATCTTTGCTAAAGCAAGAGGCTGTAAATGCAAAACCAGCACCTTTAACGTTATCACCATTTGGAGTGAATCTAACCGTTAAACATCCTGAATTGATATCTGCGCCACCTGCAGACTGACAAGAAGATGCATCAACCCATCCACCACCTGGTGAATCAGCTACAGATGAACCCGCTCCTGTAGAAACAAGAAGTGGTGCACCTGGCATCAAACCGTCAAAAACTTCCAATACGTCACCTGCTGCGAGGTCGTATTGGTTGAAAGTAATGCGGACATACTGTGTCATGCCATCATCTGGGCAGACCACGATGTCTTGCACATCACCGTCGTTGTACGGCGCTTCAGAACCTCCTGTGTCGAAGTAGGTCTTGCCGCACTGTGCCTGTAGCGAGAGTCCGCTACAAACCATCAGCACTACTAAAGCCACTTGGCTTAGTAGTTGAAAAGGTGTTGTCGTAAAATTCGCCTTTTTCATAAGATAAAAACCTGGTTTAAATTAGAAAATGAGAAAGTTTAGGTATAAAACTAATTTAACTGTTGCCAAAATATAGTAAAGCGTCTCGCCAATTGACGCTTTGTTTAATAATACAGTAAATATAAAAAGTATTAATCTTTTGAACTCGAAGGGTTCGTCTTTATATGTAATCGGTAATAATAAAAAGGAAGTATAAACAACTCACTTATGCTATGTCTCTATTATATATTTACCCTAAAAAACACACTCTTATCCGCAAAAATAGATTTCTTTTTGAGAAATCCATGCGATATGAGCAAATTTAATCAAAATTAATTTGTTAAAATTTTAATATGGCTTGTTTTCAATAGTTTCTGAATGCAATTATATGTAAATATATTATATTTTTCCAATATAATTGAATGGGCTAATATTTTTTAAGTACGCTTTGGTCTCATTATCAAGGTTTAACGAGTCAATAAATTTATGAATATTTTCTTTGTTTATTTTTTCGTTGGTTCTGGTTAGCTGTTTTAGAGCTTCGTAAGGTTGAGGATAATTCATTTTTCTTAAGACAGTTTGTATAGCTTCTGCCACCACCGCCCAATTATTTTCTAAGTCTATTTGGAGTTGTTCTTGATTTAATATCAATTTGCCCAATCCTTTTTGAATGGACTTGAAGGCGATTTGGGTATGTGCAAATGGAACACCAATATTTCTCAATACTGTACTATCTGTCAAATCACGCTGCAATCGAGAAATCGGTAGTTTTCTTGCTAAATGCTCAAAAATAGCATTTGCCATTCCAAGGTTTCCTTCTGCGTTTTCAAAATCAATTGGATTGACTTTGTGCGGCATTGCGGAAGAACCCACTTCTCCTGCGATGACTTTTTGCTTGAAGTAGTCCATAGATATGTAGGTCCAAACATCTCTACAAAAATCAATTAAAATGGTGTTAATTCTAATAGCGTTGTGAAAAATAGCTGCTAAATTGTCGTAGTGTTCTATTTGCGTAGTGGGATAAGCGCGCGTTAATCCTAAATACTGCTCGACGAATTGTTGAGCGAATGAATGCCAATCATAGCTAGGATAAGCTACATAATGAGCATTCATATTTCCTGTCGCGCCTCCAAATTTAGCGGTGTAAGGTAAGGTGTTCAACTGTTTCAATTGCTGTTCCAAACGCTCTACAAAAACCATTAATTCTTTTCCTACCGTTGTAGGAGAAGCTGCTTGTCCATGGGTTCTTGCCAACATTGGAACTTCTTCCCATTCTACGGAACGTTCATTGATTTGTTCCTTTAACTCCAAAAATAACGGAATGTAGGTATGCTCTATCGCTTCTTTCAAAGAAAGCGGAACAGCGGTATTATTAATGTCTTGAGAAGTTAAGCCAAAATGAACAAATTCTTTATATTCGCTTAAGCCAAGCGCGTCCATTTTTTCTTTGATAAAGTATTCAACGGCTTTGACATCGTGATTAGTAGTATGCTCAATGGTTTTGATTTTTTCGGCATCGGCGAGTGAAAAATTACTTAACTCATTCTTTAATTCCTCCAATTTCGTCGAATCTAAACCTTTTAGTTCTGGTAAGTCTAATTGTTTGAGCGCTAACAAATATTGTGCTTCTACCCAGACGCGATATTTAATGAGTGCAAATTCGGAAAAATAGCCGGAGAGGTTTTGAGTTTTGCTTTGGTATCGTCCGTCTATGGGAGAAATGGCTGTGAGCATATTTTTTTCTGCAAATATAGGAGGGTAGAAGAGATTTAGAAATTTTGATTGTAACTATTCCTAACAGATCATCAGAGTAGAAACTGATATTATATAAATGTACCATATATGATTAACAGATAAGTATCCGTAGCCAAGCTAATCTACAGCTAACTTTTTTTAAGCTACTGATTTGTTTTAGCAACGGATTCTATTTCTTTTTTATCTGTATGGTGTAGAAAAAAAAAGCCAAGTATTTCATTATGGAGACCATCTTCGATAAGCAACAACAATTACAGATTTTATGATTAATGATTAACACACACATTACCATTAGTCTTGACAATCAATGTCTTACCTTTGAATAGATGTGATTTATCTATTCCGATCACAAAAGCTACCATAATGCAGGTATTAAAGATGTGTGTCAGTGCATAATAAATTAGTATTTTTTGACATTTAAGACATATTATCCTAATTTTCGGCTTACTTATGTATATTTTTGCATATTTAATGAACCGTTCTCACTTTACAAAAATAACAAATCATAGACCCATGAAGGTATTCATTAATACGATGTTGGTGATGCTCCTCGTCACGTTTGCCACCAACACTACGCTAGCCCAACGCAAAGCAAACAAGCAGTATGAACTCAAAGCATTCAACCTTGCCATCAGCTCCTATCTAAAATACATCAATCAGAATCCTTCGAGCGGGGAAGCCATGGCGAATTTAGCAGATTGCTACCGCCACATTAATCAAATGCAGGAAGCATTAGAATGGTATGAACGTGCCTTTTCTGCACCACAGCTCGTTGATCCTAAGCACTACTTCAACTACGGAAAAGTATTGATGAGTTTAGGACGCTACGAAGAAGCAGCGCGCCAATTCCGTCGCTACGAAAGAGTCAATTCTGACGAGGGCACACATTTTTATGAAATGGCGGTTTACGCGAGTCGAAATAGTCGCTTGCGCTCCAAATTTGCCGTTACGCCCGTGGAAGGTTTGAATACCGCAGCTTCTGACTTTAGTCCTGCCTTTTTCCGCAACGACCAATTGGTCTATTCCTCAGCGAGAACAGATGCTGGCTCCAGTGGATCTAATTGGACAGGAAAAGCAAAAAATCAGTTATTCCTTTCGGAGTATCGTCCGCAATCAGGTACATTAGAACCTGTAAAAATCTTAGATCAAAATAACAACAACCGCTTCAGCGTCGGTCCAGTTTCTTATTCTGCAGATGGGCGTATGGCGGCAATTACGCATAATAATTTTATCGATGGAACGCGTCATATTTCTTCTAGTGGTATGAAGTTGGACTTGTATGTAGGACAAGCAGGTTTTGATGGCAATTGGAGAGAAGAAGAAGAGTTTCCTTGGAACAGTGCGCAATTCTCAACAGGATTTGCACAGATCGCAGCAGATGGCAATACGATGTACTTCGCTTCCGATCGTCCAGGTGGACAAGGAGGTTTTGATATTTACGTTTCCTACAAAACGGGTTCTAGTTGGTCAACACCAGAAAATTTGGGACCAAACATCAATACGCCAGGAGATGAAATTACACCTTATTTCGATGGAAGAACGCTTTATTTTGCTTCCAATTGGCATGATGGATATGGCGGCTACGATGTTTTCCGCTCCGACCGTAATAATCAGCAATGGAGTGTAGCACGCAATATGGGCGTTGGTATCAATTCACCTAGAGATGATTACGGTTTCATTTTTGATGGCGTGCGCAACGAAGGTTATTTCACTTCTAACAGAGAAGGAAGTCAAGGCAGCGAAGACATTTATAAAATTAGTCGCCAAACGAATGAGGTTGCACTACGCATTCTAAATGCAAGTGATCGTCGTCCGATTCCAGATGCTATTCTGGATTTTTCAGATTGCCAAAGAGGCGTTTTTGAGACGGATGCAAACGGATCGTTCAATTTTAGAGCGGATGAAGAATTGAATTGTCGAGTAATTGTTCGCAAGGCTGGATACAGCAGCTCGTCTTTGCAATTGTCTGCGATGAGTATTCGCAATAATCAGAATTATGAAGTGGTATTAAGCAGAGAAGGAGAGCAGTATCGCGGTATGGTTTATGATACGGATACTAGAGCAGAAGTACCTGATGTGCGAATCCAAGCCATAGACCAAGCAACGGGACAGATTGCTGCGGAAACGATGACCGATGAATTAGGAGAGTATATTTTACCTTTGAGTCCGCAAAGAACGTATATGCTTCGTTTTTCTAAAATGGGTTATACGGATTTGAGCAAAAATATTGCAACGGGCGATGGCTACAATAGAAATATATTAGGCGCAATGCCTTTCCGAAGAGTGAATAGTACAACGCAGTTGCCAGACGATGTACGACCAACTGATCCTAACGATATCAATCGTCCAAATAATAGAAATCAAGGTCGTGCGGTTAGTTTGAGTGAACTACCAGCGGACAGTTATTCTGTTCAAGTGGCAGCTACGAATAAAGTTAACTTGAATAATTATGCTTCTTTGAATGTGCATGGTAATGTTTACTACAAGCTCATCAAAAATGTATATAAAGTTCGTGTAGGTGCATATACGGATAGAGCTGCCGCAGCGGATATTTTGAAAAAAGTAAAGCGCGAAGGCTATAAAGATGCGTTTTTGGTGAAAGAATCTACGATGGATGTGCAAGACAAATTAATTTTGGAAGACGGCACTTATCTTTCTACTTCTACGCCAACGAATAATAATAATGATTCAGACGTAGGAGCGAATAAAGGTACGATGAACGGCTACAAAGTTCAATTGGCAGCTTATAGAAATCCTCAGTATTTTGATGGTTCTAAAGTAGATAATTTAGGTTATATCGAAAGTAAGCGAAAAGGAGAATGGACGGTGATGTTTATTAGTGGTTTCTCAGATGCTTATGAGGCAAAACGTGCGATGCAGCAAGCGAAATCGGCGGGTTTTCCATCTGCATTTGTTGTAGTGGAAGAGAATGGAGAGTTGAAGCGAGTAAAGATTTAGAAGATGAAATTCGAAGTTTGAAAAACGAATTCGCAGATTATCTATATTATTTTTCGTAACGAAAGAAGCGCGTCAAATGAATTTGATGCGCTTCTTTTTTGTTCAGAGCAATGCTTTTATAGGTAGTAGTACCGCGGATTCTCGATGATAGAGATTCACCATACTCGTTTGGAAACGGATATGATATAGGTTTGAAGTTAGGAAACTTCAAACCTCGATTCTTGGTTTTCTTTTTGTTCCCTTAGAAATTGAACTTGTCAAGAGAAGAAATTTTTAAACCAATGCCCCCTCTGTTTCCACAATTCCTTTCTCTACTAAATATTCTGCAATCTGTACCGCATTTGTTGCTGCACCTTTTCGCAAATTATCCGCAACAATCCAAAGATTTAGCCCATTTTCGATCGACTCGTCTCTACGGATTCTTCCTACAAAAACAGGGTCTTGATCTTTCGCATATTTAGGCATTGGATATTCATTATTAGCTGGATTGTCTTGCAAAACGATGCCTTCTGTATCTGCCAAAAGCTGCTTGATTTCTGCAATCTCAAAAGGCTGCTCTAATTCTACATTCACCGCTTCTGAATGCCCACCATGTACAGGAACACGCACTGCAGTTGCCGTAATTCCAATATTTGGTGCTTCTAAAATCTTACGCGTTTCGTGTACCAATTTCATTTCTTCCTTGGTGTAATCATTCTCTAAGAAAATATCACAATGTGGTAAGCAATTCTCGAAAATTGGATAAGGATAAGCCATTTCTACATCACCTGCGTCGAAACCTTTGCGCTCTAGGTTGTATTGTTTCACTGCTTTGACGCCTGTACCTGTGAAAGATTGGTAAGTGGAAATCACCAAGCGTTTGATGCCGTATTTTTTCTGGAGCGGAGAAAGTGCTACGACCATTTGAATCGTGGAGCAATTTGGATTGGCAATGATCTTATCTTCTGCGGTCAACAAATGCGCATTCACTTCTGGAACTACTAACTTTTTGGTCTTGTCCATTCGCCAAGCAGAAGAGTTGTCGATCACTGTCGTTCCAACTTCCGCAAAACGAGGTGCCCATTCTAAAGACGTGCTTCCACCTGCTGAAAAAATGGCAATATCAGGGCATGCTTCAATTGCCTTCTCCATGCCAATGACTTCGTGTTCTTGTCCTCTGAATTCTACCATTTTTCCTACGGAACGCGCCGAAGCAATAGGCAAAAATTCATCAATTGGGAAATTGCGCTCTTCTAATACGCGACACATCACAGAGCCTACTAAGCCAGTGACTCCTACAACAGCTACTTTCATTTTTCTATGTACAGTTTTAAGTTTTGAGTGAAAAGTTTTGCGTTACCTTCACTTCATTAATAATTAACCATTATCTAATCACAAATATCTACAATATATATTATAGCTTTGATTTCTAGTTTAGTAGAATTTACAACAGCCTAAAAACGATTAAAGATGAAACGTCTATGATTAAATAATCTTTAAATCCATAAAGAAATGATTATTTAATCATGGTAAGTTCCATCTGACCGTCAATGAGAATAAAAAATAAACAGATGAAATACCCAATCTTTTTTTTGCTGCTTCCCATCTTTGGAATCGGGCAATTAATGGATGATTTTTCTTCAGGTAGCTTGGCAGAATGGGAAGGAGAAGTTGCCAAGTTTATCATCAATGCTGAACAACAGTTGCAGCTCAACGATACCAGCAAAATGAGTCCTGCTCAATTGTTTAGAGCTGTTCCAATGCAAGATGCAACCACTTGGGAACTTTACATTAACCTCGATTTCGCTCCTTCCAGTTCCAACTTTGCCAAAATTATTTTACAAAGTGATCAAACGGATACGGATAATTTTCAAGGCTACTTTCTGAAAATCGGTGGAATTGGCGGAACAGACGATGCCATTGAGCTTTTTAGGCAAGATAGAACAAGTGATGAATTGCTGATTAGTGGAACGCTGGGAGGTGTTGGAAATGCGCCTGTGGAAGTGAGTGTGAAAGTGGAAAGAGATGCAGAAAACTTTTGGACATTGGCGGTAGATTATAATGGAGAAAGTGATTTTATGGAAGAAGGTAGTACTTTGGATGATACCTATCACCAAGGTGCGTATTTTGGTTTGGAATGTCGCTATACTTCTACCCGAAGTGATAAATTCTTCTTTGATGACTTAAAAATTGATACGCAACAGGACGAACAAGCTCCTAATTTATTGAGTGCAGAAGCTCTTTCTAGCCAGCAAATTTTATTGATGTTTGATGAGAATTTACAAGACAATGCAGCGATTTCAACCCTTGCCAATTATCAAATTTCTCCTACTGTAAATATATCTGACGCTTCTCTAAATTCACCCAACAGCATCTTACTAGAATTAGGGATGGGTTTACAAAGCCAAACGACTTACGAAATCGTTGTGAATGATATTAGCGACGGAGCAGGAAATCAAGTGCAGAACGCAAATACTAGTTTTTTATACATCGAAGAAGCCAATGCCACTTTTGCCGATTTACTCATCAACGAGATCATGGCTGACCCTTCGCCCGTGGTTGGTCTGCCTGAATTGGAATACGTAGAATTGTACAATCGAAGCGAGAAAAACATCAATTTGGAAGGTTTAGTTTTGTCAAATTCGAGCAGAGAGACAACTTTGCCTAATTATTTATTATTAGCAGGTGAGTATGTGTTGCTATACGAAGAAACGAACGATTTTTTTGACAATTTGGAGAATAGCTTGCAACTAGAAGAATTAATTAGCCTCAGAAATTCAGGAGATGAATTGAGTTTGCAAACTGCTGAAAATGAAATTATTCATAGCGTCAATTATAACGACGATTGGTATGGAGACGGTAGCAAAGATGACGGCGGATTTAGTTTAGAATTGATTAATCCACTGGCGATTTGCGACAATTCAGCAAGCAATTGGCGTGCTTCGGAAAGCGGAAGTGGTGGCACACCTGGGATGCCCAATTCTGTGCTTGCTGAGGCAGAAGATTTAGTGTTTGAAGGCATCCAAAAAGTGGAGTTGGTTGGAGAACAACAATTACGTATTTTCTTTTCAGAAAGTGTAGAAAAAACCCTAGCAAATGACGCTATCAATTATCAAGTAGAAGGATTGAATATTGCTTTTGTATTTCTTGAAACACCTAATTTATCTAGTGTTTTGCTTGAATTTGATCTTCCTTTGGATAAAGGTATTATTTACACTTTGACGCTCAATAACAGTTTCTCAGATTGTTTAGGGAATCTCGTTTCTAGCAATTCGACTGCTGAATTTGCCTTACCTGCCTTGCCCGAAAGTCAGGATTTAGTCATCAATGAAGTCCTATTCAATCCAGCAACGGGCGGCAGTGATTTTGTAGAATTATACAATCGCTCGGATAAAATTATTGACCTACAATCTCTGGTTTTGGCAGACGCTAATTTGGACAATATCAATAGAGTGGAAACAAGTTATTTACTTTTTCCGCAACAATATGTCGTCCTCACAGAGTCACCCACAGATATTTTGAATCGTTACGAAGTAGAAATTCCCGAAGCTGTACTAGAAACTGACTTACCGAGTTTAGGTGATAAAGAAGGAAGCATTGTGGTCTATGTAGTTAATGATCTGCAAGAAACCGTCATCATTGATGCTTTTGAGTACTCTAATGACTTTCATAGTGCTTTGTTAGATGATGAAAATGGCGTTTCTCTCGAACGCCTTAATCCAGAAAGCATGACGCAAGATGAAAACAATTGGCACTCGGCTGCCGCGCAAGTTGGCTTTGCTACGCCCACTGCACAAAACTCTCAGTTTTTTCAATCTAGCGGTAATATCTCCTCCAATTTCCGCCTAACAGAAAATGTCATTTCACCCGATAATGATGGTTTTCAAGATCTGCTGCTCTTAGAATACGAAGTAGATCAAGTTGGCTATCTCGCCAATATTCGCATTTTTGATAGTTCAGGTCGCTTGGTTGGCACGCTTTCGCAAAACGAACTCATCGCAACGGAAGGCGCATTCAAATGGGATGGAACTTTAGCCGATGGAACGCGCGCCAGAATGGGCGTTTATATTATGCACATCGAATATTTTTCACCGAATGGAACAGTGCGGCAGGAGCAGTTGACGTTTGTAATAGCGGCGAGGTTGGATTAGAATTACAACTTTTTGTTTCTTTGAAAGAATTTGATTGAAGTCCATTATTTATTGACTATTTTTGTGCCAAAATATTTTTGTTGCAATGAACTTCTAAAATTTCTCTAGTGAACCGAGATGAAAGATATATCGTTTCTCTTCAATTTCAGTTGAAAATTCACCAAAGTGAAGGACAAGCGTTTGAGGATTTTTTCACAGCAATTATGCGTGCCAGTAATTCTAACTTTTCAAAAGTTAAAGCGTACGGGAATATCGGTG
>JBCDFY010000120.1:0-22244 GCA_039176995.1 Bacteroidota bacterium
AATCCGACATTGGTGCATAGCGCCACTGAAAGCGGCTATTAATATTGAAGTTGTCGGCTTGGGTGTTGTATTGGAGGAAGGTAGTCCAAAAGAGATTGGTATCGAAATTGATTTCTACGCGAGCGGTGGCGAGCGTAAAGTCTACATTGCCGTAAGGTTCAGGTAGCCAAATGTTGTTTTGCTCCAAGCCAAGGGTGAAGTTGCCCCAAGGTTGCGCGCGATAGGACAGACTGCCGCGATAAGTGAGTTTCGTACCATTGTAGAATTGTCCATAGACGATGAACATTTCGGTGTTGAGGAGTTTGCGGAGGTCGGTGTTGAATTGGACATTGAATTCGGTCATATTGTAGGCTTGGGCTGGGAGCGGAACTTTGGTGATGGCGAAGGGAAAGACCAAATCCACGTAATTATTATTAAGGCGGAAGCGGAGTTGGCTGGTGTTTTTGAAAAAGATGAAATGGCGCAAGCGCGTGTACCATTCGTTCAAACCTGTCCCATCGTTGACCCAAACAAAGTTTTCGATTCCCGACCAGTGGAAATTAACGTTTTTGCTGTTTTCAGGATAGATGTAGTAATTGAGCATATTGGCAATTTGGGTGAAGCCCAAGCGCACAACTTCGTTGGTTTCTGGATTGAAGTTGAGTAGACGACCATTAAAGCCCATGTCGGCGAAGTAGTTTTCGCCCATGTGTTGTACTGTTAAGAAGGTTCTGAATTGCTGACCATCATAATCAAAGCGACCGTAGGCGTGTTGGTTTTTAGTATCAAATCCTTCTTTGAAGGAATGAATGTAGCCCGACTGCGCGCGCCATTTTCCGTCGGCAGTGGAATAATTGAACTCCCCTCCCAAGTTTCTACCGTAATCATTTTTCAGACTTTCTCCTCCTTCGTAGGCTTGCCGATTGAGGAAGATACCTTTGATGGAAGAACGCTCCCAAATTCTCTGCTGAAAAGTGACCGCACTATAATTTTGCGCTAAACGATCTTCATTCCCTGCGGTGTGCATATTCAAAATACCCAAGCGCAATTTAGAATTTACATTGCCACTCAGACGTGCACCATATAGAATCGGAACGCGCCTTCCTCTGGCATCCAAACCAATGCGACGCGAATAAAACGGACGATCCGCAAACTGCCCAAATTCATTGAAGACATCTGCGTTCTCTAGGAAAAACTGACGACGTTCAGGAAAGAAGATATTGAAACGTGTTAAGTTGGTGACTTGACGATCGACTTCCACTTCTGAGAAATCTGGATTATAAGTCAAATCCAAATTGAGTGTTGGGCTTAGGGCTACTTTTGCATCGCCACCTACTTCTACTTGAGTTTCCGCAGGAGTTTTTGGCTCAAAATTTTGATTGTTTTCTACTTTCGCATAAGGAATCAAAGAAACATTTTTACCTGCACTTGCTGGTGCAATCTCCCAGTTCAATTTTCCCAGATAACCAATATCAAAAGCATCAAATTGGCGCGGGACAGGCGACCAAACATGAATTTCATTGCTACCAGGATCATTTCGGATGAAGTTGATCCCCCAAGTGGAAATATCCGTTTTAAAACGTAAACTTTTGTAAGGAATTGCCATTTCCACTGTCCAACGGTCGCTGTAATTCTGTACTTGTACAAACCAGCGGTTGTCCCAACTTGGGTCAGCATCATTGGGTGTAATTAAAGATTCGGATTGTGCACCTTTTGCATTTGCTCCGAAAGCAAAGCCATTCGTTTGCTCGTTTACTGGGTCAATAAAGACTGCAAATTCATCACTGTCACCAAAAATATCGCGCTTCAAACTTTGAATAACATAATCGTCATCATCCCAGCAAGTAGCTGCTATGTAAACGTTTTTCTCATCATAAGCCATCCGCACTTCAGTTTGCTGTTCTGCTTGTACACCATCAATAGGTGCTTGCTTCCAGAAGTTGGTCGCGACTTCTCCGCTTTGCCAAATCGCTTCGTCCAATTTTCCGTCTATGATGATTTTTTCGCTCGTTTTTTGGATGGAGAGCTGTGGCTTTTCAATATTTTGAGCGAAGGCAATTTGCGTAGATAGCAAAACCAAGATGAGTAAGCAAAGTTTCATATTTGTTTGTTTTGCCCAAAAGTAATTATTCTAAAGAGAAGCGTAGCGAAAATGAAGCCAACAGCAAAAATTTGAGGGGGAATGTCATTAACCATCATTTCTTCGCTGTTCCAGTCATTCTAGACGCCAAAAATGAACATTTTCCTATCTTTCCTCAATGAGTTGGAAACGCATTGGAACACATCTTTTATTTTGGTTAGTCATCCTTTTTTGGACAAGTACTATTTATGATTATAATGGAAAATTTGGCTGGCATTTTGTATTATTCAACTTAGTTCGCTTTCCAGTTATCATCGCTTCAACTTATTTGGTGATTTACTATTTTCTTCCCAAATGGATCGTAAAAGAGAAAAGATATGGCTTATTTACATTGACTTTCCTACTCGTTTTTTTGTTGGCTACGATATTAGACCGCATTGTGATTGGCTCTAATTTTATTACCAATTTGCTTGCGGATACAGGATTGACTTATTACTTTTTCAATGAAATTCCAATTATTAGAAATGCATTTATACTACTGTCTATCATCGGTTTGGCTTCGGGCATTCGTTTTTTTAAATTGTATTTATCAGAGGAGAAACGCAAACATGAATTAGAAGCCATTCAACTGAATACCCAACTCAATTTCTTAAAAACGCAGATCAACCCTCACTTTTTATTCAATGCCCTAAATAATCTTTACAGCATAGCAATTGAGAAACAGCAAGAGGAAATCGCCGTAGGTCTGGACAATCTTTCTGGTATTATGCAATATTTGACCTACGAAAGCAATGTAGAAAAAGTGCCACTGCAAAAAGAAGTACAACTGATACAGAACTACATTGAAATTCAGCATTTGCGTTTAGGAGAAACCGATGATACGACGATCTCCTTTCAGGTGAAAGGTCTGGATAAAAAATACCAAGTAGCCCCAGCCATTTTACTGCCTTTGATCGAAAATGCTTTTAAACATGGCATTCGTCCAGAAGAAAAGTGCTTAGTCAATATTAAGTTGCTTATAGAGGATGGTCAACTCAAATTTAATGTCCAAAATGCCATTTTCGAGCATAGAACTATTGTTCCTTTAAATGATCGAGGAATTGGTTTGGAAAATGTCAGAAAACGTCTAGCACTAATTTATCCCAAGCAACATCAATTTATGCTAACAGAAACAGATTCCGATTTCAATGTAGAATTGCGGATTAACTTGCTCAATCATTGATTCATGCTCAAATCTTATGTAATAGAAGACGAAATCAAAGCAGTCACGCTTCTTCAAAACTATGTGGAGAGAATCGATTTTATAGAATGGACTGGATTTGCTCGCAACACTGAAAAAGCATCTCATTTTCTCCAAAATAATGAGATAGATTTACTCTTTTTAGACATCAACTTACCCGATACATCTGGCATAGATTTCTATCAGCAGTTGACTCTACCTCCAGCAGTAATTTTCACTACTGCTTATCCAAATTTTGCTGCGCAAGGTTTTGATTTAGAAGCAATTGACTACTTAATCAAGCCTATAAATTTTTCTCGTTTTCTTCAGGCGTGCAAACGCGCAGTGAAATATAATCAAGTCAATATAAATCCTAAAAAAACAACTGATGCTGATGAATCGTCTACAATTTATATCAAAAGTGGAACTTTGCTACATAAAGTCTTCTGGAAAGATATTTTATTTCTGGAAAAAGACGAAAATTATGTGGTTTACTATACTGAAAACAAACGTATCCTTAGCCGACAAACCTTAAACGACTTAGAAGCTATTTTCCCTAGTCATTTTGTGAGAGTTCATAAAAGCTATGCCGTTTCTTTACTTCATGTTGAGCAGCTAAGCCGTGATACGATTAAAATAGGAAAATATGATATACCAATTGGCAGAACTTATAAAGCTAATCTGCTGAAACACCTCTAAAAGAAATAGCATTATACTTTATTGATAAGCAATAATATCGCGAGAGTAAAGTGTCATTTTTTAATATTTTTAAAAATCAGCACAATTGAAGAATTCAAATACGTAAGTATCTTTGCCCACCAAATAGAATTCAAATTAGATATAAAAATGGATCGGAACTTCGTAGATTATGTAAAAATATGTGGACGCTCGGGGGCAGGTGGAGCAGGTTCTGCACATTTTCATCGGGATAAAAAAAATGCAAAAGGTGGACCAGATGGCGGCGATGGTGGTCGTGGCGGACATATTATTTTACGCGGCAATCGAAATGTTTGGACGCTTTTGTCTTTGAAATATAGAAAGCATGTCATTGCAGAGAGAGGAGAAAATGGTAGCAGCAACCACAAGACAGGCGCAAGCGGCGGTGATGTAATTTTAGATGTACCACTTGGAACAGTGGCAAAGGATGCAGAAACGGGAGAAATTGAATTTGAAATTACAGATCACGAAGAGGAGCGTATCTTGGTGAGTGGTGGTCGTGGTGGTCTGGGAAATTCACATTTTAAATCGCCCACTAATCAAACCCCTCGATATGCACAGCCTGGAGAAACAGGTAAGGAAGAATGGAAAATATTAGAACTGAAAGTCTTGGCGGATGTGGGTTTAGTTGGCTTTCCAAATGCTGGAAAATCTACTTTGCTCTCAGTCATTACAGCTGCAAAACCAAAGATCGCGAGCTATGCCTTTACGACGCTCGTTCCAAATTTGGGCATTGTAAAGTATCGTGACAATCGCTCGTTTGTGATGGCAGATATTCCTGGGATTATTGAACGTGCTAATGAAGGTAAAGGCTTAGGACATCGCTTTTTACGGCATATTGAGCGCAATGCTGTTTTACTTTTCATGATTCCGTGTGATACAGAAAGCATTCAAAAAGAGTACGAAATCTTGCTTAATGAACTACGGCTTTACAATTCAGAATTGTTAGATAAACCACGACTGCTAGCAATTACAAAATCAGACCTGATTGATGAAGAATTGAAAGAGCTGCTGCTGCCTGAAATCCCAAGTGATTTACCGTATATTTTCATTTCATCAGTTGCACAGCAAGGATTAGATAAATTAAAAGATAAGTTGTGGGGAATTTTGAATTAATCTAAAACGAAATGATATGTGGATATATTTTCTTTAGCAAAATATAATTCAATTTTTCCTGTTTATAAAAAAAAATATTGGCTCATAAGATTTACCTGAACAAATACTCCTTTTTTGACCTCAATTGATGATTTATAAGCCCAAGAAAATATAGGAAAAAAATGTTATATTTGTGACGGATAAGAGTATTTCCATAAAAGACTCATTGAAAGAAAGAATTATAGAACGAATTTTACCCTTAGTTTAGTTATGCTTACGAAAGTTTTACTACAATCTAAGTTCATCGAACTCTCGATGCTTACGCTTATACTGCTTTTGGGTACGTTCTGTATCCTGACTCCAGACGTACTTCCTCTTCGTTGGGGTGCAAATCACGCTCCTCAAATTATGTTTTTTTATCTCTTTTTGGGTTTAATCTTTTTCTTTTTCAAGAAACCAAAATTGATGTTTACTAGCTTTGCTTGTTGTGCTGCACTTTGCTTATTCTTGAAAGAAAATACACATGGACAGAAAATGCAGTATGCTGCGCCAAGTAACCAACCCGAAATTAAAATTTCGCATTTCAATGTAAACAACTTCGAGCCAGATATTGACTTCACCTTAGATTATCTTGAAAATCTAGATGCAGACGTTCTTTCTATACAAGGACTAGATCCCGAATTTTCCTTCCTGATTGAAGAGTATTTGAAGGAAGAATACCCTTACCAAATTCTACTACCTAGCCTTTCTTATAATGGCATCGCTGTACTTTCCAAGCATCATTTCATAGCAGATACGTTCTACCATGAGGCAATGGCTAACATTTTGGGAGAAGTGAATGTAAAGGGTCACGAGAAATTTTATTTTGTTGCATCTCATACAGTTCCTGCATTAACGACTGTGGATTATGAACAAACACAAGCTCATTTGAATACAATTGCTTCTAATTGTCGCAACTTGGATGCGCCTTTAGTTACTTTTGGAGATTACCATTTAGTTTCTTGGTCTCCTGAAATTCAAGGCTTTCGCCAGTCAGTTGAATTGAACGACAGCCGAATTGGCTTCATGCCTTCTTTCATTGATGGTAAAGTTGACTTTTGGAATATTCCACAAGATCATATTTTCTACTCTGACCATTTCAAATGTACTTCTTTTAGTGTACTAAGCAGCCCAAATTCTCCACATATGGGCATCACAGGTACTTTTGAATTGCAGGAACAAACACAGTCTCTCAGCGATAATTTGCGCCGTCCTTATGTGGCTCAATAAGCGCCTAGCGAGCTTCAAATATGCGTTTAAAGGTTTACTAATTCTAGTTCAAACCCAACCCAATTTCATTATTCATTTAGTAATCGCAACCATTGCGATTGGTGTAGCCTTCTGGTTACAACTCACCATTGTTGAGTGGTCTGTTCTAATTTTTACTATTACGTTAGTTTTATTTGCGGAAGCTGCGAATAGCGCGCTGGAATTCTTAACTGATTTGATCTCTCCTGATTATCATCCATTCGCGGGAAAGGCGAAAGATGTAGCAGCAGCAGCAGTTCTAATTACTGCAATTGGTGCAGTTATAATCGGTCTCATTTTATTTATTCCTAAGTTACTAGAAAAAATTTAGGCTCGATCTCTTACGTATTGAATCGTGTGTGTACCAAATTGCGCAAGTACTGAAAGTGCTTGTTGAGAGCGGCTTGTTGTGGATTTGGATGGACATCGAGTCCTTAAGAAACCTTGATCAACTCATGGCGGTTTGACTAAGTCTACCTCAGGCTGATGCCGCCATGATTTAAAAAAAGCAAAGATCAGAGTTTTTGCTACTTCAAATCTTCTGTAAAAGTGCAATCTGGGACACAAACTATTGAGTCCAGTGATTTATTTATCAGTCAAATCAACAAACGTATAGACAGATTAACAATATCTCAAGCTGCTTGCAAAGCTCTAATCATTGCTCTTCGGAAATCTAAAATTCGGAAAATCTGATTCAAATTTCCATTCCACATCGGATGATTTAGTGCTTGCGGATTCCAGTTATTTCTCAAAGCATCGTATTGGTTCAGATCTGCGCTAAACGCCAAACGCTTGATTCTATTCCAATCAGTTTGGTCTAAATAAGTTCTTCCTCCTTGCAAAGATTCCTGAAAGTCTTTAATGCCTTGAGTAGCTTGATGAATGCGGCTTTTCGGAATCTCAACGGTTCGATAAGGACGATCCACTAGGAATTTCCAATATTCATTTTTTCCAACTAGCCACCAGCCATGCTCTTCTACCAAAGGCGCAATGCTGTCCCAAGTTTTGTTATTTTCTCTCACACAATTGAATGCCAAAGGCAAATATTCGGGTGGTAAAAAGCATCCATTTTGTCGTGCGTGAAGTGAAAATTCAGGCAGTGCCAATTGCCATTTGCTCAAAATAGTTTGGAAATCCTCTACAGATTTTTCACTCAAATAGTGTACAGGATAAGATGCTTTTCTTACCAAATTAGGTCGCGCTCCTTTAAAGTCTCTAGTCGCAATATTGATCTTCTCTAACTGTCCAAAATAAGAAACACCTTCTAATAAACTCTGCACTTCGGATTGTTCCTCTACGGGGATTCCTAATGCAGCCAATTTCTCTTGCATATCTTCAGAAAGCGGCGTTCGCTCTGCTCCGATGAGTGCTATTTTGAGTAGTTCTTGCCACATGGTTTTATTCTACTCTTTTGATTTTCGCACCTAAGGCTTGTAAACGTCCATCAATATTTTGATAGCCGCGATCAATTTGCCCAATATTATCAATGATGCTTTTTCCTTTGGCAGAAAGTGCAGCAATTAATAACGCAACGCCTGCGCGAATATCAGGTGAAGTCATACGAATACCACGCAATTGATAGCGACGATTAAGCCCAATGACCGTTGCACGGTGTGGGTCACAAAGAATGATTTGCGCGCCCATATCAATCAATTTATCTACAAAAAATAAGCGACTCTCAAACATCTTTTGATGAATCAAAACACTTCCTTTTGCCTGTATCGCCATCACTAAAATGATGCTCATCAAATCAGGCGTAAAACCTGGCCAAGGTGCATCATAAATCGTCATAATCGAACCATCAATGAAGGTCTGAATTTCGTAGTGCTGCTGACTTGGAATCCGAATGTAATCTTTTCCAATTTCCATACGAACTCCCATGCGCTCAAAGGTTCTAGGAATGATTCCCAATTGCTCAATATCCAAATCTTTGATCGTAATATCAGATTGAGTCATGGCTGCCAAGCCGATAAAGCTCCCCACTTCAATCATATCGGGCAGCATTCGGTGTTCTGTGCCCTTTAATTCTTTCACGCCTTCGATAGTCAACAAATTAGAGCCAACTCCTTCAATTTTCGCGCCCATCCGATTGAGCATTTTGCACAATTGCTGAAGATAAGGCTCGCAAGCAGCATTATAAATGATGGTTTTACCTTCTGCTAAAACGGCTGCCATCACTACATTCGCCGTTCCGGTGACGGAAATTTCATCCATCCAAATGTAAGCCCCCTTCAAACCTTTAGTACGAATATTATAAACGTGCGACTCCATATCGAAAGTGAAAGTCGCACCTAACTTCTCTAGCCCATTGAAGTGTGTATCCATTCTTCGACGCCCGATCTTATCGCCTCCAGGTTGTGGCAGAAAAGCTCTTTGATAACGTCCTAACAACGGACCAAGCAACATCACTGAACCGCGAATTTTGGTCGCATTTTTTCTAAATTCTTCTGATTCAAAGAAGGCTAAATTGATGGCGTCCGCTTGGAAGATATAAGTATCTTCGCTGATGCGCTCAATTTTGACGCCTAAGCCTTCGAGCAATTTAAGTAAGCGTTGCACATCAACAATATCAGGAACATTAGAAATAGTGATTTTTTCATCGGTGAGGAGAACCGCGCACAAGATTTGAAGTGCTTCATTTTTTGCCCCCTGCGGCGTGATTTCTCCTTGTAGCGGATGACCGCCAATTACTTCAAAAGAAGCCATGTAATCGTTCGTTTAAGTTGTTAGGAAACAGGTCAGCAAATGTGCGAATTTTTTGTTGGAAGAGCGAATGAGAAGTGTAGGGATTTATGTCTCTTCATCTAATATTTGTATTTCTTTTAGCACATATTCATTGCTACGGCTATCTTTAGATTCTTTTTAAGAGAAAGCGTTCAACCATAACTTTAACGAGACAAAAATGAACACCAAACACAACATATCTGATTGGTTAGATAAACTGCAACAGGAAAGCTGGAACTTAGAGTTATTGATTTCTGGTTTTTCTATTTTTTTGTTGGTGCAAGCTCAAGGACAGTTTGGAGCAGTAGCTACTTATGTGGATGTACACTTTAATTTTGAGCCCCAGATCAGAGGAATGTTCATCACTTTTTGGGGCATTATAATACTAAGTTGCTATGCCCTGATTTTCAGTTTGATCTTTCATATTTTGATTCGAGGATTTTGGATAGGTACTATTGGTTTACGTTCTGTCCAGCCCAAAGTAGATTACCAACGCCTACGGTACGCTCCTGCTTTCGAGCAAGGCCTTCAAGCAAAGCTCTCTTCGTTAGATCGAATGCTGATTCGTTTAGATCAAATTAGCAGTGCCGTTTTTTCCTTTGCCTTTTTGTTGGTTTTCATGCTAATTTCGCTTGCTGCATGGTTCATTGGACTTTCTCTCGCTATTGGACTTTTTGATCCAGTATTGGAGTGGCTCGGTGATAAAAGTACTCTTGCTAAAGTTATCAAAATCATAGCTCTTGTCTTCGTATTTATTTATCTTTTTATGAGTCTGATCTATGCTTTAGACACACTATTCGTAGGAATCATCAAAAAATGGAAAAGAACTAGCAGGATTTACAAGTGGATATATGAATTGTTAACAAGAACGACGCTATCCATTTTCTATCGTTCCATTTACTACCACTTAGTCTCCTATATCGGAGTTTGGTCATCCCGATTCTTGTTCAATTTCTTCATTTTAGGGATGGTTCTATTTCCGTTCTTCCGCTATGAACACGAAATTTTCTATCCTGATTTTGGCACAAAAAATAAAACCTACACTTATTACTATGATGATATGCGTCCCGAAGAGGAGATAATTTGGGATGCTTCCATTCCCTCTTCTGTCATTAAGGAAAATAGTCTTCCTCTTTTCATTCGCTATAGCCCAAAACGCAATGAAACACTACTCCATATTTGCGACTACAAACCGAGTAAAAAGCAAGGACTCATCAGTGGTATTTATATTGGCAAAGAAGGTGTGAATTTGAATGATCCAAGGAAGGAAGAAGCCAGTCCAGACAGTCTTTTGAACTGTCTAAGTTCCATCTATGAAGTGAGGATTGACGATAGTCTTTTCCAAGATATTCGCTACTATTATATGGCACATTTTAATCAAGAAGAATTAGGAATTTATACTGTTTTGGATATAAAAGACTTTTCTCGTGGGCATCATTCATTGTCTGTTGATTACAAAGACTGGCAAGAAGAAAAGGATACTGTTTTGATGAAAAACTGGGTGAGTATTCCTTTTTGGAAGGAGTAGCTATTCTTCTTTTTAAGAGTGAACAAAAATTGAAAACGTATCTATTTGTGAGAAAAAACGAAGTGTTTATAATCAAATAGATACAGTTAATCAAATAAGGCAATGCGTTTAACCAAAACTCACTATTTTGAGCTGCATGAAGAACAATCTCACCAATAATATCAAGACTCATTTAGAGCTTGCTTGTCGCATTTACGTTTGGATAACTCTAAGCATCTATGGAAGTGGAAAAATGATGGGTGGACAATTTTATCGTCATGGCAAGCTGCCTGAAAAAGTTGCACAATTGCCATTAGAAGAGGTCATAGATTTTGATCTAGCTTGGACTTTTTTTGGTTACTCTACTTTTTATATCTTATTCATTGGGATGAGCCAACTGATCGGAGCATTTCTTTTACTATTTGAGCGAACTAAATTACTTGGGGTAGCTGTTTTAATTCCTATCTTATTGAATATCATTGTAGTAGATATTGCTTTCAAGATTTCTTGGGGTGCAATGACAAGCGCCATCATGTATTTATTAGCATTATTTTATGTACTCTATTTCAATAAAGAGAAGGTTGTTGCAGCTTTTCAGGCACTAATCAATAAAGAAGTGATCCCAGCAGCCATGAATAGGAAGCAAAAGAAATGGATGAGACTATTGATTGCTATTGGAATATTCGCAGCAATATTTTTTGTAGAACAACAGCTCCTCAATCTAGTTGGTAGATGATGCAATGCGTTCTAACACCTCTCTGTACTGCTCCACAAATTCTTCTTTTCGCTTCCTGCGATACTGCATTACCCAACGCGGGTGTGGTAAAGGAATAACTTCCTCGAAAAACTGATGTTGCTCATTCAATTGTTTAAAATAAGCATAATTTTTACCTTGTCCCATACAAATTGCAGCCTTGCTGGAGCAACCATCTTTTAGCAATTGCTGAATATTCTGAATGATATATGGCTCCACTGCTTTCTCTAGGACTTTACTATCGTAATAATTGTAGTTTTTACTATCTTTCACAAAGCCTAATGGACAAAGCGAAGTGATGTAAAAATGCTGATAGAATTGCTCAATCGTTCCGAAGGCTTCGATATAGTCATACACAAACAGTGCAGATAATTCATTGCGTTTGTGGAAGTCATTTTTGATGCCACATTTCTCTTCTAGCAACTTCGGATCTGTGAAAGGTGTGCCCGTGATGCCTGCACCAAATCGTCCTGGATTAATGCCAAAAATGATGGAACGCGATTGATTGTCGTCGTAATATTTCTTGAAAAAAGTGGTCATCACGCCCCAAGTCTCAGATGAACCAAAAGGAAAAAGCAATTCTACTCCTTTGGGCAGCTTCCAATCGGGCGAGAGCAAACGGTGAAAATCGAGCAGGCGATCAGCGAAAGTTGTCTTCATGGTTTTAGTGTTTTATGGTCTCCTGGTTTTATGACAACACTGAAACCATAAAACTAGGAGACCATTTATCAACTATCAATATTCAATACAAACGGGTGTTTTAATCTCATAATCTAAGTCCAAAAACTGCAAAGTACCATCTTCGTTGATTTGATAAGTGGTAATGTTGTCGCTATCTTGGTTTGCAGCAAAAAAGAAATTTCCTTTTGGACCAATACTAAAATTACGCGGCGTTTTTCCTCTAGTTGATTCTATTCCTAAGATAGTCAATTTTCCAGTTTCTGTATCTACGCCATACATCGCAATGCTGTTGTGTCCTCGATTAGAACCATACAGAAATTTGCCATTCGGATGCAGATGAATATCGGCGCAATAGCTCGTCTCTTCATAGCCTTCTGGTAAAGTGGAAACGGACTGAATAGAAGCAAAACTTTGGTCTTCCGATTTGTGCTGAATGACATTCACCGTGTTGTCTAATTCATTGATGACGTACAGAAATTTGCCATCTGCTGACCACGCTAAATGACGCGGACCTGCACCTGCTTGTATTTCTACAAATGGCTGACTATGAGGAACTAACATCTCATTTTCTTCATCAATCATAAATAACCAAATCTTATCCGTTCCCTTATCTGCAACCGCGATGTATTGATTATCAGGCGAGACTTTAGTGGAATGCAGCAACGGTTCTGTTTGCTGTGGATGTACGCTCGAACCCGATAACTGAATCATTTGTATATCAGTCAAAGTTCCATCTTCATTGCGCTTATAAACCTTAAATTTTCCACCTAAATAATTCGTTACGAAAACATATGTTCCGCTTTGATCAAAAGCGATGTGACAAGGTGATTTGCTAGTAGTAGATAATTTTTGTACCAATTGTAGTGAGTCAGATGTGATTTTATAATTGTAAAGTAACCCTGCTTCATCTTGCTCTTGCGCCAATTCACTAATGGCGTACAAGTGCGTCTTATTTTTGGAGAGCTTCACGAAAGAAGGATTAATCAATTCCGCTACGGTTTTTTGCATTACTATTTCACCCTTGGAAGCATCAATTTGAACTTCATAAATCCCTTCTGCTTTACCATCCACATGACCTTCCGTTCGCGTGTAAGTGCCAATGTAAGCAGTTAGTTTGTCTACTTTTTGGGTCGTTTCTTCTTTCATCTCTTGTGTTTTTTCTTCACAAGCGAGCAGCAAAATGCTGCAAATTGCTGTTAGTATATAAGTTGGTATTTTCATTTCGTAAAGGTAATTATTTACCACATAGCTCATATAGTTGTTTCATGTAGAACAGATAGTCGAGCTATGAAAACCATTGTTTTCTAAGCAACACACACTCTAATCACCTATATTTTGAAAATATGAAAGTTCTCCTCTTTGCTCGGCTTTTGATTGGTCTTCTTTTCTTGACCTGTATGTTTGACATCGGTTCTGCGCAAAACGTTAGTGAGCAGATTTTGAAAGGACAAGTCATTGACCAAAACTCTCGTTTGCCCATTTCTTACGCCAATATTTACAATCAAACTTCAGGAAAAGGAACGATTTCCGATGTAGAAGGGAAATTCGAAATTACACTTAGTCAATTACCTAGCAGTTTAGAAATTTCCTTCATTGGTTACGAGACAAAGAAGATACAAATTGAAGCCAGAAAATCGAATCGTCTTCTCATTGAGTTATCCAAATCCTCCATTACACTACCCGAAATCACCGTTTCCGCGACACCTAAAATAGAGGCAATTAGTGAAGAAAAGTTTAGCATTAAAGACTATTTACCATTCAATGACAAGTTACTGATTATCAAAGACTACGACAGCTTCAATCAAGATATTTTGAGCTTAACAAATTTAGATGGTGAAGAAATCAGTCAGCTTTCCTTGAAGGAAATGAATGGTATCATCGGTTTGCATCAAGGTTGCCTCGGCGGACTGTATGTAATTACAGATTCGGAAGCTCACGAAATTGGTTTTGATGCCGATAGTCAGCTTCAATTTACTAGAACGATTTCCAAGAAAAAAGTAGAAAACTTACTGCTTCCCTGTGTAGAATCTTCTCCAACTCACATCTATTTTCAAGACTATTTGCATGAAGGGCAAATGGTCATTCTTAGTGGCGCGAAGCGCAATGAACGTGGTAATTTTGTCATCCGAAGAATTAGTGATGTCAACAATATCAAATTGTATTATTCACAGGTTCAACGCTTGAATCCAAACATCAGCGCTGCCACTGTTGAAAACAGCGATCAGCTAAAAGCAATCCGAGGAAAAGAGCATGAATATTACAGTCTCTTACATCTTTTTTATCAGCCACTTTATATTCCAATTGTTGATACAGGCAACAAACTTTGTGTGTTTAATCATTTTGAAAAGCAAGCTGAGTTTTACACTTATAGCGGACAGCTCCAGCATACACTACCACTTTCCTATATTGAAGAAAGAAAGTGGGATCAACCCATCTTGAATGATAAAGTAAGTGGTGCGACTTATATTGTTTTTGATAACAGCAGGGGTAAAGTTTTGAGAAAATTCAGCTATCAAGATGCGTCTCTAGCAGCAGGAATCCCAATCAAAAGTCAGTTTGTGGAAAATATGAAAATGCACAACGATGTGCTATATTATTTAGAGCGTGAGGGGAGAAGCACCAGTCGGGTTTTGAAAAAAGTGGTACTAAAATTATAGTTCAAGTATTTGTGTGTGTGATCTATTTTATTTCTATGGAGATATGGAAGTATGCCTAGAAATCTTGATGCTTTGTCCCCACTTACCCAACCACCGCCATGAAAATATATAAAAGCAGGCTTTCCCTGTTAGAAGCTGTTTGAATTTAACCTTTGGTTTTGTTACGCTCCTTTTTTTACCACTTTTCGTTGCCAAAATGCTCATTTAACTCAAACTAAACTCCGTTTTTGACGCCTCAATTGGTAAAAAATGAACTATAACAATTTTCAAATACCAAATCCAAACAACTTCTTACATAAGCATCTGTCCAGTTATATACATATTGAATCGGATAAAAAAGTGATTTTCAAAATGTCCTTTCCTCCATATGGTGTTTTTTTGATCGCTTTCATTTTTAAATCGCAGGTGTACATTTGGGCATGGATGTTTTCTTCATGAAACTCACCGTTTTTCCCCAAAGAAAATCTTCATAATGATCTTCCACTCTCCATCTATTTTTAGCAGTGTCATGTAGTCATTGAACTCAAAATCTTCGGATTCTATCACTAAGTGTGCGTTAGCAGCATGACCCGTGATGTTGATATTGGCAATTCGAGTTTTCCGATTGGATTTTGGCCCAGGTTTCATACCACCAAAAAATTCAGAGGCTTTGATACTTTTGTACTCTCCTTTGTCATCCACAAATCGGACATCCGCATCTTCGTGGAATGCTTTCATGAGGGTCTCCTTGTCACTATTTGTTCCACCCTCTAGATAATAATTGACGGTTTTGGCAACCGCTTCATATTCGCTAATTTGTCCAAATGAAGCGGTGCTTGTACCCAATAAAAATAAGGTGATGATAAATTTCATAATGTTTGTATTTTCTATGTTGTTTAATTTTGTTCAGCCAATTCAAGAGTGCTACTTTCAGAATTACGATCTCAATTTTTTCAAGACAATCGCCACTTTATCCATTTCCTCTTTTGTTCCAATAGTCATTCGAGAATAATTCGTTTTTTCATGTTGGAAAGGAGGACAGAGGATATTTACTTCTGCCATAGCCGCTCTAAAATTCTTTCCATTTTCCTCAAATTGATCAATTGGATAATAGAGGAAATTGGTGTGCGAATTGGTAAGGAATATCCCATTCATCAAATAAATCAGTGATGTATTTTCGGGTCTGCTGATTCTTTTGATAGCTACTTTTTACGAAAGTAGTATCCTTCAAACTAGCTATTGCCGCTGCTAAACCTGCAGAACTTACACCCGCTGAAGCAATGACGTACTGTGTTTTCAGTTCTTTGATCAAGTCAGGATGTCCCAAGGCATAGCCAATGCGCATTCCTGCCAATCCATATATCTTAGAGAAGGTGCGAATGACGAGTATATTTGGGTAGTCTTTAATCAGCTTCGCCACAGAGTTTTTTAACCCCCCTTTAGTGTATTCGTGTAAGCTTCGTCTATCAAAAGGACTTGATGGGATTTGCAATTTTTACAAAAATTCTCCAAATCAGCGGATTCTACTATTGTGCTTGTTGGATTGTTAGGATTACAGATGTAGACAGCATCCGTTAGATCATTAATTGCATTTTCTAAGCGGTTCAGATCAACTTTGAAGTGGCTATCCAGATCAATTTTTGTCCAGTTTACCCCCTTAACTTCCGTGCACATCATCAAAATTGGGAAGGTGTTTTTTGTAGTAAGATAATTCCCGTTTTTGTATGTCAACCAATTACCGAGAATGTGTAAAATTTCCGTTGAGCCAGCGGCAAGAAGAATATGTTCGGGCGTCAGATTTTCTTTTCTAGCCAACTCCCTTTTCAATTCCTCTTTGAGTGCATTTGGATAGCGATTGCCGATGGATAAGGATTCCACGATTGCTGCTTTTGCTTGCTCCGAAGGTCCGTATGGATTTTCATTACTGCTTAGTTTTATGACGTTAGCTTCCTGTGAGTCAATTCGATATAACTTAGGATCATCAGTCGCAATACTTGCTGCAAAAGGAAGAGAAAAAGAGGCAAAAGTGGTTGACTTCAACCATTTTCGACGAGAAATATATTGATTCATTTTTCTTATTTGATGAACCAAAATTATGCCTGATAAATCAATAGAAAAAGCCTTTATTTATGAACGGCTGTATAGCAATGTGAATGGTAGGAACTTCACTATGCAATTCTATTTTTAATAGCTTGATATTTTGTGCGACTAATAGGAATTTTAGTTTGGTTCTTCAATAGAATTTCATATTGATAAGAAATAGATTCAATTACATTCAAATTGACGATGTAAGATTTATGGATACGCTCGTAACTGGAGGGAAGTAGAGGAAGTATATTTTGTAATGATTTGGAATGCAACTCAATTTGACCATTGAGTAGGTGTAGTTCCGTATAATTACCTGCTCCTTTTAGAAATAAAACATCTTCTATCTGTACTAATTGAAGTTTTTGGTTCTTAATAACAGCGAGATATTTAAGTGGAATTTGTACTCTAGCAGAACGATTTAACAATCTATTTAGGGCTTTTTCGATACGCAATTGATTGAAAGGTTTGGAAACAAAGTCCAAAACACCATACTCAAAGGCTTCGATGGCTTTTTCTGTATAAGCAGAAATAATGATGGTTTGGAAAGATTGGCTCACTGCTAATTTGAGCAGTTCAAAACCATCCTTTCCATGAAGATCCAGATCAAGTAAAAGCAAATCTATGGTGTGCTTACTCAAAAAATCCTTTGCCGAAGGTAAATTGGGCTTGATAGACATACGACCTAACTCAACAAGTTTTGATGTTCGTAAAAACCGCTCTATTCGTTGCGCCAATAACGGTTCATCTTCTACAATCAATACATCTATACTCATCTTTATTTTTTTATTGAAATACAAACTCGCCAGCCTTTCTCATTCCCTTTCCAAGTAAGAGACGCTTTATCTCCAAAATACTCTTCTAGGGCAGCTTGTATATAACGAATTCCTGTTCCAACAACGATTTCTTTTTCGATTTCTACATCGCTATCATTGAATAGAGTATAATGAGTAGCTTCTGCATTCTCTTCTTTCCTCAACCTAAAGAATCCTTTATTTTTTTGACTGTAGCCATGTGTAATTCCATTTTCTACTAAAGTATGAAAGATACCAGGCGGCACTTTTTCATCTCCCTTAATTCCTTCCACTTGAAAGTCAAAACAAGCATTTCGTCGATATTCCATGATGCTTAAGTGCATCTTGCAAAGCTCAATTTCCTCTCTCATAGAGATCATCTTCTGGCTAGATGCTTTAGTAATCAGTTGAAACTCTTGCGCCAATTTCTCCACAAAATCAGAAGCTTTAGTAGCATTTTGCTCAATCAACTCCTGCAAGGCTGCTAAGGAATTAAAGACAAAGTGAGGCTGGATGGTGGTTTTGAGTAATTGATTCTCTAAAGTAGCAGCTCTAAGCAGTGCTTGCTGCTGCTTTTGCATTTCTTGGGCTATATTTTGCCCAACGGACAACAGCATACACAGAATGAAGAATATAATGCCTGCGAAGTAAGCAAAGCCTAGCAAATCTGCGTGCCCCAAGTAACTAATTGTAGTATAGCCTAGCATTCCGATGAGTAACCACCACGCACCTCTTTTCTTCTGATAAACGCCAAAAGCAGTCAAACTTAGACCTAAAATGATAATAGAATCACTATGCGTCCTATCGGACAAAGTAAAGTAGGCAAAGATGCAAAACACTCCGTAAAGACCAATCCAAAACTTCTTTCTAGGCACATTCAATTCCCAAAACAGAAATCCAATCAATAAAAATCCCCCCAATAAGACAATTAATTGCGAAACTTCATGCTGCTGATAAGCGGAGATAAAGTCAGAAGAGACTAAGGCTTGATAAGGCTTGAATAAACTCTTAATAGGATGCGAAAAGCAGTATAGACTCAACCACAACAAGGAAGTCTTTTGTCTCAAACTAAAAGAAAGAAGCAAGAAGAAAACAGCAGCAGTCAGGAAGATACCCACCATGAATGCCAGGCGTATATTTAGCTCATAATCTGTCATTTTGTGATGATTAGTGAAAATATGTCCTGTAATATTACAAGAGAAATACGAATTCTAAAAAAAGTGGTGCTATTCATACAACTCCATCGCCATATCAAAAATCTCGTGTATCGTATCAATTAGAATGTCTTCTTCGGGATTGATCTACAACAAACTCACAAATGTTCGATTTCCTCGCACCAAATCTGGATGCTCAATTTGTACACCTTTGCCTACTGCGATGTATGGAAGTTGCGTTTTTCGATCTACCTATGAATAGCAGAAAATCTGATTTTGATACATAAAGCAAGGCAAGTAAGCAACTTTGGAGGGGTTCTTCTTTTTCTAGGTAGAAACTGTCGAGTAGGTTCATTTTAGTCCAAAATCTTGAAAAAAAAAGTAAGATAGTCCTTTCTGTTCAACCCTCTACATCCTTCCTTGTTCCAGTATGTATCCCAAATTATAAAAGATTTTGAATTCATCAGTATGGTGATGGTATAATGTGCTAAAAGTACGGAATCTGGATTTAGATGGACATCACCCTAAGGCAGACGCGTCGAGTTCATCCAAATCCATCAGGGTTTACAAAGGATAAAAAATGGCTCATGAACCATTTTTTATCCTTTGTAAACCCTGATCAAATCAGTCGGGTTCGATGCCCGATTGATTTGAAAAGAGCAAAGAGATGAGTTAGTTATCCTGTTCATTTTTCATCTAAGGTGAAATTTAGGATACACATCTTACCATCTCCAAATCAAACTACTCAAACTTGAAAATAGGAATTATCGGAGCAGGCATCGCAGGCTTAGCGAGTGCAGTACGCATGGCGAGCAAAGGACATGAAGTGAGCGTTTTTGAAGCGAATAGCTATCCAGGAGGAAAATTATCGCAGTTTCAATTGGGGAAGTATCGCTTTGATGCAGGTCCATCTTTGTTTACGATGCCGCAGTATGTGGAAGACTTATTTCGAGTCGCCAATCGACCAATTATGGACTATTTTGAGTATGAAAAGCTGGATACCGTTTGTGAGTATTTTTGGGAAGATCAAACGCGTTTGACTGCTTTTGCAGATCAGAATCTTTTTGCAAGAGAAGTAGAAAGGAAACTAGGAATCGCCAGTGATAAAATCAATGAAAGTCTAGCCGATAGCAGATATAAATATGAAGTAACGGGTAGAATTTTTCTAGAAAAATCATTGCATCGTTGGGATACGTGGCTGAAAGCGTCTACGCTTAAAGCCATGCTCAAAATTCCGAGTTTAGATTTGTTCACTTCCATGAATCGAGTGAATGAAAAACAACTCCAACACCCCAAACTGGTGCAACTCTTTAATCGCTATGCCACCTACAATGGCTCGAATCCTTACAAAACGCCTGGACTGTTAAGCATCATTCCGCATTTTGAATATGGCATCGGCGCGTTCTTTCCAAAAGGTGGCATGCACTCTATCACCAATAGTATTTTCCAATTAGCAAAGGATTTGGGCGTGCAATTTCACTTTGATAGCAAAGTCGAAGAGATCGTCGTAAAAAATGGAAAAGCAAACGCCTTAAATATTGATAATCAAACACATATATTTGATCGTATCATTTGCAACATGGATGTTTTCCATGCGTATCGACAGCTTTTACCGAAAGAAAAACATCCCAAGCGTATCCTTCAACAAACCAAATCTACTTCTGCGCTTATTTTCTATTGGGGCATCAAAAAGGAGTTTCCAGAACTAGATGTACACAATATTTTATTCAGCGAAGATTACCAAAAGGAATTCACAGAAATGGAAGCAGGGCGAATTTTTGGTGACCCAACGGTTTATATCAATATCACGAGTAAGCGCAATGCCAGCGATGCACCTGAAGGTTGCGAAAATTGGTTTACGATGATTAATGTACCCCACAATTCAGGGCAAAATTGGGATGAATTGATCACAAAATCGCGCAGAAATATCTGCTCCAAAATTCAAAGAACGCTTGGCGTTGATATTGAACCACTCATTGAACAAGAAAATCTACTAGAACCGCGTACTATCGAAAGTCGCACCCAATCGCACCTCGGCGCACTTTATGGTACGAGTTCTAACAATCGTATGGCTGCCTTCATGCGCCATTCCAATGCTTCCAATCGCATCAAAAATCTCTATTTCTGTGGTGGGAGTGTGCATCCTGGTGGTGGGATTCCGCTGTGTTTATTATCAGCGAAGATTGTTTCGGAAATCATCAAGTAGCTCTTGAAGGCGATGTTTTACTTTAATCGAAAATATTGATTTTAAAAATGATATTAATAATCTGTAAGTATAAAATACGACTTGATTAACATTGTATCTGTATTGTAGACAATTTCTCTTTTAATAGAACGTGTTGCTCCTAAAAAGCCAGCATCAATAAAAAGTTTTGATAAAGTTTTAATTGATTCACCATCGACTTGTAAACCATTTACCAAAGCACCTTCTGTCTTTATTCCAGTACATCTACTACATGATAGATAAGTTATTAGACAACTATCGTCGTAAAAATCAATTAGACCATCTAAATCTGAAATATATAAAACTTCATCAGTTGCATGAAATCTATAAATCTCATCGCTACATAAAGTGTTACTTTGATTTAAAGTTGCAGAGGTCAAGTCCGTATAATTCAAGGAAACATTTTTGAGCATTGATCCTCTGAGTGAGGTTGACGAAAGATTTGAGCTGTCTAAGTTTGAGTTTGTAAAATTGACCATTTCTAATGAACTGCCAGTGAGATCAATACCGCTCAAAAATTTATCCTCGAAATTTGCTCCATTTAGATAGCTGTAAGAGAAACTCACCTCGCTATAAATTTTTTTGAGCGCATTGGTATCTTTTACTTCCTTTAGTATGAATTTTAAAAATTCACCTTTTTCTGGACTTAATTTCCTTTCAAAATTTGTTCGGTTTGATCTATATGCAAATCTTCGAGGTAACTTATCAACAATTTCTTTAAGTTCCTGGATGTCATACTCATCAATGTAACCACCTATACGTATATAACCAAGGTCTATAAATTCCTCATACTTAGTACGAATATCATCATTCATTTCTGATAAAACGTTTGAGTTTCCGTAATTTTGATTTCTTAATTCCACTAGCTGTAAATTAGAGATTTCATTTTGACTTTCAATTAAATTGTTCTGTTTCTCTAAATTAATATTTTGGCTTTCAATCAATTTATTTTGTCTGATTAATACAATGGTACCTAATAATCCACCTACCACAAGGAACATTGAACCGATCGAACTGATATAAATCATATTCAAACGAATCGACAGAATCCTATTCAATTTGGCGTCAATATCTTCAACAAAATCTTTTTCTAAGTTGGGAAATATTTTAGAAATTATAGCACTATTAGATTTATTCAAATGAGGTTCATTCGATATTTCATCTTTTCTGAAACTTATCTTGAAAACGATTTTTAAGATAAGAAAAATGACCAAAATAACTGATAAACCTGTTGCACAACCAATTAGAAATGGGTACGATTGTTCAGTAATAAATTGGCTGTAATAGAAAACTCCAATTACTAAGACG
>JBCDFY010000121.1:0-22044 GCA_039176995.1 Bacteroidota bacterium
GAATTTTAAAACCGTCTCCACTTTTGGGTATTTTATTAGTAATCCAAATGTTCAGAATTTAAAACTATCGCAAATCAAATCTTACTTCCCTCAGTGTCTTAGTGGTTTTGACAGAGTATATTAGTCAACCGCCGAATGAATACCTTCCACGCTAATCATATGATGTGAAGTATCATAAGTTGCTTTTCCATTTTTTAATACAATGATCTGCGGAGATTGATGAACGATACCAAAACGATCTGCAATTTCATTGGAGATTGCTCGGTAATTAATTAAATCTAAATAATAAAAATCCAAATCGTCGGCACTAAAATCCCAGCCACTTTCCAATTGATGTTTAATCATAGAACTTGTACCACAACGAATGCTGTGCTTAAATAATACAACTGGTTTGTCATGCGAATCTTTTACAATTTGATCGAGTTGAGAAAGATCGTTCAACACTCTCCAATCTCCAAAAACTTCTGCTTGCTGCGCAGATAATATTCTATCTAAAAAGCCCATTTTTCGATACTTGATTATTGATAAACATATTAAAATAAATCAATATGTTTCAAATTGATTAATTTTCCCCATAAAAAGGTTTTCGTGAGCCAAATAGTTTGAAAAAACGTGTATTTTTTGTTGAGTGGTATAAAACCAAGGGTTTCAAGAAATTGAAATTTAATATGGTTTAGCGTTTTGTAAACTTATTTTGACAAATGTAAATTTTGTTATACCTTAATCATCCGAAATATCGTTTTAGATGTTATAGTATTATTAATTTTTTATTAATCAAATTCCTATAGCGTGTATGAGAACAACCGATTCAGGTAAAGGTCGGCTTCGCATTAGGTTGCGTAAAGCACGACTAATCTTAGATCAAGCACTAAAGAGAATGCTTGAGATCAACAAACAACTGAAAAAGTCTGCATCAGAGGCTAATTCTAGGATGCAGCAGAATTTACGTACCGAGTTAAAGTTACTCAATCGAATTATTGAGCAACAAGCGTCGCTCGTTAGAGCATACGAAATGCAATTAGGACAGCTTTAGTATTTGAAATTGAATAAATAATTAAGTTAAGCGAGTTCTAAACAAGCAAAATCAAATTAATTTCCCAGAAAGTTGTGAATGCAACTTTCTGGGATTTTTTATTTCTGCCAATAAGCTCTCGTTTTTTTCAAAAGTGGATACAAATTCAAAACGTGGTATTTCGTTTCCAGAATTCGCAGAAAGTCTTTTTTCAAAGGTGAAAAGACTTTCTGCTTTGGGGAATTTTAAGGGAGAAAAGCATGAAAAATCTATAATTTTTCATGCTTTTCTCCCTCAAACTCCCCTCGGAGCAATCAAAAAATCCTCCTTTAAAGATTTTTTGATTGCGACTACACAGATTCTAGAAACGTGTCCACTTTTGAATCATTTTTTTCCATAATTTAGCCCAACAAACAAAATCAACTCAAAATGAAGAATTCACTCTTGAGAGCACTTTGTCTGCTACTAATTCTTGGTATGACAAGCACACTTACTGCACAGAAAAAGAAAAACAAAAAAGAAACAGAAAAAACAGAAGAAAAAAAGGAAAAACAACCTTTAGATGAACTGGGCTTATCAGGTTTAAAATTCCGCTCTGTTGGACCAGCCATCACTTCTGGTCGCATTGCTGACTTCGCCATGCATCCAGAAAATCCGTTTGAATATTATGTCGCTACTGCTTCTGGAGGTGTTTGGAAAACCGTAAATTGGGGAACAACTTTCCAGCCGATTTTTGATGGGCAAGGTTCGTATTCCATTGGTTGCGTGACGATTGACCCAAGCAATCCAAGTACGGTTTGGGTCGGAACAGGCGAAAATAACAACCAACGCAGTGTCGCTTACGGTGATGGCATTTACAAATCAACTGACGGTGGCGCAAGTTGGAAACATATGGGTTTGAAAACTTCCGAGCATATTGGAAAAATTATCGTTCATCCTGACAATTCGGATGTGGTTTACGTGGCTGCGATTGGACCACTTTGGAGCAAAGGCGGCGAAAGAGGTGTTTATAAAACAACCGACGGTGGAAAGAACTGGGAAGCCGTTTTGGAGATCGACGAACACACAGGCGTGAGCGATTTAGTGATGGATCCTCGCGATCCGCAAGTCTTGTACGCATCTGCTTATCAGCGTAGAAGACACGTTTTCACTTACTTAGGTGGCGGTCCAAGTTCTGCACTTTATAAGTCTGTGGACGGTGGCGCAAATTGGGAAAAGATTAATCGAGGTCTGCCCAATGTAGATATTGGACGCATTGGTTTAGCGATTTCTCCCGTTGATCCTGAAATTATTTATGCCATCGTAGAAGCCGCAGAAGGTAAAGGTGGATTTTATAAATCAACTAATCGAGGTGCAAGTTGGCAAAAGCAAGGTGGTTTTTCTACTAGCGGAAACTACTACCAAGAAATCATCGCCGATCCAGTGGATGCGAATACCGTTTATGCAATGGATACTTGGATGAAAGTAAGTCATGATGGCGGAAAATCGTTCAAAAATGTAGGTGAAGATTTCAAGCACGTGGACAATCATTGTATGTGGATTAATCCTAAAAATACAGATCATTGGTTAGTCGGCTGCGACGGAGGGATTTACGAAACTTTTGATGCTGCCAAAACTTGGGATTTCAAATCGAACCTACCCGTGACACAATTCTACAAAGTCGCTTTAGACAACGATACACCTTTCTACAATATATATGGAGGCACGCAAGACAACTTTAGTTTGGGTGGTCCTTCGCGTACGATTACTAAGCATGGTATTATGAATCAAGATTGGTTCATCACGCATGGTGGCGATGGTTTTGAGTCGCAAGTTGATCCGCAAAATCCAGATATTGTTTATGCACAATCGCAATACGGCGTATTGGTGCGCTACGACCGAAAGAGTGGGGAAGAAGTTGGGATTCAACCTAAAGAGCGCAAAGGCGAAGATGGCTATCGCTGGAATTGGGATGCGCCGCTGGCAGTGAGTCCACATAAATCGGGACGCCTCTACTTTTCAGCCAATAAAGTCTTCCGTTCGGATGATTATGGCAATATTTGGGAAGTTTTGAGCGACGATTTGACCGCGCAAATCAATCGAAATGAATTGAAAGTAATGGATCGCGTTTGGAGTATGGATGCGGTAGCAAAAAATCGTTCTACTTCGCAATATGGAACGATTGTTGCCTTTTCAGAATCGCCTTTGGATGCTGATTTATTGATCGTTGGAACGGATGATGGATTGATACAAATTACAGAGGACGGTGGAAAAAACTGGCGAAAGGTCAGCAATATCGCAGGCGTTCCAGAACGCACTTATGTCAATGCCGTTTATGCATCCCAACACGATGCGAACGTCATCTACGCCGCTTTCAATCATCATAAATACGGCGCTTTCAAACCTTACCTATTTAAGAGTAGCGATAAAGGCGCGACTTGGCAAAATATTAGTAATAATTTACCTGAACGAGGCAGCGTCTATGCCATCGAAGAAGATCATGTGTCCAAAGATTTGATTTTTTGCGGTACGGAATTTGGCGTTTTCTTCTCTCCAAATGCAGGCGCGAGATGGAAGCAAATGAGAGGCGTCCCAACCATTGCAGTACGTGATTTAGCGATTCAGCGAAGAGAAAATGACTTGGTTTTGGGTACGTTTGGTCGCGGTTTCTACGTGATGGATGATTATTCACCACTGCGCCAAGTGAGCCAAGAAGGTATGGAAGGTGATTACCAACTACTTGCGGTGAGAGATGCTTTGATGTACGAGCAAAGCCAACCGCTGGGTTTGCCGAAAAAATCCTTCCAAGGTGATAGTTTCTATTCTGGCGATAATCTTGACCCTGTGGCGATGATTACTTACTACGTCAAAGAAAGCGTAAAATCGGCAAGAGATCAGCGCAAAGCAGACGAAAAGAAAGCCACTAAAGAAGGCGATAATACTTACCCAAGCTACGAAACTTTAGCAGCAGAAAGCGAAGAGTTTAAGCCAGAATTGATCTTTACCATCAAGGATAGCGAAGGCAAAGTCGTGCGCAAAATGACTAAGCCGATTCGTAAAGGTTTGCATCGTTTTCAGTGGGATTTGCGCTATGCTTCTAAAGACCCAATCAGTTTGAGAAGCAGCGGTTTCTACAATCCATTTGCTGGACAATCGCAAGGCACGTTGGTTTCGCCTGGCACTTATACTGTCAGTATGTCCACCTATATTAAGGGCGAGATGAAAGAGGTTGCAAAACCCGTTAGCTTTGAAGTGAAGCCATTGAAAAATACGGTGCTTCCAGCCGAAGATCGTATGGCAAAAGTGGAATTTCAGCGAGAAGTCGATGAATTATCGCGTTCTATTCAAGGTGCAGGTCGTTTGATGAATGAAATGAGCAATAAAATGCGCCATATTCGCGCCGCCATCAAAGCTGTAGAGCAACCAATGGAAGAGTTGACCAAAGAGGCGAATGCGATTGATCTTAAAATGAAAGAGTTGCAACGCAAGCTATATGGAGATTCCAACAAAAGAAGGTTGGACATTGACCAACCACCAACGCCCGCAGGTCGCATTGGTTGGATTATCTACGAGCAGAAATATTCCACTTCTGCACCGACAAAAACTCATCGCGAAAGCTATGCCATCGCGAAAGAAGAATTCCAACCCATTTTGAAGGAGTTGCGCACTTTGGCGACTGTGGATTTGGATCGTTTGGAGCAGAAATTGGAGGATGCGGATGCGCCCTATACGCCTGGGCGGGCGATTAAGATGTTGAATAAGGAGTAGGTTTTTGGAAATTTGAGCTGCCATTTTATGCCTGGTCGTTCTTGGAACAATAGAGCATGAAATGGCAGTTTGATTAAGAATGGGAATCCCTAAATTTTATTAGTAAAAGCACAAAAATGATTTTATCTGCATTAATCTTTATGAAATAGATAAACTAAAATATCTTATATTTGCAATAATATACAAGATATAAATGAAACTAAAGCGAAAGTCAACAGATGAACTGCTACCAGC
The DNA here is from genome assembly GCA_039176995.1 of Bacteroidota bacterium. Classification (GTDB taxonomy): domain Bacteria; phylum Bacteroidota; class Bacteroidia; order Chitinophagales; family Saprospiraceae; genus JAAUTG01. The sequence goes on from JBCDFY010000121.1 coordinate 4,994, forward strand.
AGCGATTACAGAATTAATAGAAAAGGATTTTAAAAAACTCAAAAAGGATAAGCGATTTTCTTTTAACTGGGACATAGAAAAGGAATATGAAGTGTATAAAATCTATTTGCTCTCAGAAGATGATAAGGTACTTGGATTGATGTCTTTGATTGATATTCCTGAAGAATATCGTATTCATTTGAATCTACTTGAGGTCTCCAAGGAAAATCAAGGAAAAGAAAAAGAGATAGATTTTATTGCAGGCTGCTTGATTGCTTTTGCTGCTTCGGCAGCATCCAAAAGAGGGTATTATGGATTTGTTTCGCTTGAACCAAAGACCAAATTGATTGATCTTTATCAAGATAAATATGGTTTTAGACAGTATGGGAGGTATTTGGGAATTGAGGGTGAAGCTTCACAATCGTTAATCGAAAAATATTTAATAGATGATGAAGAAGGAACCGACTTATGAAGAATTACGCAAACAGTATAGTGATGAAGAAATTGTAGAGAGCTTTGTGTTCAGAAGTAATATGAGCAAGGAGGAAAAAGCCTTAGCAGACGCTGAATTCAAACGCTTGCGCTTGGAACAACTAAAAAATATGTCTGATAAACAGGTTTTGAAAGGTGAACTCATGCGAATGAAGCTACTCCAACGAGACTATTTTAAGCAGTCAAGCTATTCTGCTACCTATTCCTTTGATCAACAACTAAAGACATATATCGATCTTCTGAAGAAAAGTAGAAAAAGTGTTGCAGAGGATTTAGACATACATCCTACCAAATTGAGTCGCATTTTGAATGGTAAAGAAAACCCCAATATTGATCTGATGTATCGCCTAGAACGACATAGTGGTAATATGATTCCTGCGACTCATTGGTATCGCCTCTTTACTAGAAAAGTAGAACATGATATTCGACAAAATGCAGAACATCGTCAAAAGGAATATGAGCGGGTGAAGAATGTGTTGGTTTTTTAGGGCTGAATCTCATTAGGAAAGTCTAACTACTTTAGTTTACGCCAATAAGTCTCCAAATCAACTACCATTTAGCTTTTAATGCCTATCTTGTTGCTTCGATTATTAAAGCTAATGCTACAAAACAATCCGAAGCTGAAGTCGCTCATAGTGAGCCTGTAAAATACATGGTAGCAAATAAAAAAATGAGAGCGAATAATTATGTTTTTATCATAACAAAAGGGAATAACTCAATTTACAGCTATTTTATATTATCAATGATAATAATTAGTAGTTTAGCTTTCATAGTCTGGATGCTTGACTTTTTTTTGGGTAGTATCATTTTAAATGAAAAGCTTGAACAATACGTTCGAATCGTATTTGCAACATCTCTACTAATAGGAGGCATATGTATAAAAGTTAAGCCACCAATGGATTTCATAGGGGGAGTTGAAATATCAGAAAATTGGGTTACAATCATAGATGAAAATAAAAAAATAGCTTGATCCGAAATAAAAGAGTTGATAATCAAATATGAGTCCTATAAAAACGAACTCAAATACACTTTAAGTTCTATTCGCCCTCAAAATGGATACGATAATACTTTGATAATAAAATGTAAGGACAAAACCATGAGATTTGATGTTTACTTAGAATTAGCAGAAGAGGCTAATAATTTATTTGAAGTTGCATCTTTTCTAAAAGGCTTAGGTAAACCCTTGACTTTAAGTTAAAACCGTTGATCTAATATATCCGCGATCGGCTTGGTTTGCAACCGAGCTGTACATACGCTCTTTCTACCGAGTTAGCTTCAAACTAGCAAAACACAAGACAAGCGTATAGCATCACCAGAAATAGCCCGAGACAGCCGAAATTTACTGCCCAACTATAAATAGTTGTCCTAAATGAACCGCCTGTCCATATATTCGCAAGTAATAAATGCCAGGTAATAAACTTCTCATAGGGATTGTAAGTTCTTGAATACCAGTTGATTCATTAATTTTATTTACTGTTTTTAGTACTCGTCCGTGAATATCCAGAAGCTGTAGCTGTATCGCACCAACCTCAGGTAGATCGTAACGAACGGTTAGTTCAGAAGTAGGTGCAATTGGATTAGGATAGAGTTGAAGTTGTGATTTTGTTAGGAGTGGATTAAGAGCAGTTGAATTGGCGTCCTCTTTACTGATACGAAGGTTTGGTGCGCCACAATTTTCTATTTTCGCGTGTAGCGAACTGCCTTGCGCTGCGCTGAAACCATCTTTTAAAACAATGGAATTGGCGGCTTTGAAGGTCGAAATTGCTTGAGGAGGTAAATAAGCACGAGAAGTGATACTATTCTGTGCTTCATAGGTAGTATTGAGGAGTGGGACGTTATCCAATTGTAGATCAGTAAAGCAGTTTGGAGGAGTTTCTATTGCACCGATATCCGTAGTATCTTCTATAATGCGGTCGTTCAAAAGATAGTCGGTGAGGAGGAGTCCGTTGCGCCCTTGATTGATGGCAGGAGAGGAAACAAGCAGCGTATAATCTCCTATCGAAAGATTGGTAAAAAGTGGATCGCCGTCTTGGTTTTGCTGAATGACATCACCATCTACGCCATCCAATGAGCTAAAATCAGGAGCAGCATAATAATTCCCATAAGCATAAACGGCTTTTGCATTTGGTGCAGCGGAATAAAAGAGATTATTGAAGTAGCTATTGCCGTCCACGCCGTTATTGGCATCATCAATGACTAAACCTGTGCCGATTTCATAGGCATTGTTGAGTGGCGACTGCCCTGTATTGTAAATGATGTTGTTCTGAATGATATTTCCACTGATTTGGTTTGGTATGTTGTACGTTCGGATGAAGAAAGCAGCTTCATCGGCATCTACGATGGTGTTGTGTTCGTAGCGATTATTCTGACAAACTAAGGTGTTTCCATAAACCGATATAAGAAAAGCATAAGCAGTTGGTGTATTTTTAGCAGGCGAATCTCGAATGTATGCAATGATATTATGATGTACCCAATTGTCATTTCCATTGATTTGAGAAGCCGTTCTACAATGCTCTGCTCGATTGCGATAGAACTCATTAAATTGACAATGCCCTAGAATACCATCTGCCCCAAAAGGATGGGCATAAGGAATGTCAGGTGCAGTGATGTAGTTATCGTAGATCAAATTGTAGTTCGCTCCCGTGGTGGTGCTGAATTCTCCTTTTAGTTCCACTGCGTTATGTCCCCAATTCTTAAATACATTTCGGTAGATGATACAGTAATCGCCTCCATGAGCGATACGGATGCCATCATCACATCCTCGATAGGTATCATTAGAAGGGACAGTTCCATAATGGAAAGTGAACTTCGAATCAAAGGTATTATCGTGAATACTAATGCGCTCACAAGATTGATTAGTACCATCTACATTAGCATAAGTTAGCAATATTCCTGATGCAGAAGCATTTCCAAGTTTGCAGTGGCTAATTTCTGCATCTCTTGTAGCAAACATCCTGATGGCAGCACCTGAACCACCTCGAATGTCTAAATTTTCGATTTCGTAGTAATGTGCAGTAAAGAAGTCGAAGATGGCATAATCCCAACTGCCTTCTATTGAACTATATGCCAAAGCTGGATTCTGAGTAGCCTGCACATACAGCGTACTGTCGTTGATATCCCAATACCAAGAGCCTTGCACATTTTCGGAATCAGGTATGCCTATTTCTGGTAAGGCATCGGCAGTTAAATACTCCTCGCCATCTAAAAAAAGTCGTCCAGGCGTTCGATTTAAATGGAGTGCCCAAATATCTGCTCCATTCGCCGTCCAATTATTTGGATCATCCGCTCCTGCTATCGGCAAAATGCCTGAAATGATCGGCAGTGGTGATGAGGGATCGCCATAAGCACCTAGATAAATAGGTTGACTGGCAGTGGCAGGGACAGAAAAGTACCAACGTCTGTTCCATTCGCCTCCTCTCTTGTACAACACACTGTCGCCAGGTACGAGTGCAGTCATAATTGCATTTTGCCAAGCAGTGGTTGGTGAAAGTCCGTCATTTTGATTACTGCCATCCTCCGAATCCAAATAATAGGTAGTGGCTTTTGCTAGATGTGAATTGCCTATAATTAGGCATAGACAGAGAAAAAGTTGAGTGGTTTTCATATAGCGACGGCATTTGTTTATTCGTAAGTACTTAACCCTATTAAAGAACTCCAAATCTGACAGGTTTACGAAACCTGTCAGATTTACTCAATGATTTCTTTAGAACGTATTACATATGAGAATGAACGTATGAGACTTGAGTATTCTTATGAGTTGTCTATAATCTATCCGCCATCTCTATCCTTCTCAATACCTCGCCGCCTTCCCCTTCGCATTCGTCGCTTTAATAAACTCCCGAATGTGCTCATTCGAGCTTTCCAAATCTTCTTTGCGCAGATACATCATATGACCACTTTCGTAGCCTTTGAAACTCAGGCGATCTTTCATTCTACCACTTGGGTCGAGTTGCCACATGGTATATTTGGCGTCGAAATAAGAGGTCGCACCATCGAAGTAACCTGATTGAATCATCACGTTCAAATAAGGGTTTTGCGCCATCGCTTGGCGTAGGTTTTCGCCAGTACGGTCGCCATCGCGATTCCAAGGATAAACTGGACCGAACATATTGTATTTCAAGTCGGTTTTGTAGCCTAACTTTTCTCTCAAGTAATAGTTGATAGCAGGTGTAAAAGAATGCAACCAAGAAGTCAATTCTGAATTGTAATCAGGACGGCTGCCTGCAAGTTTTTTGTCAATGCCTTTGTAGCGAGAATCTAAGCGGCCGACGGTGTAGCCTTCTTCGCGTAAAAGTTCTTTCCAGAAGTAGGAAGTTGGTACATCTAAGTTGTGTTGCAAAATCACTTTTTCTGAAATTCCCGAATATTTTGCCATCATTTTCGCAGCTTCCGCTTTAGCTTTTTCGCTCGCAAAACCACCTCTTGCCATCACTGGAATCAATTCATCTATCGTATAGTTTTCGACTTCTTCCAGTAGTTCTGTCAAAGGTTTGCTCTGCAAATCAGCACTTAATTGCTTATGATACCAAGCCGCTGCGGTAAAATAGGGTAAACGATTCGCCGCCACAACTGGTCCATCTCTCTTAATCCCTAAACCTGTTGGAGATACCAAAATTACGCCATTCAAATACATCCACTGGCGATTTTGTAACTCCAATGCCAAACCCGAAACGCGCGTCGTTCCATAACTTTCACCAATTAAGTACTTGGGTGAAGTCCAGCGATTATTTCTCGACACAAAATTGCTAATCCATTCTGCTAGGTACTTAATGTCTTCATTCACACCAAAGAAAGTTTCCTTCTTAGTTTCCTTATCCAAAATGCGCGAATAGCCTGTATTAACTGGATTGACGAAGACAATGTCTGCCACATCCAAAATAGAGTAGGGGTTTTGCTTCACGCCATATGGCTGTAATGGATAACCTTCATCATCCACATTCAAAATCATAGGACCAGTATATGCCAAGTGCATCCAAACTGAGGCAGAACCTGGTCCACCGTTGAAGGAAATAACCAATGGGCGATTGGAGCGGTCGCTGATGCCATCTTTGATGTAGTAAGTGTAAAATAGTGCGGCAATGGCTTTTCCTTCTTCATTCCACACGGGTTGCGTACCGCAAGTTGCAGTGTAGTTGATTGGCTTGCCTTTGATAATTGATTTATGTTTAGTAATGATTACTGAATCTGCAGGTAGCATTCGTTTTTGGGCGGTAAGTTGTAGTACTGAAAAGGTGAAAATTAGGGTAGTTATGAAAGTTGATATTCGCATCTTTTAATGTTTATGTGTATTAAGTTACGCCACATAGTTAGGATGGTTTTTTCATACAGTTTCTTTCTTGACTATGTTCTCTATGTGAAATCGACTATGTGTCATATGTGGTGAATAGACATCAATTTTATTTCCATGCCTCTCGATAAAACCGAATCCAATTATCCGCACAAATATTTACAATATCTTGCTTGGAATAACCTCTTTTTTGTAAAATCATTGGAATTTTTTGCAAATCTGCTATCGTATCCAAATCTGCTGGGCTTTGTTCTGTTCCAAATGCCCCATCCAAATCAGAACCGATGCCTGCATGAAGTGAATTACCCGCCAGTTGACAAATATGATCAATGTGATCTACCACTGTTTCTAAGTTCACTCCTTTACTTTCGGGCGTAGATGTTCCTCGAATCCAATTTGGGGTAAGCATCCAAGCATCTAGTGCTACGCCGATGACTGCGCCGCGTTCAATTAAAGCAAGAAGCTGTTCATCTGAAAATTGGCGATGATGGGGCACTAATGCTCTACAATTGTTGTGGCTTGCACAAACTGCACCTTTAAAATGATTTAAGGCTTCCCAAAAACTCTCATCGCATAAATGTGTCAAGTCTAGTATCATATGAAGTGACTCCATTTCTTTAAGCAATTCGCGTCCTTTTTGCCCCAAACCACCATTGGCATCCGTTCCATGTGCATAGGTTCCTGGCCCGTAATGTGCAGGGCCAATGGCTCGAAGTCCATCTGCGTAGGCTTGCTCTAAGTGCTTCATACTCAAGATAGAATCAGCGCCTTCCAAACTTCTGATTAAGCCGATTGGTGTATTTTTAGCGTCCTTTTTCCAGTTAGATAAATGTTCATCGAGTTCTGTTCGATTGGTCAGTTGCTTAATCAATCCCTGCGCTTCCATGGCTTGATACCATGCCAACTGTCCTTGCGTTTGCGCCCAGGCTTGCTCTGGTGAATTCCAACTTGCTCCAGGTAATTTGTTGCTTTTTTTGGTGTATCGAGCGATTTGTGTACCAACCACAATACCAATATTACCTCTCCGTAAACTCGCAAAGTTGACCGTTCCATTTCCTCGGTCAGGTTTATCAGTCATTCCTCTTTCCCAATTTCTAATCTCTCCTATTGACCATCGCAAATCTCGATTCCATTCTAAAGCATTCATAGATAAATCCAGATGAGCATCGAAAAGGAAAGTAAGTTCAGTTTGATTATCCATGAATGTACTGTCTATTTCGTGCTGCGATTTCCCAAAATTTTCCTGCTTTTTTATTCTCTACTAAAGCAGCACTACTATGCAAAGCAACAGTCGGACAAATGTGATAAGGAATGCCATAGAGTACATCGCCAATTGACCAATTTGCTGCATCTTTGACTTGTAGTACTAAATGTTCTTCGCTATGCACCACGATTTGAGCGTCTTGTAGCTGAGGAAAATAGACAGGAGCTTTTTGCATTTCAGAAGCTACGGCTTTGTGTCCAAGGTCTAGGCAAAGACAATCATTATTAGGTTTGCTGATGATGCGTGTCAATAAAACGGCGGCATTCTGAAAAGGCAGATCAGGGAAACGAATGCCGTAGCCATAATCCCAAAGTAAGGTTGTGCCAGGAGAGAGCGTTCTTTCGATAGCATCCGCATGGGCTACAAAACTGATACTACCACCACAAATGACTTCCAAATGTTGAGTTTGTGTTGCTGCTAATAGCTTCGATATTGGTAAAAAGGCTTGTTCCACTGTTTTTTTCTGCTCTTCCGAATTACTTATCCGAATATGTCCATCGTAAACGTGCCATCCTCTGAAGGTATAGCCTGTTTCTTGAACTATCTTCAGTAAATTGGGTGCGTCTTCAGGAGCAATGCCAGTCCTTCCCATCCCAACATTCACATCTATGAATACATCTATGGAATGTTGAGTCGTATTCCAAGCATTGACATGACTTTCGTTATCAATCAATACCGAGAATCGTGTTTCTGGATATTTTTGGGTCAAATGCACTAAGTGATGCTGCATCGGTTCGACTAAAGGATAAGCAATCAGTACGTCTTTGACACCACATTCGGCTAACAAAGTGGCTTCCGTCAGCGTAGCACACTTGAAGCGATTAATACCATGCTTCATTTGTAATTGTATGATTTCCAAACATTTGTGTGTTTTGATGTGCGGGCGTAAGCGTTTTACATCTCCCGCAATCTCGATCATTTTTTGGATGTTATGCTCAATGCGCTCACCATAAAATAAGAGTGCTGGTGACATCAACGTTCCTGTATTTTCTATTTCAAACCAGTTGTCCATAATTAGTAGTAGTTATTCACAAAAAAAATTGTAAAGCCGAATTGAGGTGCTGAAAATCTATCAATTAGTCTTTACGAATATTATTCGTGAATAAGGTCTAATGAATTTGAAAGATCGCTTCAATTTCTACGGCAATATTACCTGGTAAGATCATCCCAACTGCACTTCTAGCTCCTTTGCCCATTTCTTCTCCCCAAAGATCAACCATTAATTTGCTAAAGCCATTGATTACTTTCGGTTGATCGTGAAAATCTAGGACGCTATTCACCATTCCTAGTGTTTTCACCAATCGCTTGATTTTGCCTAAATCCCCAATTTGACTTTTGATGGTTGAAAGCATCGTCAAGCCCACTTGTCTTGCCGCTGCTTGCCCTTCTTCTATACTCAAATCTTGTCCTAATTTCCCTTTAATCAAGCTGCCGTCCATTTGAACTGGACCTTGTCCTGAGACATAGAGCATTTTATCTACGATCAAAACAGGATAATAGATTCCTCCCAACGGAGGAGCAGGTGGTAATTGGAGGTTCAATTCTGCTAATTTTTGTTCGATGTTCATTGTCCCTTTTTTTTTACTTATTCGATCTTTCAAGTTTCCTAACTTGGAAGTAATATCAATGCCGTTTCCTAACGGCAAAGAATGTTTACTCGTTGGGAAACGAGTGGATAATCGTGTTAAGTTAGGAAACTTAACACATCGAGGGTAAGTTAATAAATCTGACAGGTTTTGTTTGATTAAACTACTGATTATCAAACTTATAGTGCTTTGCATAAAGTATGCAAACCTGTCAGATTCAAAGCTCTTTTCTGCAGTTAAATCAAACCACCCAATCAATCACAAATACCATTATCAAACCGACTACGGACACTGTCGTTTCCATCAGTGTCCAAGATAGTAAGGTTTCCTTAATACTGACATTGAAATACTCTTTAAACAACCAAAATCCGCCATCATTGATGTGCGAAAAGGTGATGCTGCCTGCACCAGTTGCCAGCACTAATAATTCAGGAGAACAATCGGTATTGGTAGCCAATATAGGCATCATAATACTTGCAGCTGTGAGTGCTGCTACGGTGGCAGAACCTACACAAACTCTAATCCAAGCAGCGATGAGCCATGCCATTAGTAGGGGAGATAAACCTAAGTTGGACATAGAAGCTCCAATTTCGTCGCTGACCCCGGTGGCAATCATAATTTGTTTGAAGGCACCAGCACCTGCAATAATCAAAAGAACTCCAGCTACTCCCGCAATCGCAGAGGAAAGTATTTTCATTATTGCTGGCATAGATCTTCCAGTGCGCACGCCTAAAAAGTAAATTGCTACCAAAACAGCAAGCAACATTGCAAAGGCAGGATTACCCAAAGCAGTTAATAGTTCATTTTCTCCAACTATACTTTGCAGCAGAGAAACGCCACCGATCAATACTACGGGCAATAAAGCAACCATAAGACAGGTCAAAAGAGAAGGGATTTTGAAATCTGTGTTCGTTTCTACGACATATTCTTTTAGTGGTACAGGGCGAATGCGTTGCATTGTTTTTGAAAGTAGAAATTTAGCAGCCAATATAGCTGGAATACCTGCAATGATTCCATAGATTAAGGTCTGTCCAGCATCAGCACCATACATTTCAGCAATGGCGGTAGGTGCAGGATGCGGAGGTAGAAAGCCATGAGTCACAGAGAGAGACGCCAGCATCGGCAAACCCACGTAGAGTAAGGGCAAGCGCGTTTGAGCGGCAATGGCAATCACGAGTGGCACTAAAATAACGAAGCCTACCGTGTAAAACATGGGTATACCTACGATGAAACCTGTAACAATCAGTGCCAACTGAATATTTTTTAGTCCGAATGCTTTTACTAATCTATTCGTAATCTTATTTGCAGCACCACTCTCCGCTACCAATTTTCCTAGCATTGCGCCAAAGCCGAGCACCATTACCAGAGAACCGAGCGTTTTACCAATTCCTTCCTGTATGGCAGCCATGCCTTCTGGAATGGATAATCCACTTGTCAAACCTACAAATAAGCAGACGAGTATGAAGGACAAAAAGGCATCTAATTTGATTACCGTAATGAGAAGAACTAGAATTAAAATGCCTAGCGCGATAGGTAAAAAGATCATTCAATGTAGCAGTTGGTTGGAAAGTTTTCTTTCCCTGTTTTGTTATGAGGCGATAAATATAGGTTTTTCATTTTTAGTGAGAAATAAATCAATGAGAAAGGGTATTTTTTTGGTGAAATTGGAAAACTAATTGCTACATTTAGGATTGAACTTTAGATTAGATTGTAATGGAGGATCGTCAACTTAAATTAGCGAAGAAACGCGTAGAAAAGAAAAAGGGTTTCTACACTCATTTGGTGGTGTATATTTCAGTAGGTGTTTTCTTTTTTATTATGAATATGGTAACTCAAGGTGAGGAACCTGGGCTATGGTTTTTTTATCCAATGATCCCTTGGTTGATTGGTTTATCCATTCATTATTTCAGTGTTTTTGGATTGCCTGGAACGGATATTCTGACGGATGATTGGGAAGAGAGAGAGCTGGAAAAGGAGCTCTCGAAGATCAGAAGACATCAAGCTGCGCTTCCTCCTGAGGAAGAAGAGGAGTTTCCGCTGGAGGATTTTGAGCAAGCTCGTAAAGAAAAAATGAAACGAAGAGATTGGGAAGGGGATGATTTTGTGTAATCAACAGCTATACTTACCGCATAGCTCATATAGCGTTTTCACATAGCTCACATAGTTTTAGAAGTCGCTCAAGTGATGTAAAGACAGCTTCGTTTAAATAGTCACTTTAAGGCTCAATTATTCCTTCACAAATTTGAAAAACTTTGAACCCAACTCTTATGATAAATGGTTTCTACAAACCTTCAATTACGACTTTCTGCGTGCTAAAATGCCCCTGACGATCAATGAGTTGTAGAAAATAAATGCCCGAAGAAATGCGATGCTGCGCCAAATTGATTGTCGTCAAATTTACACCTAATCGTTGCTCAAAAATCAGTCTTCCATCTATGCCAACTAAGCGAATTTGCTCCACTTCACAATCTGCTGAAAAGTAAAGCTCACCATTTTGCTGTGTCAAGTTCGGATATGCAGTACACTTTGTATTCGAGATTTTTTTAGTAGGCACAGTGACATTTCCAATTTCGTATATTTCTTCTTCCGTTAGCGCGACATTATAGATTCTCACTTCATCTAAACGTCCACTCAAGTAATCATCACTCAAGCTGTACAAATCTGTTCCCAAGAAAAGCTCAAAATTGGTTTGAGAAATACCCGTCGAGCCACCGTAATCAAATTCAGAATTCAGTTTCCCATTAAGATAAGTCCTCAAATGCGTCCCATCATAAGTGCCCGCCACATGATACCATCTATTTTCTATTAGTCTGTTTCTGCTATCCAAGCAGCGTTGGCAGAGACCATTTGGACAATTGTCAGGTTCTACACAAACTTCTAGTACACCGCCATTGTACACCCACATTCCATAGCGTGAATGTCCCTCAAAATCAGGATTGGTCTTTTCCAAAATGGTGAAAAAATTACCCGATGCTTGTTTTTCGTAATACATCCAAGCCATCAAGGTCATTTCTTTATCCAAGCTCAAGGAATTGCTGTGTGGGATGCGGATGTAGCTCTTCTTGTCGTGCTTAAATTGATAAGCTGTTTCTTCTTCGCCAGTGTAACCAGCCGCTAAATCTACATTGAAAACACTGCCATGATTATCGTTTCCACTTTGGTCATCGGCACTGTTTTGAAAGGAATAGTGAGCTACTAAGCGGCTGTCGTCTTGGGCGGAAAGGAACAACGGAAAGAAGAGAAAAAGTAAGAGGTATTTTTTATTAGCTAGAACCATAACCTTTAATTTTAGCATACAAAAATAGAGCAATTACTAAGAAGAATGTATGAAAACTAGACCTTATTTAGAAAAGGTAAAACGTTTTCCAAAATAATTCCAAGCAATGGCGCGCCATAGAATACTCAGTTTTTTAAATTGTCCTCGTCGGATAAAACCAAACGCGTGGCGAGGCAACATAACAGCAAAAATATAAAGACTAAAAAGTGCAAATTCCCAAGCCTTTTTATTGCGTCTCATGTAGTAAATACGGTTGCGCGTCGTATAGTAAATTTGTAGATCGCTTTGCTTTCCAACACTCACAGATTCTTTGTGATAAATCTTCGCATTTGGTTCGATATACACTTCAAAACCTGCTCTTCGAATTTGGTCACTCCAATCTAATTCTTCATAGTACAAAAAGAACTCCTCAGGCATTCCACCTACTTTTTCGATCACTTCGCGTTTCACCATCATCGCGGCACCGTGTACATGAGCAGTCGGTTTGGCTTCATTGTACTGTCCACGATCTATTTCAAATTTTCCGATGGTAAAATTGCGCCCTGTGATGGCATGCAGTGGCACGGTACCTGCGTATTGAATCATTTTCTCTTCCTTTTCAGGCTGATAATAATGAATCATTGGACTCACAATACCCAATTTAGGGACGCGCTCAAAACAAGCCAACAGTTTAGGAATCGTTCCTTCCAAAATCTCTGCATCATTATTCACGAAGAACAAAAAATCACCTGTACTGCTCTCAATTCCCAAATTATTGCCTCCCGAAAACCCTAAGTTTTCTTCACTTCTAATGGTAATGATATCTGGATAAGCCACTTTCAATTCAGGCAAGCGATTTTCCCTCGAAGCATTGTCCACTACGATCACTTCGACATCTTGGAAGCTCTGCCGCTTAATGGAAGCCAACAATTCTAGCGTCACTTCCGCTTGATTGTAGTTGACAGTGATGATGGATATTTTTGTTGATTTGTCGATTTGAAAAATAGTTCGGATCGTCTTGGATTGTATCCAAGATGCTATATGCTCATAATGTAAAAGAATTCGATATTGGATGAGCGTACAGTATCGCGGTTGCAAACCGCGACAATCGGTTATTAATAAACTCCTATCGTTCTACTGCACTACCCGAAATGATGTTTCCAAAATATACTGCATTTGCAAAAATCTTATTCGTCCCAAACCAAAAGGCACGGAAATTCGGATTATCCGCTAAGCAAATGACGCGTCCGCCACCGTTGCCATTCACGATGATGGTCGCTGAATTTTTCAATTGTTCTAAACGCTCTTTTTTGATGTAGCCACCTAAGAGTGGATCATCGGTATAGAGTGCAGGAGTGGCATAGGCGTTATTGGCAGGTTGGAAGAATAAAGTTCCTCTACGGAAAACAGGTAAACGATCTTTTTTATAACCATAAAACAGTGGATGTGTCACGTCGATTTTTGCTTCAAAAATTGCACCGCCGATGACTTGACTGCCTCTATCGCTACCCGCTTTGGCGTAAGGCCGTTGTTCTTTATTATTGCTGTTTCCAATATTCTTGAACTTCACATTAGCAATGTCTTTCGCATTTAACCATTGCACGGCGCGCTTCATCGCAACAATCGTCCCACCATTGCTATTCCATTCTTTCAGATTGTCCACTCCAGAAGCAGGAATGCTATTGTAATAGCCATCCACCATAACGATCACGTTGTATCGTGCTAGATCAATGCTACCCAAATCGCGTGTTTCTGCCATTGAAATTGCCATATCATATCGCTGATCTAGCAAATGCCAAACTTCGCCTGCATCGTAAGGATTAACGCCATCTCCGACTAGCATTAAAACTTGTGGGTTACTAATTTTTTGGAAATTTGGACTTCCCAAATCTATTCCCGTTGGTGTCAAACCAGTACCAACGCCAGTAATACGAACGCCCGTTTCCTCTGCGATAATTTTCATTAGGTTATAGATGTTATCCGCAGATAAGTTTTGATTTTGGATGGGAATTATCACTGTTCCATAATCGTAATTCTTGCTATTCAAAGTGAAGCGTTCTGTAGCGACTTTTGCGCGTAAACCTGCGGTCAGTATTGCGTTCAAGGCTTTTGGTGCATAGTATTCCTCCCATTCCAATAAGTAAGCGTAATTACTTTTCATCGGAGCGGAGTTTCTTTTTGTTGCGCCATCACTTAGTTCTTGTCCAAGCAAGGAGCTAGAAAAATCACCTTTTGCCAATTCTGAATAGTCAATATTGAACGATAATGGAAAAGTCCAAGCAGAAATGTCGTAAAACAGGCTATCTTCAAAAGTCGTCGAAGTCTCAAAAATACCTCGAATCAATAAATGCTGCTGCTGATCGCTTGGCACAACGTAGGAATGTTCTGTATTGAAGGACTTACCTTTTACATTTACATTTTTGCCTAGCTTGTACACCTTGATTTGATGTTGCTTCAAAATGTCTAAAAACTCTTGTAGTCTTCCTTTGTCTTTTTCTTCACCAAAAACATAGCCTTTTACATCTGCATCCTTAGCGGCTTCTTGCGCATTGGTATAAAAATCACGCTGATAAGTCAGGAGTTCTTCGCGCATTTCCAAAGCGGCTTTCAAAGTAGAAAGAGAAGTCGTCACTTGATTACGAATCGTAAATGGAAAACTCAAATTCCCGTTCACAGTTTCTTGCAAATGCCCTCTTGAACTCGCTTGCTCGAATAAAATTCCGATACAACCATTCGCATCAGGATAAGTAGAACCTTTACCATAATAGAAATCATCAAAACTCTCTTGTGAATAATAAAAAGAGCCGATTTCATCTAAAGCCTTCGCATGATAAGTCGCAATTTTTGCAGTCAAATCTTGATTTTTTTGGGGCGTAATTGGATTCGTTCGCTTAGGAATACCTGGTTGAAAGAAGTAAGTCGCATTGCTACCCATTTCGTGATGATCGGTCAATACATTCGGCTTCCATTCGTGGAAAATACGAATACGTCCTTGGCTTTCAGGATGCTGCACAGGCAACCAATCGCGATTCAAATCAAACCAGTAGTGATTGGTGCGCGCTCTTGGCCAGACTTCATCGTATTCTCGATCTTGCGGGTCAGAAGTCAGGTTTTTATTCTTATGCATATTCACCCAAGTGGAGAAGCGATGAAAACCATCTGGATTTAAGCAAGGATCGAGTAAAACGACTGCATTGTTCAACGCATTTTGTACTTCTGCGCTTTGCCCAGCCGCTAGATAATAAGCATATAAAGGTGCAGCATTTCCACCACTTGGTTCATTTCCGTGGATGTTGTAGCCTTGATAAGTCACCACTGGCATATTGCTGATATCCAAGGGTTTAGAGTTGGAAGCATCACTCAATTGGACGTGGTTCGCTTTAATTTTTGCTAAATTTTGATGATTTTCTTTTGAAGTGATAACCAAGTAAACCAATGGACGATTTTCATGAGAACGCGCATATTCTACCAATTCTACGCGATCCGAAACACGTGCCAATTCGCGCATGTACATATAAAGTTGATCGTGGCTCAAATGCCATTCTCCAATCTGATGACCGATGAATTCCTTTGGTGAAGGAATGTTGGAGTCATATTCAATATCGGGTAAATAATAAGTCGTTTCAACTTGTGCCAAAAGGGAAAAACTAACAAATGTGACAATCAGTGTGAGTAATTTATTTTTCATGAATAGGATTTTGTGTGCAAAAATAGTGCTTTGTTAATAATGAAATGGCGGCTTACATCAATAAACCCCAGCGGGGTGAACTATGGGTAGATTTTTTTGATAATTTCTTATAAGCGCCGTAGGTGCGAACTACAGTAATATAGCTCGTACCTACGGCACTTAAAATAGGTTAGGACTGCGCTGTTACCCATAGTCCATCCCTACGGGATTTTTAGTCGTCAAAAAAAATTAATAAAGCACTATTGTATTCAAATCAAAGTTGACAAATAACGTAATTTTTTTGAATAGAGCACACAGATTCTGTTACCAAAATGGCTTTCCGCGTCTTTATTGAAATTGAGCAATGATTTACCACATAGCTCATACAGGGTTTTCACATAGTTCACACAGTACATTACTTAAGCCATACAATAACGACCTAAAATTATTTTAACAGTTACTCGAAGGCTTGATTCTAACTTCTAAACTAGGTCTAACTATTGTGATCTATGTGATACAAACTATTGTGACTATGTGGTAGAGAGTGCTAAAATTGAGCAATAAAATTATTCTTAACCAAAATTGATAAGTCATGAAGAAAATTTTGATTGTAGCATTGAGTTTCATTAGTTTTTCTGCATTCGCACAAGTTAAAGAAGAGGCACGTATCTTGAATGGCGAAGAAAAAAATGCGTTCTCCATTGTTTTGCCTAAAACGGAGAAAAAAGAAGTAGAAAAATCATGGGCGAAGTTCATCAAAGAATACAAAGGTAAAACTAAGCTCGACAAAAAAACGAACTTCACTTTCAGTGATGATTCTGTTATCAAAGGCATGAGTAACAATTCCGTAGATGTGTATGCACAAGTGATGAAAAAAGGAGAAGATACGGAGTTGATGGTTTGGTACGATTTAGGAGGTGCATATCTAAATTCGGAAATGCACGCAGAAGGTACAGCTATTGGCAAGAATGTACTGACCGATTTTGCCCTGACCGTTTCCAAAGCTGCTATCGAGGAGTTGTTAGCGGCGGAAGAAGATATTTTAAAAGAACTGACTAAAGAGCAGGAGAAACTAGAAAAAGATAAGAAAGATTACGAAGCAGAGATCAAGAAATATGAGCAAAAGATTCAAGAAGCGCGCGATAATATTCTAAAAAATGCGCAAGACCAAGCGACTCAAAAAGAGAAAGTAGCGCAGCAGCAGCACGTGGTAGATGAGGTGAAGGAGAAGTTGAAGAAGGTGGAATAGAGATGAATGTCTTCAACTTAGTGTAGTTTGCGAAGTCTGTCGCATAGATTTGAGTGAGGAAAGACTTTGTAAACTTAGCTTTACAAAATTCTGCCTCCCACTGTCTTATCCGCAAATTTCGCAAAGCAGAGCTTAAGTTGACGACATTCGGAATAGAGATTAGCACTCATTTGTTCTGCACATATATTTCAGTGTGCATACTACACAAATATCGAAAGTGCTTGCTAAAAGCCACTTGTTTTGGATTTGGATGGACGTCGAGTCCATCCAA
>JBCDFY010000122.1:0-21955 GCA_039176995.1 Bacteroidota bacterium
AAATTATATTCATTATTAGCAATTTAATACAAACCCTTGAACATCAAAGTGTAGATTGTCTGGGTTTGCAACCCAGATACCATACGCTCACCAAGAAAAAACCTGAGAAGCGTATAGTATCGCGGTTACAAACCCCGACAATCCTGAATATATAGCGTTACATCAACTACCCACACTTAGAATACCCACAACTCTTACAAGTCAAACAACCTTCTTGATAGACTAAGCTGTCTTCTGCACCACAGTTGCTACAAGTACTTTTGACGGCTTTCGTGCCATCGGGTATGAATTGTTTAAGTGCGCGAGCAACGCCGTTTTTCCATGTGCTAATGTATTCTTCTTCGACATTTAAACCTTCGATCAGTTCCACGACATAATGCAATGGCATACCGTGACGCAAGATGCCTGAAATCAATTTAGCGTAGTTCCAGTATTCTTTTTGGAAGGAGCGCGACAAGCCTTCGATGGTCACTTTATAGCCTTCCTTATCTTGGAACTGGAAGTCGTAGCGGCGTTGTCCATCTTCATCTTCAGCTTTGATGACCCAACCGGAATCTACATAGTCTGGCAAGCGGAAAGTATCGATCGCACGACCGGTGAAAATCTCATAAGGCTTTTCTTCTAGTAAGCCAACCACAGCCAACCACTGTTCATCGTTGTTGCGGAAACGCACCACTTTGCTTTCTAATTTCTTTGGACGCTTAGGCGCGAAAGTCTCTGCAAATGCTTCGGCAGCGTCTGCCGCTTTTTCTTCTTTTTTCGTATCTGCGATCAAGACACCCGAGCGAGAACCATCGCGATAGATCGTACACCCTTTGCAACCATGCTCCCAAGCGGTTTCATAGATTTTACGTACCATTTCCACAGAAGTATCCTCTGGAATATTGACCGTCACACTGATGGAGTGGTCTATCCATTTCTGAATCGCGCCTTGCATTTTTACTTTCTGCACCCAATCTACATCATTCGCAGTAGCATTGTGATAAGGGGATTGCGCGATGAGCGTTTTCAGTTCTTCATCTTCCATTTTAGTCACTGCATCCACGTCATATCCGTTGGCTTTCAACCAATCCATGAATTTGTGGTGGAAAACGTGGTATTCTTCCCAGCTATCACCTACTTCATCCACGAAGTTTACAGTCACGTCCTTATCGTTTGGATTTACCTTACGACGACGCTTGTAGGAAACCATAAATACGGGCTCAATACCAGAACTGGTTTGCGTCATCAAACTGGTCGTTCCTGTTGGTGCAATAGTCAACAAGGCGATATTACGGCGACCATGCTCGGTCATTTCATAATACAATTCAGGATCAGCTTCTTTGATGCGCTGAATCATTGGATTGTTCTCTTCGCGCTTTGCATCGTAAATTGGGAACGCACCACGATCTTTCGCTAAATTCACAGAAGAGCGATAAGCATTCAATGCCAAAGTTTGGTGCACTTTTACAGAGAAGTCAATCGCTTCATCGCTGCCATATTGTAAGCCCATCGCTGCTAACATATCACCTTCTGCAGTGATACCAACTCCTGTTCTGCGACCTTGTGTACATGCCTTGCGAATTTTTTCCCAAAGACGACGCTCTACCTGACGAATTTCTTCCACCTCTGGATCGCGATTGATTTTATCTAAGATCAAGTCAATCTTTTCGATCTCCAAATCAATAATATCGTCCATGATGCGCTGCGCATGCTGAATGTGTTCGCCGAACTTCTTGAAATTGAATTTTGCTTTCTTCGTGAATGGTTTTTCTACATAGCTGAAGAGATTGACTGCTAACAGACGGCAAGAATCATATGGAGACAATGGAATCTCTCCGCAATTCAACTGATTGATGTACAGATACTTATCCTTTCCTGATTTAGTTGTAGTTTTCCAACCACCAGAAAAATAATTATGATGATCGTCCACTGTTCCAGAGTAAACATCTTCGTAGCTATCAAATTCAATTGAAGCGACTCTATGATTGTGAAACTGCGCTTTTTCTTTCAACGCACTCCATGAAGGAAAACCGTATTTTGTCTTCAAGCGATAAGCAACGCCTGCTTTTTTGCACGCCATTTCCCACTCTTTTTGCTTAGGAATACGATCTAGTTCGTAGCGAAGTTTGGTGAAAACGTCTAGTTGCTTCGTCTTAGTCATTACGCCCTTTTCTTCATAAGCTGCATTAACAGAAGCAATTCTTTTCCCACGAATATTTTCATCGCTGTTTAAATTCTCATTGACGCAAGTAAAAGAACAATACGCCATTTCTCTTCTATGGTATTCCGTCCAGAAAGGCTTACCACACTTCTCACAAGTTTTTTCTACTAACACTTTGTTGCCTTCAATTGCTGCGGTATAGCCTTGTGCTTTTGCAGTAATCCAAGTGCGCGCTAATCTAGGATCGACATGAATGTATCTCAAATTCAATGCTTCTGCTGCTAAAACAGATAGCTCTTTCACAGAATTGAATTGATCTTGACGGAAAGTGGAGAAACTTTTGGGTAAGTTATTTTGGTCTGCAAAAGCAATCCATTCTTTCTTAGAAAATCTTCTACCCAAAGTATCAGTCAACTCGATAGCTTTTGCTAGGATTTCTTCATTATAAACTTGAAAAGCATTACCATTTTTAAAGCCCGTGGTCGCTTCTGACATTTTTGCACTGTAAGCCGCAAATTTCTCTGCATCTGCTTTGATCTTAAATATTGGGTTTTTCGCACCTTTCATTTCTGCGCTATGCAACTCATTATGTGCTTCAGCAGACATGATTTCTAAGTTATCAGGAAAATTATTGAGACTATTGCGATCTTTATGATGTACTACTTCGCCGCGTCGAATAACTTTATTATGGAAAAATTCAGCAATTAGACGATGCTCAGACTTATTACCTTGAAATTTTCCTGCATTCATCCACCAATAGTCATTTTTGGTCTTGCCTTTTTCTTTTACAATTGGTGCTTGAAACTTTGACAAAATCATCAAACTATCGCCTTCTTTTAGGTCTTTCAATTGCTTGTATTGTCCATTCTTCAAGCGGAATTTGTGATTTTCCGTTGCTCTGATGGTCAAACCATCTTCTAAAGTTAATTTAAAAACTTTCTTCTTCCGCCCTGTTAGGCGTGGATTGCGCATGGTTTTGATGACCACGTTTCCAGCTTTGTCCAAGCAATAAACAGGTACATCTTTTCCTGCCTTTGCTAGTTCACCAATGGTTACATGATGACGACCGTCCGCGACAGCAACTAGAGTTTCTGCGGTCAAACATGGATTCGTAGAAACTGTCCCAAATCCTAAATCTGCATAACAATCAGGAATCGCTTCTTTCTTTACCGTATCCCAAAATAGAACACCTGGCTCTGCGGACTTCCAAGCATTATAGATCACTTTATTCCACAACTGCTCTGCGTCTATTTCTCTAGTTACTCTAGGTTTTTTAGCACCAACGGGAAACTGCTGCTTGTAAGGCGTTTTATTCATGACTGAATTCATGAAGTCATCATCTATTTTTACAGAGATGTTCGCGCCAGTCACTTTTCCTGCTTCCATTTTTGCATCAATGAAGTCTTCTGCATCTGGGTGGCGACTAGAGATCGTTAACATCAATGCACCACGACGACCATCTTGTGCTACTTCGCGTGTACAATTAGAATAACGCTCCATGAACGGTACGATACCTGTGGAAGACAAAGCACTATTCATTACGGGACTTCCTTTTGGGCGAATGTGAGACAAGTCATGCCCAACACCACCGCGACGCTTCATCAGCTGTGCTTGTTCTTCATCCAAGCGAATGATACCTGCATAAGAATCAGCGCTGTTACCAATCACAAAACAATTCGATAAAGAAGAAATCTGATGGCGATTGCCAATGCCTGCCATTGGACTGCCTTGAGGTACAATATATTTGAAGTTTTTCAGTAGGTTGTAAAGCTCTTTTTCGCTCATGGAGTGGCTATATTTCTTCTCCACGCGCGCTAATTCTCTCGCGATGCGGCGATGCATATCATCAGGAGTGGCTTCGTAAATATTACCATGCGAATCTTTCATGGCGTATTTGTTTACCCAGACATTGGCAGCTAATTCGTCTCCATTAAAATATTCAATGGAGGACTTTAGAGCTTCTTGGAAAGTGTAAACTTGAGCTTTATTATCGCTCTTCTGCTCGACTCCGTTCACCTGCGAACTTTGTGTTATCATATCCATATTCTCGGTCGGTTTTATATGTAAATGTGTATTTTATTTAAAAAATGGTTAGTTCTCTTTTTCAACAATGATTTTGAAAAAAGAGCAACAGTCAATTAGGATTGACTAACATGAATTGTTTGTGCTACTTAAAAGGTACCGATTGATTCGCTGTGATTTCTGTATGCGAGAGTTGTGAGAAGGTTTTCCCTTATTTGTTGCAACTAATTTAACGTTAAAAATATCGAAACAAGTTAATAGTTATTAACAATTTGTTGAAAAACATTACAATTAGTTGATTTTCAGTAATTTGGAATCCAAAAAATATTTTCCACAATGTGGAAAACTTCATGTGGAAAAATAACAAGTGTTTTTGACAACCTTCTTTTGACAACAAAATAAGATATGTAAATGACGTAAAATCAAGCATATTGAGCGACAGTGATGGAATTGTTAGCACCAATTTTCAAAACAAATACGATTCAATTCTCATTATCCATTACAACAAATAATAATGCTTATGGGTAAGTGGATTTTAAGTACGTTAATTATCTTTTCTAGTTTACGTTTACAGGCACAAAACACCATTGATGAAGACCAATTAGGCGCGTGGTATATGTATTTTTACACTGCCAAATTTGGAGATTCTCCTTTTGGTGTTCAAGGAGATTTGCAGCATCGAAATTGGAATATAGGAGGTGATTTGGAGCAGTTACTATTGCGTTCGGGCTTTACTTATCGTCCTGAAAATGCAAATGCCTTATTTACGCTAGGCTATGCCAATATTACAACTGGTGAGTTTGGAGATGGTAAAGAAACGGTGGTGGAAAGTCGAATTTATCAAGAAGCTTTGTTGCCACATAAAGTAGGAGAACGATTTTATCTGACGCATCGCTTTCGTTATGAACAAAGATGGGTGGAAAATCAAGATTTTAGAACGCGCTATCGCTATAATCTTTTCTTAAACGTGCCGCTTAATAAACCTTCGCTAGAAAAAGGAGCATTCTACATTGCGCTTTATAATGAACTATTCATTAATGGACAAACCGAAATTGGGCAAGGAAGAAGTGTGCAATTCTTCGACCGCAATCGAACCTACTTGGGGATAGGACATAATTTAAAGGATAAAGTACGTGTACAATTGGGCTGGATGAAACAGACAACGGTGAATTGGTCGAAAGGACAAGCACAAGTGAGTTTACATCATAGTTGGTAAGTTCTGTTGTAGAACTTTATGTTCAATGTCTATCACGTATAACCATTAAACCATACAACCTTTCAATCCCCCTTATTTTCTTTCTTAGGAATTGGATCATAGCCATGTCCACCCCAAGG
The DNA here is from genome assembly GCA_039176995.1 of Bacteroidota bacterium. Classification (GTDB taxonomy): domain Bacteria; phylum Bacteroidota; class Bacteroidia; order Chitinophagales; family Saprospiraceae; genus JAAUTG01. The sequence continues at coordinate 5,501 of JBCDFY010000122.1, forward strand.
GTGGCAGCGGCTTATACGTTTCATGCCTAGCCAAACGCCCTTCAAAATTCCCCATTCTTCGATGGCTTGGAGTGTGTAGGAAGAACAAGTAGGTGCATAACGACAGCGTTGCCCCAAATGTGGAGAAATGGCAGATTGATAGAATTTTATGATTCCAATGAGGACTTTTTTTAGAAAAGCATTCATTTAGGAAAGACGATTTAGTTCCTGTTTCAACAAGGGATAGACTTGCTTTGTTTGATCGCTCAATTGCTGAACTTTACGCTGCAAATCTCGTCCTTCTCCTCTATAATCTTTTGATGCTTGCTCAATATCATAGGCTAAAGATTTTAGCTGATATAACTCAAACGTTTCATAGTTGGGCTTAAGAGAATGAGATAATCGATGAACCGTCTTCCAATCCCTTGATTTGCAGGCACTTGTCAAATCATTGAGTGTGTTACCACTTTCTCTTATAAATAATTGAACAGTATCCTTTACAAAGTTTATGTCTCCCGAACTGTAACTTAGTAGCGTGTCTAATTTCATTGTGTTAATTCGTAAGTTAGTGTAGGCTTAAATAAAAGTCTGTAAAGCACATAATGATTTTAGCTCTACAAATTTAGTGATGAATTTAGGATATAACTGTCACAAATGACTAAGAAATAATAAAATTAGGCTATTGTTCATCCACGACTAAATCAAAACGATCTACCAAATCCTTTATTACAGGATTTGTCGCCAACATTTTAGCATATTTTTCTCTTGGCGTCAGTATTTTTTTGCGTTTAGGTGCTTCGGTTTTAGCCACTAAACTTTCATCAATGCGAATTTCAAAAATGAGGTTTGGGCGATTGAATTGCTTTCTCAATCGTTCTAAAAAATCGCGTTCGCCACGAATCAAACTTTCCGCTAATTTTGAACCTACTTTCGCGATCACTTTATCTTCTTCCAAGCTCAAAGCAGTACTTCTCAAGACCGATTTAGTGCTATCAGATTTGACTTGCTCAATGTAAGTTTCCCAATAGACACGCACATCTTCTATGGTCAACGCTTGTAGTTGTAAATCCGCCTGTCCTTCTTCCTCTTCCTCAATTTCTTTCGTGATTGCATTGATGTTTTTCAAGCTAATTAAAGAATGTTTAGAAGAACGGCGTAGCTTACTTTTTCTAGGAGCTTCAGGCTTTGGAGGAGCTTTGGGAGTTTCTACGACCACAGGTGTCGGTTCTGGTTTTTCGTAAGTAGGCATTGGTGGTTCAGCTACTGTTGTTGAGATCTCTGCTGTTGGTAAAGGTGCTTCTTCTTTCTTTTCTGATGGAGGAATAGCAGGAGCGGGCGGCTCAATTTGCTCTACAATGGAAGGAGGAGACGGTTTGGATTCGTTTGTTACAACTACTGGGGCAGGCGACACGACGCTTATTGAAGTAGCCGCAAAATCTGCTTGCTTGGGGGCAATTTCGATATTTTTTGGTGGTTCAATAGCATTTTCAACTAGACTTTTTTTTTCAGCAACTGCACTTTGCTTCGATAATTCAATCGCTCGGTTGATGTACGTCATTTTGAGTAAAGTCATTTCCACCAAAAGACGTTTATTACGCGCCATTTTATAATGCACATCACAATCACTCGCCAAATTTAGCGCCGTCATAATAAAAGACGCAGGCGTCAGTTGTGCTTGCTGTTTGTAGCGATCTTTCAGATTATCACTGACTTCTAAAAGTTGTAAAGTAGCCGCATCTTTGCAGACTAATAAATTACGTAAGTGTTCGGCTAAACCGATCAAGAAAATATCTGGCTCAAATCCATTATAGACAATATTATTGAACAAATTCATAATACTCACTCGATCTTCGGTCAAGAAAGCATCTACAATTTTGAAGTAATAATCGTAGTCTAATACATTCAGACTGCTGATGACGTCTTCGTAAGTGATACTCTTGCCCGAAAAGCTAACAATTCGATCAAAAATAGAAAGTGCATCTCGTAGCGCACCATCTGCTTTCTGCCCAATGATATGCAACGCATCCGCTGCCGCCGCAATGTCTTCTTCTTCACAAATCGCTTGCAAATGCTCAACCATGCGTGGTACTTGAATGCGCCGAAAATCGAAGATTTGACAGCGGGAAAGAATGGTTGGTAGAATTTTATGCTTTTCAGTGGTCGCTAGAATAAAAATGGCATAAGAGGGAGGCTCCTCTAAGGTTTTCAAGAAAGCATTGAAGGCTTGGGAGGAGAGCATATGTACCTCATCAATGATGAAAACTTTATACTTTCCTTGTTGTGGCTGGAAGCGCACTTGTTCAATTAGTGCGCGAATGTGTTCCACACTATTATTAGAAGCAGCATCCAGCTCAGTAATATTGAAAGAAGCGTTTTCATTGAAGGCTTTACAGGACTCGCATTCGTTGCAAGGCTCGAAATCTTCCGAGATATTTTGGCAATTCAAGGTCTTCGCCAAAATACGTGCACAAGTCGTTTTACCCACTCCACGTGGTCCACAGAAAAGAAAAGCGTGTGCTAAATGGTCGTTGCGCAACGCATTTTTCAGAGTCAAAGTAACGTGCTCTTGACCCACTACGTCCTCAAATCTTCCAGGACGATATTTTCTTGCTGATACCACAAAATTACTCATGTGCCAAAGTTACGAATTTAGTGTTAAATGGCTGAATGGTTTTATGGTTAATGTGTATCTCGAAATCGTTTAGCCCTGAAACCATTTAACCATTCTATTTATCTTTGTGAAATGATTAAAGATTTCTCCACTTCCACACCAGAGCGCATTGCAGTCAAAGTCAACAAAGCTGCTGAACGTATGATTCGCAAGCAACATCCTTGGGTTTTTGAATCTGCCATTACGAAGCAAAGTAAAGCAGGAAAAGTAGGAGATTTGGCAATCATTTACGACCAAAAAAACAATAAATTACTCGCCATTGGACTCTATGATCCTGATTCGCCGATTAGAATTAAACTCCTTCAATTTAGGCAAAAAGCAAACATTAATACTGCTTGGTTTCGAGCAAAAATTCAGGAAGCCTATCATAAAAGAGCAATGCTTTTAGCTACTGAGACCAATAGCTATCGTTTTATTTATGGCGAAAATGATGGTCTGCCTGCTTTGATCGTTGATGTATACGATAAAGTATTAGTTATCAAGATTTATGCTCGAATTTGGTTGCCTTATTTGAATGTAATTTTGCCTCTTCTATTAGAAATTTCTACTTGCGAAACGGCAGTGTTTCGATTAAGTAGAAATGTACAAAAAGTGGTTTCTAATTTGGATGATGGAGAGGTTGTTTATGGAAATTTGGTAAACGAAGATGTTATCTTTTCGGAACATGGCTTGCGCTTTTCTGCTAATGTTGTCAAAGGTCACAAAACGGGCTATTTTTTAGATCATCGGCACAATCGAAAGAAGATTGGTACACTTGCGAAAGACAAATCTGTACTCGATATTTTTGCTTATGCTGGTGGTTTTTCGGTTCATGCTTTGGCAGGTGGAGCGAAGCGCGTCGTGAGTTTGGATATTAGTGCGCAAGCCTTAGCAATGGCAACTAAAAATGCAGCACTCAACAACCTAACTGCCAAACACGAAACTATGGCAGTAGATGCTTTTGAGGGAATGCAAAAATTGACTAGAAAGAGAGAAAAATTTGACATAGTCATTGTTGACCCACCTGCTTTTGCGAAGCGGGAAAAAGAGGTAGAAAAAGCCCTGTACAGCTACGCTAGATTGGTGAAATTAGCAATTCCATTAATTCAGAAAAATGGAATTTTGTTAATGTGTTCCTGTTCTAGTCGAGTGAAGTCAGACGTATTTTTTGACTTAATCACTGCTACTCTACAAAAAAGTAATCGTTCTTTTCGAGTTTTGGAACGCACTTTGCACGATGTAGATCATCCTATTGGATTTCCGGAAGGAGCTTATTTGAAAAGCATTTATTTCCGATTGCTTTGATTGATTGGTAGTGAGTGAAAAAGGTTGATAACTGCACGCAGGGTTAGCAGAGGACGCAGAGATAAACTATTGTATTTCAAGTCTCTACGTTTTCCAAGGGAAATGACTATTTCAGTAACTTTCACTTTAGCATCAATTAATTTTAGTACAAAAATTTATCACGTTAAAACAACATCCATGTTCTTCAAACAATTTGGTGGAAAAGTAAGACCTGAGCATTTAGAGATTTATCAAAAGTCTGAACATTGGCGGGATGGGCATTTTCAAAATTTGGAAGAAACAGATATGGGCGTTAGTCTCTCCAACATTCCAAGTGTTATTTGGAAACAACTGACTACTAGAAAGGAACAACGCCCCAAAGAGGTACTTCCTATTCTGCCTTTTGACAGAAATACTTTTCTTGCTCCTTCCGGCACTGCAAAATTTATTTGGTATGGACATTCTGCTATTTTGATGCGCATCCATAACCGCACAATTCTCATCGACCCAATGCTAGGAAGCGACACCACGCCAATTGCACCAGTTGCCAATAAACGCTTCTCTGAAAACACTTTAGATTTGATTGATGAATTCCCCGAAATTGATCTAGTTGTATTGACTCACGATCATTACGATCATTTGGATTACGCTAGTATTCAGCGGTTGAAAGCTAAAACGAAACGGTACTTCGTTGCAATGGGCGTGAAGCGACATTTAGTGAGTTGGGGTATAGATGCAAATCTTATTGAAGAATTTGATTGGTGGGAAAGTAGGAGTCTCGCAGATATCAAAATCACTTTTACTCCAACGCGACACTTTTCTGGTCGAGGACTAACCGATCGCTTCAAAACGCTTTGGGGCGGCTGGGTTTTCAAGACCGAAAACGAAAACATTTGGTTCAGCGGCGATGGCGGCTATGGAACACATTTCAAAGAAATTGGAAAACGCTTTGGGTCTTTCGATTTTGCTTTCATGGAGTGTGGGCAGTACAATTATGACTGGCATGAATTGCATCTTTTTCCCCACGAAAGTGTACAAGCAGCAATAGATGCAAATGTCAAAAAAATAATGCCTGTGCATTGGGCAGGATTTGCACTTTCCTATCAGCATACTTGGCAAGAACCAGCCGAAGAGTTCCTTCAATCAGCGAAAGAAAAGGAGATTGAGCATGCAGTACCGCCACTAGGAAAGTTATTTCAGATCAACTCTATAGAGGTGAACCCTTGGTGGCGGCAATATTGGTAGCGCATTTTGTTTTATTTGCGACGGTTAGAAGAAATGTTAATACAAAAATAACGTAACGGTGGTTACTGTAACCACCGTTACGTTATTTTTGTATTTTTGTAACATGAAATTCTATAATCGTACATCGGAGCTAAAACTGTTACAATCTATTCGGACGCGAAGTAAGCAATCCTCTAAGATGACTGTCTTGACTGGTCGTAGAAGAATTGGAAAGACTCGATTGATTCGTCATAGCCTTCGCGAAGAACCTTATCTCTATTTTTTTGTAGCGAGAAAAAATGAAGCCCTGCTCTGCGAGGAATACGTGGAACAGATCAAAGAAGTACTCAACATTCCCATCTTTGGAAAACTGGAATGCTTTAAGGATATTTTCCACCTTCTTATGAATTATGCTGAAAACCAAGCACTTAACCTAGTGATTGATGAATTTCAGGAATTCCAAAAAATCAATTCTTCCGTTTATAGCGATTTACAAAATATTTGGGACGAGCACAAAGACATCACTAAAATGAACTTGATTTTAAGTGGTTCTGTCTCTTCTTTAATGAATAAAATCTTTGAGAATTCAAAAGAACCTCTTTTTGGTAGAGCGAATGAAAGACTATTCGTTACTCCTTTTTCCATTGAGACACAAAAGGAGATTTTAACCGAAATCAACCCTCAATTTGAGCAAAAAGATATATTGAGTTTCTACATTTTGGCAGGAGGTATTCCAAAATATATTGAGCAGTTTTTTGATAAAAATTGCGGAACTAAGAAATTAATGCTCGAAGAAATTCTTCAAAAGAACTCCATTTTTATTGAAGAAGGGAAAAATGTTTTAATCGAAGAATTTGGAAAAGAGTACAATAACTATTTCTCGATCTTATCCCTTCTAGCTACTGGCAAAACAACTAGAAACTCTATCGAAAGTTTGCTTAGTAAGGATATTGGTGGTTATCTCAATCGCTTAGAAGAGGATTATCAAATTATTCAACGAGTTCGCCCCATTTTCTCAAAACCGGGTACTCGAAATGTTCGCTATTATATTCGTGATAATTTCTTGAACTTTTGGTTTCGATTCATTTATAAAAATCAAGGTGCAGTCGAAATTGGTAATTTTGATTTTGTACGTCGAAAAGTAGATAGAGATTTCTCCACTTTTAGTGGCTTGTTTTTGGAACGTTATATAAAAGAACAACTAGCACACACCAAAAAATATGCTCAAATCGGAAGTTACTGGGAAAAAGGTAATCAGAATGAAATAGATATTGTTGCTACCAATGATTTGACCAAAACTGCGCTGATTGCCGAAGTAAAAATTCAAAAAAAGCATATTTCGCTAGAAGATTTGAAGTTGAAAACCTTCGATCTTCAAAGAAAACTCAGCGGCTACCAAATTGAGTATAAAGGATTTTCCTTGGAGGATATTTGAGTGTAAACCAAATAATTTTTTCAAAAACTCAATTTCTTTTCTATTTTGTAATTACCCTTGCAAACTTTTCGCTGCTTCAAGACTTTCTTTACTGACATGAATAGTGGTTATTTACAAAAAACTTGTAAATAAAGTCTAATAACAGATTACTTTACCCTACTAAAATTGCTTACACTACCTTTTCCGCCGCTTTGCGGCGAAAAAGGGGTGGATTTGGAGGAGAAACACCATATTTTACTAACAGCAAAATATGGTGTTTCTCCTCCAAACCTCCTTCGCGAGCCGCCGAAGGCGGCGAGCATACACGTATTTCAAAATAGTAGGGTAGAGTAATAACAGATCAAACAAATTAACAGATCAGCAGAAAATGGCAGAACAAAAAAAAGGACAACTCAATATAGAACTTCCAGAAGAAATAGCAGAAGGCACTTACTCCAACTTGGCAATCATCTCACATTCTAATTCAGAATTTGTGGTAGATTTTGTGCGCTTAGTGCCCAATGTTCCCAAAGCAAAAGTAAAATCGCGCATCATTTTGACGCCGCAACACGCTAAGCGATTATTAAATGCACTGAAAGGAAACATTGACAAATACGAAAATCAGCACGGTGTGATTGAAGACAACAATCAACCGCCAATTCCTCCAATGCACTTTAATTTGCCAAAGGCAGAAGCCTAACAGGTAGCTGATTTTTTGTAAATTTGTAGCAGATAACAAATCTTCCGACCATGTCTATGCTACCCAAGATTTTTGATTCCATTTCTGCTTTTCGCCAAGAAGATGAACTGCCTGCATTGGAATCTTTGGATGCTTATGTAGAATACATTGTTCCTAAAATTCGCGCTTGGGGAGAAGATTTAGATGAGCAACATTTCTTCTTGGACACCAAATGGCAAGAATTGAGAAGTGATGATCGCTTTCAGGATACCGTTATCCATATTTTCAGAGAAGGGAGAGAGTATATGCGTTCCATCAATGGCGACATCAAACGAGGAAGTTGGGAACTAATGGAAGGCGAAAACAACATGATTCTTGACTCCAGAGATGGAACAGAATTATATGAGTTAGTCTTTATGAATCGACACTTTTTCATCTTGAAAAAGCACGGAGGAAAGCGGCGTCCAGACAAGCCTAAGTACTTCGTTATGGGTAATGAAAATAGCGTTGGGCGACTAACCTGGCGAGAATACGCAGAAGCATTAGATAGTGTTTTCGAGCGCAGCAATTCCGCAGTTTGGGTCGTTGGTGGCGCAATTCTTTTCTTGGTGGCTTTATTTATTTTGCTTTCTAGGTATTGAGTTATTTACATAATAATCTGATTGCCAGTATTTACAAGTTTTACTCTTCAATCTTGTTCCTCTTAACTTTGTATTACTATGACTCAAATAAGAAACGGTTACTCTCACGGTTCAAGGATTTTACATTCTGCTAATACTATGTGACTCCTGTGAAAACCCTATGTGAACTATGTGGTAAACAAAAAGCCACAAAAGGAACAACTCCTAATGTGGCTAAATTAAGTTACGTCGCGTGTACTGTTGCTTAGACTAACGTTCTGTGTTCGCCGTAAGCTAAAATTTCTTTAATCGTATCCTTGGATGGACTAAACGCCACTTTGGGTAATCGTTGTTTGGCTTGGGATAGTTGCTCAAACTCTGCCAACAATGCTGGCTGGGCTTCTAAAGCCTCGTACATCGCTAAACGCTCCGAGGTACTCACCTCTCCATAAAGCAAGGATACTAAATCTTCAAGTGTAAAATCTTTTTGCATAGGCTTCATTTAAGTAAGTGCGAAAATTTTTCATAAGTTCAATAAGTAAACAATACTACGAATATAAATATTGTATCTCATTATAAGTTTTTGAAACTTTTCCAAATTAGTTGAGTAAAAAATACGAGACAATGAGTAATTGGTAAGAAATCAAAGGTATTTGGTAAGCAATTCTTGCCAGTTGCGGATAAAAACCTTATGTTGCAGCCAGATTGAATCATCCAGCTTTTCCCAAAAACACCCAACACTAGATGTTCTTTCGATTTTTTATGATGTTCGACTATACTTACTTTTAGAAGCACACACACGCAATCACAACCAGTAGTAATAATGTATGCTACTGGTTTTTTATTTTGTGGGAACGTAGAAATATTGCACGCAGAGTGGAAAGAGTACGCAGAGATTTTGATACGATACAACACTCTAACCATCCAACCATAAAACTACTCTCTAAATCTCCACCATAATCCCAATACTAGGAATCGCCGTTCCAATCACGTCTGCTACTTCTTTCAATTGATAACGCTGTTGCTCGAAAGGTGCATCTGGATTTAAGATGATGCCTTCTCCAATGGGTGTGCCATTTTCATCTAGTGGACGATCCAATAGCAAAACAGGCGCAGTGACTGCATTACCAGTAATATTTTCAATGTCTAAATAAAGATTCAAACTCCATTTATCGTAGAACCATTTTTTGTCAATTCTAACATCAATGGCATTAGAATTAGTAGTGCGTTCGGTGTTTAATAATTCAAAATCACGGATACCAATTCGATTGACATTCCAGTTGGCAACCAGACTAGAATTTTCGGAAAAGGGCGTGAATGGTAAGCCCGTTTGGAAACGCCAATTGATGCCAAATTCCACATCTTTCAAGAAACCTTTATTGAATTTTTTGCCCATCGTCAAATTCACAATGTGGCGCGAATCCCAAGAAGAAGGCACAAAATTTCCATTCTTATCTTCAAACTCACTTTTGCCTAAAGTGTAAGCAGCAATGCCATAAAATCCTTTGTAGAGTCGCTGTTGGAAAAGCACCTCTAGCCCGTAAGTTCTACCTTCGGAAGTAGAGGTAGCAGGTTCATTTCCAATGACGCCAAAATCACCACCTAAATTGGCGAGTGTGATTTGGTCGCGTAGTAAAAAGGGATAATTATTGTATTTTTTAAAATAGCCTTCAATGGAAATCTTGGAGTTGCTTGCCGTATTGTACTCAAAACCAGCCACCAAATGATCGGCTCGGATGAATTTTAGATCATTTTCTCGATTAACAAAAACCTTTTCTTCTTGATAGCCCATGACAGTGTAAGCAGGCAATTGGAAATATCTGCCCGTATTAAAATTGAAAGAAAAACGTTCGGTGAACGCATAAGCCAAGGAGAAACGCGGAGAAAACTGCTCGAATGGATTGCTCATATCATCAGAATAACCATTGCCATCCAAACGCAAGCCTAGCGAAAGCACCAAACGATCATTTTGAAATTTGCGGCTCACTTGTCCGAAGCCATAATATTTATAAAAATCGAAATCCGAAGCAAAATTGATGGTCTGTGCGCCCGCCGAAGTAAAGATTCGATTGAAGGTGCGATTATTATATTTTACGTATTCTGCGCCGATGCCATAGTTGAATTTGAAGTCGTTTGAGCGCGTTGTGTTTTCAATGCGCAACTTGTTTTCAATCTCTTGAGATTGATAATCTAAAATCAAATTATCTTCGCTGCTCTTGTCATTGTTTTCATATTTTTTGCTCTCGTTATTCAGCATATTTCGACTCAAAACAAACGTCCAAAAGCCATTTTCACCATATCTTTTGTAGACCAATCCGTTCGTATAATTCCACTGCGGCGATTCAGGTAAAAATGCCAATTGGTACTGTTGCGTCTCCGTTTCGTTAGCATCCAAATTCAAGGCAAATTGATCCAACGCACCCAAGCCAATGAAGTAAATTTCATTTTTCTGATCAATTTTATATTTGAATTTTGCTTGAAAATCATTGTAAGTTGGCAAAAAAGGCAACTCCAAGGCTTTGAATAAAAATTGCAGATAGGAGCGTCGAGCAGAAAACAAATAAGTAAATTTATCACCCACTGGTCCTTCCAAGGTCAAGCCTGCATCGGAAGCACCAACCATGAAAGTTGCACCAATACGATCATCTCGACCGTCACGTTGCTTGAAGTTGAAAACGGAACTCAAGGAATTACCTCGATTAGCAGGGAATGCGCCACTGTAAAAATCTACTTCGCGAATGAAATTGACATTGATTAGTCCGACTGGTCCACCCGAAGCACCTTGAGTGGCGAAGTGATTGATATTGGGCACTTCCACATCATCCAGATAGAAGCGATTTTCATTAGGTGCGCCTCCTCGAATAATTAAATCGTTGCGAAAAGAAGCCGTAGAAGTCACGCCAGGCAAGGCTTGCACAACTTTTGAAATGTCGCGATTGGCACCTGGATTGCGCTGAATTTCTGCTACTCCTATTGTGCGTAAAGAGACTGGACTTTCTTCCGTTTTTTGAAACGGCGAGGCTTTTACGACCACTTCTTCCAACTGCTCGCTGGCTTCATTCAACTTGAAATTAATAATAGCGGGTTTGGAATTGGTAACTTGTACTTCGTATTCCGTTGCTTCCTCATAGCCAATAAAACTCGCACGCACATCATACAAACCAGGTTCTAGTCCAGTGATCTCAAATGCGCCATCAATATCTGTGGTTGTTCCTTGATCTGCACCTAGCACAAGTACATTTGCAAAACCTATGGGTTCATTACTAAGCGCATCTGTGATTATACCTTTTACGACGCCGCTTTGGGCAGAAATAGTTATGTAGGATGCAATCGAACATATAGTAAGTAATACGAATTTTATCTTTTTCATCTTTCCCAATTTGAAAACGATTCAAAAATGGACATAAATTGAGAGTAAAGTATTCGTTTCCAGAACTCGCAGAAAGTCTTTTTTCAAAGGTGAAAAGCCTTTCTGCTTAGGAGATTTTTAAGGGAGAAAAGCACGAAAAATTGACGATTTTTAGTGCTTTTCTCCCTCAAACTCCCCTTGGAGTAGACAAAAATTCTTCTTACGTAAAGTCCGTATGGAAAAGATTTTTTGTCTGCGACTACACGAATTTTATAACTGTGTCCACTTTTGATAAAATCGATAAGTTTAGGGTAAGGAAATTCAAAAAATCAAGAATTGTTGTCTTCTCAGAGAGGGAAAAACTCGAAAAGTTACCATTTAAATAAAATCGCAATAATCTTTACGCGCCAAAAGTTGTATGTATTTTAGTGCAAATTTTTTTCAGATGAACCTTAAATACATTCTTGCTTTCAGTCTTTTCTTTTGCTGTGCAATGGCTTCTTTTGCTCAAAGCAATTTCAGTGGCTTATGGAAAGGCTCGATTACCCAAAACGAAGGAGGCTACAAAAACAGCTACGACTTTGAAATGTATTTGTATCAAGATGGTGAGGTCATACAAGGACGTTCCTACGTTTTTGACGGAGAGATGTATGCCGAAATGGAACTGAAAGGGGAAGTGTATAATGGCAAATATTTACGGTTTCAAGAAATTAAAATTGTCAACCATAGCATCGCTGAAAATATGGAATGGTGTATCAAAAGAGGGCAACTATTATTGAGTTACAAAAGAAATGATGCTTACATTAGCGGCTTGTGGAAAGGAAAGACCTCCTTTGGCGATTGTGTGCCAGGGCGTATTGAATTGAAGCGAGAAGTTTTTCGAGCAGCAGTGGATTAGTTTTATGGGGTTGTAGAGTTTTGTGGTTATTGCTTATTAAAAATAAGGGCTTTGCTATGAAATTTTGAACCGTTGTGCTTGTTTGACCTTATGGATTTTAGTGGAGAAAGTGCCAAAAAGGCGTTAAAAACAAAATACTGTATGAGCCGAAAACTAATTGCTAGCTATAGTCGAAAATTGCTATAACCACCGAGTAAAAGTTTGAAAGTCAGTCATTGAGGCGAGTTTATTTTGTCAAGCCTTTTTGGTGCTTTTGGAACGTTAAAAAATCCATACAGTCTTGATTTTTTGTTTCTTTTTGATCAAACAAAAAAAAAAGCGCATTAATTATTTATAGCCTAACCCCCGTAAATCTTTACATAGGATACCATTCAAAGGATTTGAAAATCAACAAATAGCAATGAAAATCTATACTTTACTTGGATTATTTATCTTTTTAATGACTTCTTGTGGGCAACAAACTACTTCTAGAACAGGCGAGCAAGTCAATTTGGCGGGCTATGAAATAGAGAAAGGGAATAATGGCTTGGAGCGTGCAGCGATGAAAGATGTGAATGGCGTTGTGGTTGAAGAAGGCTTTGTAAGGAATGGAGGAAAAGAAGGAACCTGGGTAAAATATCATCCTAATGGGAAAGGTATCAAGTCAGTAGCTGCTTACATTGATGGTCAGTTGAATGGTATTTTTATAGAGTTTGACCAACAGAATCGGATGATTTCCAGAATTGGTTACAAAGATGGTGTTTATCATGGTCCAGGCGCAAAATACCGTACCAATCGTCCAGTCGAAGAATTCACCTACAAGAATGGAAAACTGGAAGGCAAATATCTACAATACGATGATCGCTATGGTAATCTCATCAAAGAAATAGATTACAAGGATGGCAAAGTGCATGGCAGAATGGTGCAATACAATCGAGAAGGAGACGTCGTTTCCGAATACAAATATGAGAATGGTGAGATCGTGAAGTAATTAAAAATTAGTCACTTCCTTTCCTTCTAATACTAAGCTAGAACCGCGCTCAATTTGATATAAATGCTCTACATTTTCTTGACGATATTTCTTCACGACGATACTCGCTGAACCAAATTCTGGCTTTTTTTGATAGGCAGCGAAACCATTGGTGCAATTTTTCACCATAATATCATCAATCGTCAACTTGGATAAATCCTTAGAAGCGACGCCATTCACTGCGCCATCTATCCACGCTTTTTTCACATACACTTTCGCTGCTTCTCCTACGCTAATGCCTTTATCTCCTGCTCTCAAGATGACGCAATCTTCAATCGTAATCGCACTATCCGAAAAGTCGCTGGCGTCATTGCCTGTGTCCTCGAAGCGCACTTTATTGATTGTGCCTTTACAAAAATCGGCATCCAAGCCATCAGAAAAAGTATTCGCAATTCTAGAGTGACTCAAAGTAAATTCAGAGCGCACAAAATTCAGGGCATCTTCACAGTGATTCCGCTGAAAAGCACAATGCGCTACGTCCACATTCGATTCGTAAAAAGTGACGCCACCCGTGAGTTGCCAATTGCCTTTTTGTAAAGTATTCCAACCTTCAAAAAGCACATGATTGACGCTAGAACGCGCCGCTGCTTGCAAAATCGTAAAGCCATTCCCAGTGCCATCACTTGAATGGATTTTGATGGCATTGTCAGCCGTTCCCATCAAATAAACTGTCGACTTGGAGATAAACGCGGCTTCTTCTACAAAATCCAAAATCGTACCTGCTTCCACATAAACTTCGTAGCCTTTTGGGATTAGGATGTCTTGATTTATAGTATGTTTTCCTTCAGAAAAAAGTACGCGATTTTCAGCTACTTTGTAAACACTATTGCTCTGTAAATCATTAAATTGCAGCGCTAATTGAGTTGGTGTTTGTATTTTGGGTGTTGACCAAGCACTCACGCTGCTACTGTAAATTTCATCAAACCCCGACACTCGGAAAAAGAGATATTTAGGCTTTATTGCTATCTCCAATTCTTTCCATTCGGGAGCGTCCTCCACAGTAGTGCTATGCAGAAAAAATGGTTTTTCTAAATTGCTAGTTGGCTCGTCTTTTTGATTGCCATAACCTACAACTTCCAATGGAACTGCGTGACGATTGGAGACATGAAGTTGTCCATTTTCTGAACTACGCACCAAGAGGCTATACTCATTTTTTGGAGTCATCAAACGTCGTAGCGTTCTTCCACGATCTATGATTTTACTGGTTCGGAAAGTGTATTTTGGAAACTCTTGCTGCAAATAGCGTTCGCGTTCTTCAGTCGCTTGTTTTAAATCCAAAATCAGTTGTTCCAAATAGCTTTCTTCCGAAAATTGCTTCAAATACTGAAGATACTGCTTGAAAAAATCTTCATTTTCAAACAGATAGGTAAAAAAGCGTGAAGGATGCCGCTCTATTTTCAGATGTTCGCCGATGAATTCACCACCACCAAAACGCGTAGCTGCCGTGCCAAAACCATCGAAACCAATGGGTTCTAATTTATTGATAATTGGATTGAAATAGAAACGCATATTGTGCCAAGTCAAACCATGATAGGCTTGCATCAAATCAGTGATGGCGTAGTATCTCGCAAGTTTTTCAGTATCAAATAAATCAGCAACATTACTTTTTTGATATTTGAATTGATGCAGCAAGGATTGTGCTTCTTCAAACTGCTTTTTCAGTGTAGGATTGGAAAGTGTTTTCTTTTCTTTGAAGGTTTGAATTTCAGATTGCTCAAAGGCGCGTTCCTCTTTTTCGGGCAAGCCATGACCTTTGGACAAATAAGTAGATTCCTCCAGCAAACCTAGCCAAAGTAAGTCTTCTGATAATTTCAAAATTGGTCCTTCGCGTCTTTGTTGTAGTTCAGGTAATTGCTTTTCAAAGTGTTCTTCTACGGCGAAAATTCCCCTTGATTTTCCATTTAAGGAAAGACTCAAAAAGTCGTATCGTGGTGCTAGTATACCTTCCTTTTGCAGCCATTGATGATAAAACCATTCGCTCAAATAAGAACGCGTTTCTGGATGCTGCACCGAAAAAGTCAACATCTGATTCCAGGCTTGTTGCTGCTTCGTTTTGATGCGAAACGACCACTTTTCTCCTTTCAGATGATCTAACCAATCACCTTTTAAGCGCAATTCGATAGGCACTTCTTTTTCTTCCCTTTCACTGTACAATTGACCTCTTGACCATTGCTCCGATTCATCAATTAAAATGATGCCATCCTTGTAGGCTTGCCAGCGTTGCCGACTCAATTTATCGTACACCTTTTCTTCAACTTGGAGCTTTAAATAATCGGGCGAGAAATGATTAGTATTTTGCTTTTCGTTTGGTGGAAAATATTCGATTGTCAAATCATCGAAGAAAGTCGTTGCGCTTCGTTCATCTATATAAGTATAAACTTTTAGCGTATCAATCAACTGATTTTCAGGCAATTGAAACCATAATTCCAAACGTTCCCAACCTTGCTCTTCTTCCACTGCAACGCCTTCTTGCTGCTGTTCTATCACTTTTCCATCAACGCGCATTTCCATTGCTACGAAGCCCTGATGACCTGCCGTAGCATATCGCCAAACTTGCACTCGATAACGACCATTAGGCTGTGGATTCACTTTCTCATACTGCATCCCATAGCGATGTTCCGCAGTCAATCGGCAAGCATATTTTCCAGAACGTGATTGTCCTCCACTTTGATAATCGCCACCACCAAAAGAGAAATTTCCATTCACAAAACGACCGTCGCGTACCTTTTCTGCATCGCAATAAATGGTAGCGGTTTGTTCCGTATTTTGCTCCTTGTTCCATACCCAATCTAAGCCCAACAATAGCAAAACTACTCCTGCTAATGCAGTAGGAAAAAGCCATGATTTTGGCGCAGCTGCTTTTTTTTCAGTAGTGAGGTGCATAGAAGATTTATTTGTAGAAGGCAAAGTTAGTTTTCTATGGCGAAAGGGAAAAATTGAGGTTATTAAGCATATATTTAACTAATTGATACTGCTTTCCTAGAGCGGCTTGTTTAGGAAGTGGTTGGACATCGAGCCCAACCACTTCCATCAAGGTTTAAAAAGGAGAAAAAATCGGCAGCTGCCGATTTTT
This sequence comes from Bacteroidota bacterium, assembly GCA_039176995.1. GTDB lineage: Bacteria > Bacteroidota > Bacteroidia > Chitinophagales > Saprospiraceae > JAAUTG01. The sequence continues at coordinate 21,680 of JBCDFY010000122.1, forward strand.
TCTCCTTTTTAAACCTTGGTCAACTCATAGCGGTTCGATGCCGCCATGAGTTGAAATGAGCAATGATGGGAGCTTTTGTTTTCACTTGTGCTAGTAAAAAGTATAGATTCAGACACAATGCAGGTAGCAGATGATAAACTTTAAACTTGAATTTCCATTCACCCTAATCAATCTATTCTACCCCCTGTAATGATATACAATCGTCTTAACATTTTTAGTCATCTGACAATTAGCCAGGTGGCGGTAGTATGTGCCACACTGTTAGGTCTGATGCTT
>JBCDFY010000123.1:0-21950 GCA_039176995.1 Bacteroidota bacterium
AAAACAGCAATAAATCTATATCACCCCAATACCCATCAAACAATAAATAACTGATTATCAATTATTTACTATTCAACAGCAATCTTATCCTTAACTAATAATCTAACTTCTATCAAGTTATGCGAAGTATCAAAACATTTAATATGCAAGTCATGATTTACGAAAAATAATTAAAATTGTGACAGGATAAATACATTAAAATAATATTACATCTTTACTTATACCAACCGCTTTAGTTTTCAAAAAGAATTTTAATCTTACACAGGAAAGTGAGGGTTTTATCCATTGCTTTCCCTATTACCTTATTAAATTTCGTGAAAGTAGAACAGACACTATTTTACTTTCAAAAGGAATTGTCTTCCCATGACTACGCATGAACACACTATAAACTAATGTTTCTTTTAATTCCAGTAATGGGAGTTTGAGGGAGAAAAATGGGGTTTTGCAAAACCCATTTTTCTCCCTTATCCCCCCTTCGTGCGGCGTCTGCGACACCGCACAAAATGTTTTTTTGAAGCTCGAAAATCTGCGATTTTCTTGCTTCTAATATTATAGAAAACTTTCGTTATGGTGTAATTAACAAACAATCAGTGTGTGTCCCAAATTGCACAAATACTCAATTTTGCACAAAGAGTTACTTGTTTTGGATTTGGATGGACGTCGAGTCCATCCAAATCCATCAGTGTTTACAAAGGGTAAAAAATGGCTTTCAGCCATTTTTTACCCTTTGTAAACACTGATCAAATCAATCGGGTTAGATACCCGATTAATTTGAAAAAGCAGAGAAATGAGTTAATGTGACGCACATTTTTTTAACAAAAGTGCAATTTGGGATATACACAAACAACAATATTTTAAAAGCGCAATGTATATGAAAAAAGTAATCACACTTCTACTTTTTGTAGCCCTCTGCTTACTATTCGGTAAAATCCAAGCCCAAGCAGCAAAAATGGATTGTAGCTCCTTAATGGATAATCTAGTTATTCAAGATGAACTGGATATTTCTAGTAGCCGCCGAGCCATTATGAAGGTAAGCACACAAGGAGCAGCAACCATTAATGCTCCTGACGAATTTGTCTTCTTTGAGGCAGAGGAAGAGATTGTTTTAGGTGTTGGATTTGAAGCCAAATCGGGTAATCTATTTCATGCGCGACTCGCCCAATGCACCGAGGTAGTTGACCCGTGTGGTGGCATTCCCGTTTGGATGGAAGGGGAAACTTATGTCGGTGGCGATGAAGCACAACTCAATGGTAAAAAATACCGTGCCAACTGGTGGACACAAGACAATCCAGAAACCAACAATGGACCAACAGGCAGCGGACAACCTTGGACGCTACTTGGCGATTGCACAGGCGATTTCAATCGGTCTCCCACGGTCAACGTCACTGCGCCATCTGATGGAACGACCTTACAAGAAAACACAGATTTAACGATCACCGCTGATGCTTCGGATAATGATGGCACTATCACTCAAGTAGAGTTCTTTGTGGATGACATGAGTGTAAGTATAGATATGGCAGCTCCGTATTCCGTGGTTTGGACGACTACTGGCTTAGGAAATCACGAAATCAAAGCCATTTCAACAGACGATGAAGGAGCAACGAGTCCTGCTTCCATAGTTCAAATTAATGTGACGAGCGAAGGAGGGAATAGTTGTACGGGCGTCAATACTTGGATGGAAGATGGCACTTATGTTCAAGGTGATGAAGTGCAGCTCAATGGCAAAAAGTACCGCGCCAATTGGTGGACACAAAGCAATCCTGAAACTAACAACGGACTAACAGGCAGTGGACAACCTTGGACATTGATCGGCGATTGCGATGGAACACCCTCGAATACGCCTCCAACTATTAGCATTACCGCTCCAACTAACATGGCTGTCTTTATTGCTGGGGAAACCATTAGTATTACTGCTGATGCTTCAGACAGTGATGGCATGATTACTCAAGTAGAATTTTTCGCCGACGATCAATCTTTGGGCATTGATATGACAAGTCCTTTTGAATATGCTTGGACAGATGCGACTTGGGGAAATTACGTTTTGACAGCGGTCGCTACGGATGATGATGGTGCAACAACCACTTCCGATCCCGTAGATATTAGCGTCAATGACGGCAACGAACGCCCTGTTGTAGAAATCACTGCACCCGATGATGGAGCAAGTTTTATGGTTAATGAAGACATCAACATTACTGCCACTGCCAGCGATTCGGATGGTACGATCAGCAAAGTTGAGTTTTTTAGTCAAGGCAGCAAGATTGGAGAAGATTTGACTGCACCGTATGAATTGACTTGGTCTTCTGCAAGTACAGGCAATTTTTCACTGACCGCAGTAGCAACCGACAATGATGGTGGCACAACCACTTCTGCGGTTGTCAGAATCTTCGTCACTGACGATGGAATGCCTACAATGGTAGATTTGCCAAAGCATATCTTAGTAGGTTACTGGCATAATTTCAACAATGGTTCTACTGCGCCACCTTTAGGACAAGTTACCACCGATTGGGATGTGGTGGACATCGCTTTTGCCATTCCAGCAACACCTGGAGGAGCAGATATGACGTTCACCCCTGATCCAAGTATTACAACAGACGCGCAGTTCCGACAAGATGTGCAGACACTGCAAAATAGAGGGCAAAAAGTACTCATTTCCATCGGTGGCGCAACGGGTGCAATCGAACTGCTCAATCCAGCAGATGCGCAAGAGTTTGCGACTGCTATGATTGATATTATCGAAGATTATGGCTTCGATGGTTTGGATATTGATCTGGAAGGAAGTTCGTTGAGTTTGGAGTTTGGGGATAATGATTTCACGCAACCGACTTCGCCTAAAATCGTGAATTTTATATCAGGTATGGAGATGATTCTAAATCATTTCGGAGAAGATCTTGTGCTAAGTGCTGCACCAGAAACAGCTTTCGTACAAGGTGGTCGAAGTACTTATGCAGGACTTTTTGGAGCATATCTACCTGTCATTTATCAATTGAGAAATGATTTAGATTTCATTCATGTGCAGCACTACAATTCAGGTTGTATGCTAGGTTTAGATGGCGTTTGTTATGCGCAAGGTACAGCTGATTTCCATGTGGCAATGGCAGAAATGTTGTTGCAAGGCTTTCCTGTGGCAGGACATACGATCAATTTTCCTGCTTTGCGAGAAGATCAAGTAGCCTTCGGTATTCCTGCATCTCCACAGGCAGCAGGTGGAGGTTACACAACTCCGACTGATGTCATTAAAGCATTAGATTACATCATCAAGGGGATTCCTTTTGGAGGCAATTATACGCTCGTACAGCCAGCAGGTTATCCCAATATGCGCGGCTTGATGACTTGGTCTATTAACTGGGATTTGTTCAATAATGATGAATTCGTGCTCAACTATCGACCCTATTTTGATAACTTACTAAACACTACCGAAAATCGCTCTGAACCGATCTTTTTGGAGCAAACAGTGGCAGGTACAGCGATGGATGTTTTCCCTAATCCATCGAGCGGTCAGAGTCATATCGCTATTCATTTTTCGGAAGCAAGCGACGCACAAATTTTGATTTATGACGAAATGGGAAAATGGTCAAAGAAGTGACAAGGCAAGAGCTAGAATCAGGAATCCATATCTTTACAATTGACTTAAAATCAGGGTTTTATACCATTCAATTAGTGGAAAATCATACGATAAAAACGAAACGGCTGGTGGTTACCAACCGACCGTAAATTTCTCCTTTGCTTTGATTATAAATCACTTGATAACGGCAACTCCCCGCTTTCGGCAATTATTCTTACTGGAAGTGGGAGTTGCTTTTTTTTATTGAAGATATATTAATCCTTGCTCAATTTGGGCTTCAAGTTGCGATTTATATCTCAAAATATCAGTAGTAATCAAAGAATGATAGTTAGCGTACTTTGGATTAAAAACGGCATCGAGCCGTTTTCAATCCATCAAAAAATTCTTTTGGAGCGAACAAAAACTAACTTTTGGCTGATTTTTGTTCGCTCCTGAAAGAATTTTTCTCACAGCTCACAGCGCTCGATGCGCTCTTGAGCTGTAAAAGAACGCTTTTCGCTTAAGCAACTTGATTTCCAATAAGAGCCTTAATCCTTTAGCTTCCATCATTCTCGTTTTCTCTTCTTCTCTAAGTACTCATAATGACTCTTATCCGAAGCAGAGCGAATGACCAAAGGTCTAGGAAACTCCCCTAATTTTGCTCTTGCTTTTTCCATTTCTTTAAGCATTTTCTGTAATTGTTCGGGTTCTTTTTGGGCGAGGTTGATATTTTCAGAAGGATCATTTTTAAGATTAAAAAGCAACATTCCATGCGGGGCAACCGCTTTCATTCCTCGATTTCCTCGAAAGCCGTCATATGGTAATTTCACTTTCCAATCCCCCCAACGAAAAGCTTGCAAAGTATAGTCGCGATCCATATTGAAGTATAGAAATTGATTGCCTTTGCGTTTCTCTTTTCCCATTAAAACTCCATTGATGTCTTCTCCATCATAGGCACGATCTTTGGGTAAATCCGTTCCAACAATCGCACTGATCGTTGGAAACCAGTCCATCATTACTGCTAAGTCTTCATAGACCTGCCCTGCTGGAATTTTGGCTTTCCACATCGCGACGGTTGGTACGCGCATTCCACCATCAAAAGTGAATTGCTTACCCTCTCGTAGTACGCCCGAAGAACCACCGTGATCTTCCATAACCAACCAAGGCCCATTATCGCTAGAGAAAATAATCAGTGTATTTTCTAGCACATTTTTCGCTTCCAACTTCTTCAATATCTCTCCAACGCTCCAATCTATTTCTTGAATCACATCTCCGTAGAGACCTTCTTTGGATTTTCCTTCAAAAGCGGGTGAAGCATAAATGGGAACATGTGGCATCGAATGCGCCAAGTACAAAAAGAAGGGACTTTCGTGATTGCGCTCAATGAAATCTAAGGACTTCTGCGTGTAAGTTTGAGTGGTGTAATGTTGATCGACAAAAAAACTATCTACTTGATTATCTTTGAGATAGACTGCACTTTCCATATCATTACTGTACGGAATGCCGTAGTATTCATCGAAGCCTCTTTGCAAAGGCAAGTATTGGTAATGGTGTCCTAGATGCCATTTCCCGATGTGTGCAGTGGCATAACCTTTTTCCTTCAGCACATCCGCAATTGTAATTTCGGAAGTCGGCATACCTGTAAAACTTTCTGGAAAAAATACGCCTGTGATGCCTTGTCGTTGCGGAATGCGTCCTGTCATCAAAGCAGCACGCGAAGGACTACAAACGGGTGAAGTCGAGTAAAAATCGGTGAATTGAATGCCTTCTTTGGCTAAGCGGTCAATGTTGGGAGTAGTGATATCCGTTGCGCCAAAGCAAGAAAGGTCGCCGTAGCCGAGATCGTCAGCATAGATGATGATGATGTTAGGTAAGTCTTCAGATTGTGCAATGCCTGAGAAGCAAAGAAACAGTGCTAAGAAACTAAGAATGATGTGTCGCATTTTTCTGTTTTGTTGCTATTAAGAGAATACCAACAAGATAGTAGGATTCTAAGAGTTACAAAAACCTAGAGAATATTAGTATTTGTCCCAAATTGCACCTTTATCGAAAATAATAGAAAATATCAACTTCGATCTCTGTTCATTTTAACACATGACGGCATCAGCCTGAGGCAGACGTGGTCGAACTGCCATCTAGTTCCCCAAACAGGTCGCTTTTGACAAGTGTTTTTAGGCATTCGTGCGATTGGAGATATACGCAAGTGCTTTACCACTTCAACTGCAAAACCCCAACCTTATTCAGCCCCTTAATCACCAACCAAGTCAAATCAATTTCATGCCAACGAACGCTTCCGAAATTAGGATTATGTCCGTGTGTATGGTGATTATTATGATAGCCTTCGCCCATGGTTAGGAAATCGAATGGCAAGTAATTAGTAGAGGTATCTTTGCTCTCAAAGTTGCGATAACCAATGATGTGCGAAAACCAATTGATAATGACCCCATGAACGGGTCCCATTGTAATGTGAATTGGAAGGAGGACAAACCACCAGGCAGAAGGAGCGAATTGTACGTAAATCCAAATGTAGAATAAGCTCCAAGCAACGCGCGTGAAGATGCTTTGAGCAAAATTGTCAAAAGCTTTCCATTCAGGTAGATTTTTGGTGTATTTCTTATCTATATCCACTTTATCGCGATCAATATCTAAATAAATACGACGCGTTTTCCACATCATATCGAATAAATTGTGCGAGTGACTCGGTGAATGGGGGTCTTCGGGGGTATCCGCGTGGGCGTGATGCATACGGTGCATCTTGGCGTAGCTGGAAGGACTCAAATAGCTACTACCCTGCGTGATGAAGGTAAAAACATAGAAAAATCGTTCCCAGAATTTATTCATTTTAAACATTCCATGCGCTGCATAACGATGCAAAAAGAAGGTTTGAGAGAAGATGGATAAATACCAGTGAGCAATAAAAAAAGAAAGTATAATGAGCATGATGTGATTTTATAGTGATAGGATTTAACTTCGCAGTTTATTGTTGAGCTAAAGTTGTTTCACGCAGAGGGCGCAGAGATTTAGTAAGTACGATTTTTTACCTGCATTCTACGCTGACACTGTGTGTAATGATCAGTTGTCGACCTACTAACTGTAAGTCGCCAATTGATTCGCAAAAATAGCGATATTACCACTAAGCTCAAAGCAAAGAAAAAATGCCTTGCTACGAGTTATAAGCCACACATTATTTTTAAAATTTGACACTTACATTATATGAATACCACGACCATCATTTTTGACCTTGGAGGTGTACTGATTGATTGGAATCCACGCTATTTGTACCGCAAAATATTTGATGATGAAGAACGTATGGAATATTTTTTGGAAAACATCTGCACTTCCGATTGGAATGAGCAGCAAGATGGTGGACGAAGTCTTGCAGAAGGTACAAATTTGCTACTCGAACAACATCGAGAGTGGGAGCAAGAAATTCGTGCTTTTTATGATCGTTGGGAAGAAATGCTAGGAGGCGTTCTTCAAGGAACGTTGGATATTTTGACGCGTTTTAAAGAGAGCGGCAACTACCGACTTTACGCACTAACTAATTGGTCATCAGAAACTTACCCAATCGCGAAAGAGCGTTATGAATTTTTAAGTTGGTTTGAAGGCGTCCTAGTTTCAGGCGAAGAAAAAATGAAAAAACCCGATCCTAAGTTTTATCAACTACTGCTTGATCGTTTTGATATTGAAGCCTCAGAATCGCTTTTCATAGATGATAATTTACGCAATGTAAAAGCTGCGCGTGCAATGGGAATTGAAGCCATTCACTTTCACAATTCAGCACAATTGAAGCAAGAATTGAAGGAGAGAGGAGTAGCTTATTTATGATTTTTTTCTTAGTACAGGAGAAAGCTCCTTTTTAAACCATGATCAAACCATAGCGGTTCGATGCCGCCATGAGTTGAGATGAACGAAAGCTGAGTTTTGTCTTGTACATAGAATTCTTTTTTCACCTACCCCAACTCATTCGACTCCATTTCATAATCATACTGCAAGTCTTCGTGTAATTTTGAGATTGTTTTTCGGATAGATTCAACTTGTCTTTGATAAAGGTTGAGAAGTGTTCGGTTTCTTCTAATGGAAGGCTGAAATTGATTGAGTTGATGACAAAAATGAAGCAAGACTTCTACTTCCGTTTCTTTCTTTTGGGAATAACGAATGTACTTCTTGGCAGTACGTAGTATTTTACGAACACTCTTTTTAATGAGGTAAAAACTTCTGCTGTTGATCTGTTCAAACTGGGCATCTATTTCATTTTTCACACTCGTGATGTAATTTTCCTCATTACTTGCTTCGTACAAAAGGTAAGTCAGCAATTCCTTGTTCTCTTTTTTAAATTTCGATAAGCGGAGACAAATATCTACGAGCTCTTTCTGCGAATATTGAGACAATTCAGTTTTGAGTTCTCTTACGGTAGCTGCCTTCATGAATGAGTAGTTAGTGTTATAAATCGCTAAAGTAGCAACTTAATATTCCCTGATTGTAACATTTTGCAGTGATTGGGCAAATGGCTGTATTTCTATTCAATACGATCTATTTTGCAGTCCTGCAGGGACGAACTATGAGTGGTAAGTAAGTGGAAAAACCTACCTCCAAGCTCCGTAGGTGCGCACTATGCAGCAATCGCAATACGTCCCTACAGGACTTAAGCAACGTTTTCAGCATTTTTACTACCTATAGTGCATTCCTAATTTGTCCGTATGGACGGGATTTTAAGGTCATAATGTAATCTGAAAATCATAGTCTATCCTGGGAGTTCAAGTAAGTAACCTTCACTGCAATCCGTTGTAATCAGGAATTTTCAAGGATAACGTAGCCATTTTTCGACCATGTTTTTAATGCTTTTTGAGTAGTGGTATCTAGCTTTTGGAATGCCTCGTTTTTTGGTAATTCTTCTGCACTGTCTTTTATGTCATGAATATTGACTTCACCTTCTAAATGCTTAAAATCTTTGCTTGAAATGGAAGAGAAGTACTTCTTCTTTAAGCCATATTTTTGGTACAAAGGTAAGTTGTGTGCTAGTTCTTTCTGCTTGAAGAAATTGTAGAGTTGATAACTGAGTTTGAGTCTTTTGATGAAGTTGAGCATAGGGAAAATTAAGGTTTATCTATAACGGGGTTATTCAACTTAATACTTTCTATATCTTGAAAATCTTTGAGGTTTCTAGTGTTGAGTTCTACATCATAAACCAAGGCAGTGGCAGCTATTATAGTATCGCCTAATTTAAGTTTTTTGCTTTGTCTTATTTCTATTGACTTATCAATTATTTTAGGAGAAATATCCAAAATCTTAAGTACGGTAAATATACTTTTAAAATACTTTTCATCTCTTTCAGTAAGTTTGTGATAACCTAAAGTTTCTACAACAGAAACTGCTGAAATACAATTATTTCGATCAGATACAAGCGTTCTTAAATAGCTGTGCTCTGGATAAATCGAATAAATAATGATATTAGTGTCTAGTAGTTTCATCTGTGAGGTAAAATACGATCTTCACGATCTTCTTCTAAATCTTTCATTCTTTCTTCTAAAGAGATGGAAGGTTTTGTGACACCTCTTGCAATTACGGCTAGGTGATAGTCCAAATTTTTGACTGGTTCAATAGACCTCTCTTGTGTTACTTTGAATCCCAATCGTTCTACGACAGCTCGAAAGAGTCGAACATCTTGCAGATTAGGTATTTCTATCGTCATTTGTGTCATTTTATGCTGCATTTATTTAATAGAAAATGTCGAAGACAAACGCAAAAGTTCATTTGCATTTTTCAAAGATAAGAAGGTTTGTTGATATTACAATGAAAAACAATACCTTCGCTCTCCAAAACTAGACACCACACACGAGATGAAATTTCTGCTCAACAGCACCACTTTTTATCCTGCCATTGGAGGGCTTGAAAATGTCGCCATGGACATTGCGATGGAGTTTGTGAAAGCAGGGCACGAAGTGAAAGTCGTTACGCTTATTCCGAATGACGGGAGTGAAGAGAATTTTCCGTTTTCCATTGTCAGAAGTCCTTCTTTTTTGAATTATTGGAAACTGATTCGTTGGGCAGATGCAGCACTCCATTTTAATGTAACGACCAAGGGAATCTTTCCTCATTTTTTCTCTAAAACACCACTCATTATTTCTCATCAAAGTCCAATCAAGCAAACAGGTAAAAAGAAATTCAAAGTTTGGATTGCCAATAAAGCGCCGATTCTTAATATTGGTTGTAGTCGTTATGTCGCAGAACAATACGAAAATTCCATTGCGATTCATAATTCTTATAACCATCAGATTTTCAAGAACTTAAAAACTTCCGAAGAACGAAAAGGAGATCTAGTTTATTTGGGTCGCTTGGTTTCCATTAAAGGGGTTGATACTTTGCTAGAAGCACTAAGTCAACTGAAATCAGAAGGTATTCAACCCAAGTTATCCATTGTTGGAGATGGAGAAGATCGTCAGAAACTGGAGCAAATGAGTCGCGATTTGGGCTTGGAAGAACAAGTGACTTTTGAAGGAAAAAAGCTCGGGGAAGATATTGTTCATACACTGAATCAGCACAAAATTATGGTTGTACCCTCAAAGTGGAATGAGGCATTCGGTATTGTGGCTCTAGAGGGAATTGCTTGCGGTTTGGCAGTAGTTGCTTCCAAAGGTGGTGGCTTGATAGATGCCGTTGGTCCTTGTGGAATTACCTTCCCAAATGGTGATACAAACGCCCTGTCTAAAGCCATCAAATCTGTTTGGAATCAGCCTGAAAAAATTGCTAAATTTCAGTCTTATGCGCCTGAACACCTAAAGCAACACGAACGCGATGTGATTGCTCGACGCTATTTGACGGTAATTGAAAATGCTTTAGCCCAATAAATGATCGTCTAAGTCTCCTGACTTGGATGCAGCATTCCTCGGACTCAGTCCGAGTCCCGAAAGCCATCGAATTCAAGTGAAATCATGAAAAAACGACTCATTCTCCTTTATTCTCATCCCATTCAATACTTCGCACCACTCTCCCGCGCCCTTGCTAAATCCGATGAATTTGAAGTCTTGGTTTGTTATTGTTCCGACCACGGTGTAAAAGCCTACGAAGATGAAGAATTCAACCAAACGGTGCAGTGGGATATTCCGCTTTTGGAAGGTTATGAATCGCTTTTTTTGAAAAATTATGCACGCAATCCAGGTATCAGCAAAGGCTTTCGTGGACTCATCAATTGGGGTATTTTGAAGGTACTTCGGCAGCAACCCAAGAGTTTTGTTATGGTGCATGGCTGGGGATATTTGACCACTGTTTTGACACTCTTAGTAGCGCGTGCTTATGGACACACGGTTTGCTTACGTGGTGAAAGTCCATTGAGTCACGAAGCGCAATATTCTCCCAAGCAATTGAAGCGACGCAAACGCTTTTTTCAACATCTTCTTTTTCCTCGCATTGACAAATTTTTCTACATCGGCAGTCAAAATAAAGCCTTCTATCAACACTATGGTGTAAAAGAGGAACAATTAATTTTTGCGCCTTATTCCATTGATAATGAACGTTTTGGGAAAGCCTATGAACAATATAAAGATCAAAAAAGAAGTCTTCGAGAAGAACTCAACTTGCCACTAGAAAAACGGATCTTCCTCTTTTCAGGTAAGTACATTGACAAAAAACGCCCAATGGATTTGCTACGTGCTTTTGCACAAATCAAAACCGAAAATGCACAACTCGTTTTTGTCGGTGATGGACCTCTGCGCGAAGAAATGGAGACCTTCATAGCAGAAAAGAACTTATCCAATATTACGCTTACAGGTTTCGTCAACCAAAGCGTAATTCCAAAATATTACGCCATTGCGGATGTATTTGTGATGTGTTCTAAAGAAGGCGAAACCTGGGGACTTTCCACCAATGAGGCTATGAATTTTGCCTTACCTTTAGTACTTTCTGATTTGACTGGTAGCTCTTCCGATTTAGTGGTAAAAGGAAAGAATGGTTATGTGTTTCCGACGGGTGATATTACTGCCTTGTGTGAAAAACTGGAATGGATGTTGGCGCATTCTGAAGAGGAGTTGCAGGCGATGGGTGCGTATAGTAAGCAGTTGATTCCGAGGTATAGTTATGAGACGATTGTGAAGGAGTTGAGTAAGGCTTTGTAAGTAGAGTTCTGCTAATAACCTGCGTTTGGTCAAATTGATTCTTCAAACTTTTTCATTAAATTTACTATGACTAAATGGTTATTTCTATTCGTAGCTATCCACCCTGTTTATATCTGGCTTTTATCTCTGACTATCAAAGGTTTAATCATGTTTTTCACATTTAACTAAGGTGTACTATACTACTGTTATAGTGCATTGGAAAAAATCAGAAATATAAAAAATAGCATGGTTTTAGAACATCCTGAAATATCGAAGTCCATCTTTGATCTAATTCAAAGTCACAGAATGGAAGCCGATAAACTCTACAGTGAAATATCAAAGGATAACTTAAGAAGTGATTTGAATTTTGTGTCGCATATCGGAGTTGGGAATTCAGTAGATAAGGTTACTTGCAAAAAAATGGTGCATGAATGGAATAAAGATAAATTTGAAATAAAAGGGAAAGTTTTGTCATTAGAGATTGTTGCCTATAATCTTGTTTGGGAAATAGATCAGATCAAGATGTGATGAAAACATACTACAACAATGTATGTGCAGCAATTGAAAACATAATTCATACTAAGAATAGATGGAAAAAGAGCTAAAATCATTTTGGAACAAATATTTCAACCTTGACTGGAAATTTGGACTTTTTCTAATCATTGTATTTTGCATTCCTCGATTTATTTTAGTCCTCAACGCAAATGAAACCTCAAATTATCAGTACATAGGAATGGTTATGACCATCTATGCTGTTACGCCTTTTATATTCTTGACAAAATATGGTAGAAGAGAAATCGGACTAGCAAAGCCCGAAAAATATAATTGGCTATTTTACGCTTTTATAATTGGACTAATTTTTAGTTTTTTCTTGTACTTTTTGGGGGATTTGATTTATCAAAATACGTTTGAGAATTGGTATGTCTACATCGGAAAATCTTATAACACTCCGAGTGAAATAAGCCTAAATGATAAATCAACACTGTTTTTGATTATGGCAATAACAGGAATGATTTTTAGCCCAATTGGAGAAGAATTTCTTTTCAGAGGATTAATTCATTCGAGCTTCACAAAATCTATCGGAAACTTAAAAGCATCAATTATTGATAGTTCTGCTTTTGCTTTGACTCATATTTCTCATTTTGGATTAGTTTTTATAAGTGGCGAGTGGGACTTTTTTGCACTGCCAACTATCATTTGGGTTTTATGTATGTTTTGGGTAAGTGTGTGCTTCTATTTGTGCAGAAGGAAATCAAAATCAATTCTAGGAGCAATAATCTGTCATTCTGCCTTTAACTTAGGAATGACTTATTGTATCTTCTACATGATCAATTAGGAAAGCTACCAGTTATCACGGATTATGACAATTGGCAATATCGTAGCTGCTTCTGGAGTAATTCTGATGTATTCAAATTCATTATCACTCCTCCAAATCCCTAACCAACGCCTCAATCATCGCCACGCCTTTCTCCAGTTGCTCCTTCGCAATAAATTCATCTGCACGATGCGCCTGTGCAATCGATCCTGGACCACAAATGATGGATTCGTAGCCTGCTTGTGCAAATTGCCCAGCTTCGGCGGCATAAGAAACGGCATCTAAATTAGTATTACTCGATAAGCGTTTTACCCATTCTACGATGGATTGATTCGCTTCGGTGTTGAGTGCTGGAACAGGTGGATGAAAAGGAACGTGTTCAATTTTAAAATCGGGGAAAATCTTGCGTTTTTCAGCTTCTAGCTCTTTGCAATAGGTATAAAATTCATCAATAATGCCATCCAAATCGTCCATTGGAATGTTGCGCAAATCCCATTGGAAAGTCGCATAATCCGCAACGATATTAAAGGCAACACCACCTTTCACGACGCCTACGTGCAAAGACGAATGCGGCGGTGTGAATCGTTCGTCAATTTGTCCCGCTTCGATCAAGGAATTCATCTTATTTTCTAGCCATAAAATCATTCGTGCCGATTCATGAATCGCGCTCACTTCTCGACGAATTCGACTACTATGTCCCGCCGAACCATTAACGTAAGTATCCACTACATAAATTCCCTTTTGCCCTATCGTTGGACGCATCATAGAAGGTTCTCCAATAATGGCGTATTTCGCTGTCTCTGAATAAGTTGCTTGTATATCTTTAATCAAGTCAGGCGCAGAAAGACAACCAATTTCTTCATCGTAAGAAAAGGCGAAATAGATCGGTTTTTTCAAATTCGCTTTCGTCATTTCGGGTAAAACCGCTAAACAGCAAGCAATAAACCCTTTCATATCGCAAGAGCCACGTGCGTACAATTTCCCATCGCCTTTGTCCGTCAAAATAAAAGGATCACTCGTCCAATCTTGTCCTTCGACAGGTACAACATCGGTATGCCCAGACAGAATAACACCGCCATCTACTGCCGGTCCAATCCGGCAATGCAAAGACGCTTTTGTTCCTTCTTCATTGGGCACTAATTTTGTCGTTACGCCATGACTTTCCACATATTCTTTAATCCAATGAATAATGCTTAGATTGCTTTCACCGCCGAAGACTGGAAAAGAGACAAGTTTTGTTAGTATTTCTGTTGCGTTCATATTCAATGAGTGAATTAATGAATAATAAGATGAATGAATGCCTCTTTGATCTAACTATACCCAATCGCCACGGCAATCATCAAAGTTCCCCAAGCAAGGACTATCACAGCAAGGACAACTGGAAAAATAAATCTCAACCAACGATCTAGCGGTACTCGACACATACTCAACATGGCTATCAAACCACCAAGAGTTGGATTGACCAAATTAGTAACGCCATCTCCAATTTGAAAGGCTAAAATAGTCGTTTGTCGTGTCAAACCTAATACTTCCCCTAATGGAAGCATGACTGGTAAGGTAGCCAATGCTTGTCCGCTGCCCGAAGGAATGAATAAATTGATGACGCATTGCGAAGTGGACATCCCGATTGCGGAAGCGTAAAGCGGTAGTCCTTGCAGCATTTCTGAAAGACGAAAGGAAATCGTATCGCTAATATTTCCCATTTCCATCAGCTCTCGAATGGAAGTGGCATAACCGACCATAAATGCACCGGGGGCAGCAATAGCTATAGACTTGAGTACAGTTTCACTAACTGTATTTGCAGGCATTCGAGAGGCAATGGCACTGGCTAGAGCAACCATTAAAAAGACCGCAGACAAATCGTTGATGCGCCATTCTAAATTGAAGACGCCGTATAAAATAACTGCCAATCCCAGCACGAAAATAGCAAGCACAACCCAACTGTTAGTCGTCATTCGGTATTCAGATATGGGTTTAGAAAGCCGAATACCTTCTAGATTGAGTCCTTTTCCTAAACTTTTTTCGGGTTGCGTAGTGATTTTTTTGAAGTAACGAACATTGTAGTACGCCATCAAGGAGAGCGCTGAAAAACATAGAATACTGCGCAGTAAATAGCCCGAAAACATGGGTAATTCTGCCAATTGATGCCCTGTCCCAACAGTATAAGGATTGATGGGCGACAAACCAAAACCAATCGTCATTGCTCCTGCGGAAATGCCTGCCGCCAAAATCAAATCGCCACCCAATGCTAGACTCAAAACCGCCGCAATCGGCACCATCGCGATATTGTTTTCGTAACCAACTGCTACACCTAGCAAGCCATAAACAAAAGTCATTAGCACTACGATGAAATACTTCCGCTCCAAACCCAGGCGATTCACCAAAGTCCCGATACTATTTTCCACCGCCATGGACTTTTCCATAATGCCAAACATAATACCACCCGCCAAAACAATGAAAATGATTTCCACTGCTGTCTTGAAACCTAATGGAATAGCTTTGAACATTTCTAGTAGCCCTACTGGCGAAGAAGGAATGACTTTATACGAACCTGGAATAACTCGACTTTTGCCATTTACCAATTCTCGTTCGTACTCGCCCGCAGGTAAAATATAGGTCAGGATAGTCACAAAAACGATGATCCCAAAAAGCATCGTGACTGCATGAGGAATGCGTTCGTACCACTTTTTGGATTGTTGTTTTTCGTTCATTTTTATGTCCGCTTAGAAGTTTATCTTACATCAATCATTAGAAGATGTATTCCATTTTAATGCTCGCAAATATATATAGATTAGTTGGGTGCAAAGTTAGTTGTAATTCAGTACCTATTAAAGTTAGTTGTAGTACCAGACTTCTCAACTTATTGAGTACGATTATTCTTCAAGGAATTTTGATAGTTCATAAAATCACCAATGCAGCACAATTAATTGAGTAGCTTTGTAATACAAGTACTGTGCAAAGTTCAAAATGATTTTATCCTATGAGAACACTTATTTTACATATTCCCTTTTTTGTATTGATATTCTTAGCACTGGGTAATGAATGTAAGGGGCAAAAAGAAGTAAATACTACATCACTATACATTCCATACAATGAGTATGGAGAATGGGGTTGGTGCGATACATTAGGGAATATTATCATTGAACCACGATACAAATCTGCTGGATTTTTTCATAAAAAATCAGGGCGTTTAATCGCGAAGGTTCAAACAGAATTTGGAAAAAATTTTGTTGATAGTGAAGGAGCATTAGTGATTACAAAAAAGCTGAAAATTGTAGATCAATTACAGGAGCGCAAGGATTATAAAGAGGTGAGAGACTATTATGTATTAGAGAACAAGAAGGGGAGGCAAGGTCTGTATGATTTTACCTCTAATAGCATTGTTGTTCCTGTAAAATACGACTCAATTTACACTATCTATTTTTACGATGGTAATCGGACTGTTTTTGCTAAAGGACGCAGTAAATTTCTGTCCAAATTCGAGCTAGATGATTTGAGGTTAGTGAAAACAGATATCATCAATATGAATATAATAAGCGACTATAACGATAATGGTAGTATTGTAATAGCCATAGAAAAATCAAATAACAAAATGGAAATCACTAAAAATGGGAAAGACATAAACGAAAAAGAGTATACAAAAATAATAGAGCGGAATAAAGATTGGACTCCTAATGGAAGTGAAGATTGGATTATTACTGCAATACCTGACGAAGAGATAATAGATGAGAGAAAAGTGTATGGGAGAAGTGATATTTCAGGTTTAGGAAGCGACGGTATTGTCAAAACGTTTCATTATGATACAAGAAGAAGATATGCTACTACTGCGGCTAAATATGGTTTTAGAAAGCTACACATTATAAGGAAAAATAACAAACTTGGAGTGTTTAATGAAAAAGATGAGGTAATATTACCAATTGAATATGATAGATTAGAGTTTATTGAGGAGCGAACTCAAATCAAACTTTACAAACAAGACAAAATTGGATTGAAAATTTTATTTACCCATCATCCTAAGATTGAAGCTCGGTATGACGAAATTTCACTTTCTACGTACTTACGAACATATAGAGACTGGACATTTGCCATCTTCAAGGTTAAAATAGGAGATAATCACGGTTATATTGGAGAAAATGGCATTGAATATTTTAGCTTTTAAGCAATACTTTCTTATCTCTAGTCAGGTAGTGTTTATCAACAATCTGTGTTAATTGTATTTCAGTGAATTATTAACTCACTGATAATCAAAACTCTGCGCGCTCTGCGAACTCTGCATGACACACTTTTCTGAATACTTCCTCTAATCATAAAAAATGATACTGCTACTTTTTCCGTCGCCGCTGCTTCCGAGCCCTTTGTTTAATCTTCTCGCGCTTCATCGCCTTCTTCCTTTCACCTACCAATTTCTCAATTAAATCTTCGCGCCCAATCTTCTTCAATTTGGCTTTGATCTCATTGTGGTTTTCTCTTTTGTACCAAAAAAAGAAGAGGTGCTGCTGCTGCTTTTCACGCTTGCTTTTTGCGGTATAAACGGGACGTAAAGTGTAAGGATGGAGACCTGTGTAGTAGATGATAGTTGCAACGGTCATGGGCGTTGGAGTGAAGTCTTGCACTTGCTCTAGGCGAAAGCCCATATCTTTGGTTTCTGCAGCTAGATTTGCCATATCTTCTGCTTCCGAGCCTGGATGACTAGAAATGAAGTAAGGAATCAAAGGCTGATTGAGTCCGTGCTTTTTATTGAAATGTTCGTATTTCTTTTTGAATTCATGGAAGTGTTTGAACGCAGGTTTGCGCATTACTTTCAAAGCACCATCCGAAGTATGTTCAGGCGCAACTTTCAAGCGACCGCATACATGGCGTGTGACCACTTGCTCCATGTATTCATCTAAGCTGCCGTCGTTATTCTTATTGTAAGAATCGACCAATAAATCATAACGAATTCCACTTCCTACAAAGGCTTTTTTAACTTCTGGATGCGCATCTACTTTTTTGTAGAGTTCGGTCATTGGTTTGTGGCTTGTATCCAAATTACTACAAACCACAGGATGAATGCAAGAAGGCGCGACGCAGCGATCACAAATCTCCTGCACTTTGCCTTTCATCTTGTACATATTCGCCGAAGGACCACCTAAATCGCTGATATAGCCTTTGAAATCAGGCATTTTCGTGACCGCATCTACTTCTTTCAATATAGATTTCTCCGAACGACTCGCAATGAATTTTCCCTGATGCGCAGAGATGGTACAAAAACTGCAACCTCCAAAACAACCTCGGTGCATATTCACTGAAAAGCGAATCATTTCGTAAGCTGGAATCGTGCCGCGCTTGTTGTATTTTGGATGTGGCATTCGCGTGTAAGGCAAGTCGAAAGAAGCATCAATCTCATTCTCAATCATTGGAGGATAAGGCGGATTGATGACCAAGGTTTTGCCATTCACTTTTTGGAGAATGCGATCAGCTTGCACTTTGTTGGACTGCTGCTCAATGTGCTTGAAATTAGCAGCAAAAGCAGTTTTATCTTTTAGGCATTGCTCGTGAGAATTGAGCCAAAGGTCTTTCCATTTTTTATTTTTGGGAACGCTGTCATCTTCTACCAGAACTGCCGTCTGCTTAATCGTATTAATGGACTCAAAAGGTACGCCTCTTTTCAGCAAACGAACGATTTCTCGAAGCGGCTGCTCCCCCATTCCATAAACCAACATATCCGCACCACTCATTTCCAAAATATTTGGAAATAAACGATCTGCCCAATAATCATAATGTGTCACGCGACGCAAAGAAGCCTCTATTCCACCAATCAAAATCGGCACATCTGGATAGAGTTGCTTTAAGGCTTTGGTGTAAACATTGATTGCATAATCAGGTCTGAAATTGGATTTTCCACCAGGTGTGTAAGCATCTGTAGAACGCTTGCGGCGAGCGGCAGTGTAGTGGTTCACCATCGAATCCATGCAGCCCGAAGTAATGCCAAAGAACAGTTTAGGGCGACCCATTTTCTTGAAATCCCGGAGATCATCTTGCCAATTGGGTTGCGGAACGAGTGCGATTTTCAGACCTTCACTCTCTAAAATTCGACCAATCACTGCCGAACCAAACGCTGGATGATCTACATAGGCATCTCCAGAAATCAAGACAACATCCAATTCGTCCCAACCTCGCATTTCTACTTCTTTTCGCGTTATTGGTAGCCAATCTGTGACAGGTCTGTACATATTTTTAGGTTTGAGATTTAGGGTTTCAAAGTATTGTATTTGTTACAAAGGTACAGGAAATTAGTGAGTGATGTGGAAGTGCCGTTTAAGTTGACTTTAATATGAAGGAGGCTATCAATTGTTTTTCTGGCTGAAATGCAATTTTGTCCGATCAAGAAATTCTTTAGCAAATGTTAAGCACTTCTCAGCATCTGCCTTTGTCAAATCACTAGAGTAGTCGTAGTCACTTCTCTGTCTAGTTTCAAAAGATACAATAATCATTGATCCATATTTTTCCTCAAAGACTGATGTGAGAATGTAATGCTTATGGAACATACGATGACAACCTTGGTGAGATTTCGGACGAATGTCTAAATCAAACAGAAGGGCTTGAAGACAATGATAGATGCTATAATAAGATCGACTTGCAGTGTCTTCCCAGAATTCTTGATTGTGCAAATGTTGTGATGCAGCTAAGGCTTCTTCTGCCCTTTCTAACATCGTTTCTATTTCTCTTTCCATAATTTAATTCCTTCTAAACGAACATTTTTAAATAATGGAAACTTAGAATTTTGATATTGTTCTACAGTAGCAGGCTTAGCAGAAATAATACAGTCATATTTCAAATCTAACCTCAACAGATTTAGGGCGTATTTGCAAAGTTCTTCGCTGTACAGAAATTTAGACTTGTTTAACACCACCAAGAGATCAATATCAGAATCTTCTGTTGCCTCACCTCTAGCGTGAGAACCGAAAAGAATTAGATTGTAAAGTTCATCACCATACAATCCTCTAAATTCTTTCTTTAAATCTTCAAGTATAGACTGAATACTTTGCATAATCACACGTCATTTTTACTTCTTCCTAAAGTATATACTAATCGGCACACCCGAAAGTTCAAAATTCTTGCGTAACTGATTCTCTAAGAAGTTTTTATAACTCTCCTTGATGTGATCGGGATAGTTGCAGAAGAAAGCAAAAGCAGGATAGTAAGTCGGCAATTGAGTAATGTATTTAATCTTAATGAACTTGCCACGATAAGCAGGTGGAGAGTAGCGTTCTATGGCAGCTAATAGCACTTCATTGAGCACCGAAGTTTTGATTTTCTGCTGACGATGTTCGTAAACTTCCAAGCACTTTTCTACAGCTTTGAAAATTCGCGTTTTTTCGAGCGCAGAAACGAAAACAATGGGCACATCATTGAATGGCGACAGCTTTTTGCGAATGCGCTCCTCGAAATCTCTCGCAGTATTGGTTTCTTTTTCTACGGCATCCCATTTGTTGACTAAAACAACCACACCTTTTTTGCGCCGTACGATGATTTTGAAGATGCTCATATCTTGAGACTCTACGCCAGTTTGTGCATCTATCATTAACATTACCACGTCGGCTTCTTCGATAGCCTTGATAGCACGCAAAACGGAATAGAACTCTAAATTTTCGTGTACTTTTCCTTTTTTGCGAATACCTGCGGTATCAATTAAGAGAAATTCTTTTCCAAACTTTTCATATTTGCTATGAATAGAATCACGTGTAGTGCCTGCAATATCCGTAACTATGTTTCGCTCTTCACCTAGCAAAGCATTCGTCAGAGAAGACTTTCCAACATTAGGCTGACCGACAATCGCAATTTTGGGTAAGTTCGTTTCTAGTGGAACATCTTCCGTAATGTGTTCACTCGCCGCATCCAAAACTTCCCCCGAACCACTGCCCGAAAGTGACGACAAAAAGAAGGTTTCTTCAAAACCCAAACTCCAGAACTCATTGGCGGCTAACATTCGGTTGTGGTTGTCCACTTTATTGACGACCAGAAGGACTTTTTTGTCTGACTTGCGGAGCATATTTGCGATCTGGTCATCCAAATCAGTAATGCCCGTCGTTACATCTACCATGAACAAAATGACTGATGCTTCTTCAATTGCGATTTCTACTTGCGAACGAATCGCCGACTCAAACACATCATCTGAATGTTGCACAAATCCACCTGTATCAATGACGGTGAATTGCTTACCATTCCAATCCGCCATACCGTATTGACGATCTCTCGTTACGCCACTAATGTCATCAATAATTGCTTGGCGTTCGCCGATCAAACGATTATAAAAAGTAGATTTTCCTACATTTGGTCTTCCAACTATTGCTACTATATTTCCCATTCTAGTTTTAAATTTTTGGCTTTTGAATCACCGAATTTTGAACCACTTAGACACTAAGAAAAGTAAGGGTACTAATCGTCACCCGTACGGGCGATGCTATACGCTCATCAAATTTTTTCCTCCAGCACCCTATGAAACCGCAACAAATGATTGTCCACAGCTTCGTTGTACAAGCACAAAATTAGGGTATTTTTCTTTCTTCGATCAATTGGAAAAAGGATTTTGATTGGATTGTGAACATAGCCATTATCTTCAAAAAGAATAATTTGCTTGTTCCGAGTATGCAAACGAAACAGTTTTAAATCTGCTGCATTTTGAGGAATAGGAACATCTTCGTATCCTTCTTCTTGTAGGAACTGACGCACCATTTCGTAGGTTTGCTCCAATTTTGTTCCAGCAAAAATTGTCTTGTATTCCCAACCATCACTTTCACCTCCTAAATAATCCGAACCCGCAGGAGGAAATTCTTCCCTTAGTGCCATGAATTAGATTGATTGAAAGGGCAAAAGTAGTAATAGTTTTCATGGAAAAATCGGATTTCAAAAAATTTTGAAATCCAATTTTTCTAAAGAAAGATGTGAATAGAAAGAAAGCGTGTACCCTGAATTGCACTTTTACCGAAGATTTGAAGTAACAAAGACTCTGCTCTCTGCTTTT
>JBCDFY010000124.1:0-21714 GCA_039176995.1 Bacteroidota bacterium
ATGATGTGCAACGGCAAGCAGTTGTTGCTACGGAAGGACCAGTTTTGGTCGTGGCAGGCCCAGGTTCGGGCAAAACGCGCGTACTGACCTATCGTGTAGCACACCTTATTGAAACCAAAGCCAAACCGTGGGAAATCTTGATGCTGACCTTTACCAATAAAGCAGCAAAAGAGATGAAAGAGCGGATCGCGAAAGTAGTTGGTTCAAGTGCAAATAGCGTTTGGGCAGGAACGTTTCACTCCATTTTTGCGCGCATCTTGAGAATTGAAGCCCAAAAAATTGGCTATCCTTCCAATTTCACGATCTACGATACCGATGATAGCAAAAGTGTCATTAAAGCCATTCTGAAAGAACTAAATTTGGACGCACAAGTGTATAATGTTAATGCTTGTTTATCGCGTATTTCTTCTGCCAAAACGCAATTGATTACCCCTCGTTTGTACGAGCAAAACAATGAACTGCGACAGCAAGATCGCATGGCTAAGCGTCCGCATATGCACGAAATTTATAAAAAATATACGGCGCGTTGCAAACGAGCAGGAGCGATGGATTTCGATGATTTGTTGTATCGCTTTTTTGAATTGTTGCAGAAAAATACGGACGGTGTTTTAGATAAATATCGCGAGCGATTCAAATACGTGATGGTGGATGAGTTTCAGGATACCAATCATTTACAATACCGCATTGTGCAGAAATTGGTGCATTATCAAGGAAGTGCGCACAATATTTGTGCTGTGGGCGATGATGCGCAAAGTATTTATGCATTTCGTGGCGCGACGATCCAGAATATTTTGGACTTTGAAAAAGACTTCAAGCCTTACCAGATTCGCGTCTTTAAATTGGAGCAAAACTATCGCTCTACTTCACACATTGTACAAGCTGCTAATGAACTGATTACGCACAATAAAAATCAGATTCAAAAAACAATTTGGTCTCAGAAAGGCGTCGGGCAGCGTATTAAAGTAATCAAAGCATTAACGGATACAGAAGAAGGAAAACGCGTAGCAGATACCATTTCGGAGCAAAAACATCGTCATCATCTCAGCAATAAGGACATTGCGATTTTGTATCGAACGAATGCGCAATCAAGGGTTTTTGAAGAATATTTGAGACGTTACAATATTCCTTATCGCGTTTTTGGTGGTTTGTCGTTCTATCAACGAAAAGAGGTAAAAGATTTAGTAGCGTATTTGCGCTTAGCAGTCAATCCAAACGATGAAGAAGCCTTGCGCCGCGTCATCAACTATCCAAGGCGTGGAATTGGTGCGAGTTCGATTGATAAAGTAAGTCAGCAGGCGGGAGCAGAAGAAAAAACGATGTGGCAAGTCCTGCCTAACGTAAAACTAAGCACGAGAGCTAAAAATAGTACGACTGATTTTATACAAATTATTAAATCTTTCCAACAAAAAGCTGAAGGGGACAATGCTTATGAAGTGGCGCGCTACATTTTGGCAAAGTCAGGCTTGCATACTATACTAAAAGCAGATACGACGATTGAAGGAATGAATCGCTTGGAAAACGTCAATTCTTTGATGGATGGCATCAAGGAATTTGTAGAAAGTGATTTGGAAGAAGATGTAACTACGGAAGATAAAACTTTAGCGAGTTACATTCAAAATATTGCTTTATTGACGGATGCGGATAAGGAAAGTGAAGATAATAATCATGTCACTTTGATGTCGGTTCATGCGGCGAAAGGTTTGGAATATCCATCTATTTTTGTGGTGGGTTTGGAAGAAAATTTGTTTCCTTCCTTTATGAGTCGAGATAGTCGCGATGGCATTGATGAAGAACGGCGATTATTTTATGTTGCCATCACCAGAGCAGAATCTTTCTTGACACTAACTTATGCCGCCAGTCGTTATCATCATGGAAAAACGCGTTATAATAATGTGAGTCGTTTTTTGGAAGAAATTGATGTGAGTCATTTAGATGCAGATGTGCCGACGAGTGCTAGGAGAGATTCTAGTGGTGGAGGAAGTAGCAGCAATGGTCGTTCAGGCGTAAAAGGTAATTTTAAACAACGCACTCGAAAAGAGCAAAAACCGGTTGTTGACCCAAGTACGTTCAAACCGAATCCTTCCGATCAAATCGAAGCAGGACAAACGGTTTTGCATTTGATTTTTGGAGAAGGGAAAGTTAGGAAAATTGATGGGAAAGGTTCAAAACGCGTTGCAACCATTGAATTTTCGCATTTGGATGCACCTGAAAAACGCATCATGCTGAAATTCGCGAAGTTGCAGATAGTGGGAGATTGAGAGAAGAGAAAGGTCAGAACACTTTGTTGTCAGATCGCCCGTACGGGCTGTCAGAACAGGTGAATACCAGATACACGAATCAACAAAGTAAATAGATCAACAATTTAAAAACGCTATATTCCCAATCAGGAAATTAAAAATATGTTCCAAAGCATACAATTTGTAAATCCAATATTTTTTCTGCTCCTACTTTTGATTCCAGTTGTAGGATTGATTGCTTGGCAGAGACGAAGCAAACGGGAAGTTAATTTGAAGATGTCGAGCTTGAAAGCGTTGGAAGCGACACCTTCTTTGCGTGGACGATTGAGGAGTTTATTACCGATTTTACGAGCTTTGGCATTCGCAAGTCTAGTCATCGCAATGGCACGTCCACAAAGCGTTTTGCAGCAAGAAGAAGTGAAAGCAGAAGGTATTGATATTATGCTCGTGATGGATTTATCGAGCAGTATGTTAGCACAAGATTTTAAACCAGACCGCCTGGAAGTGAGTAAAGCCGTCGCTTCTGAATTTGTGCGCAAACGCGAGTACGATCGCATGGGTTTAGTCGTTTTTGCAGGCGAAGCGTTTACGCAATGTCCGTTGACTACTGACCATAAAATATTGCAAGAATTTTTGGCGAGTTTGGAGTGTGGAATGCTAGAAGATGGTACAGCAATCGGTATGGGTTTGGCCTCGGCAGTCAATCGTTTAAAGGAATCAGAAGCGGATAGTAAAGTGGTCATTTTATTGACGGATGGAGATAATAATGCAGGTTACATTCAACCCATCACCGCTGCGGAAATTGCACAAGAGTTTGATGTGCGGGTATATACAATTGGTGTTGGAACGATGGGAAGTGCTTACGCGCCCGTTGGTCGTCTGCCTGGCAATCGCTATCGCTTTGGCTTGGTCACAGTAAAGATAGATGAAGCCTTATTGCGCCAAATTTCTAGTATGACGGGCGGCAAATATTTCCGTGCGACAACTAACGAAGCACTGCAAGAAATTTATGATGAAATTGATGAATTGGAGAAGACCGAAATTGAGGTGACAACGATTAAAAGATACAGTGAGAAGTATCATATTTTTGTTTTTTGGGGCTTATTATTTTTGTTGTTGGAGGTGATTTTAAGGTATAGTGTGTTGAGGGCGATTCCTTAGGTTTCTTGAACCACAAAAGAAACACAAAAGGAAATTCTCTTTAGATTGATAAGTTTTTTTGTAAAGTATCTAGAATCTTTGCGTCTTCTCGTGCGAAAACTCCCTTACCATGATAAATATTTATTTCAATGACCCAGCATTTTTCGGCTTACTTTTATTGTTGCCGCTTGCGTATATTTTTGTTCATCATCGTCGCTTAAAACGAATTACTTCTATCACAATATCTACGCTTCAATCCGTAGAAGGTCATTCTTCTTTGCGTGGCAAACTACAAATCTTACTTCCTATTTTTCGCGCTTTGTCATTTATTCTTTTAGTAATTGCTTTAGCACGTCCGCAAATGATTATTGAACAGCAAAAGATCAGCGGCGAAGGCATTGATATTGTCTTGGCAATGGATTTGTCGAGTAGTATGCTGGCGGAAGACTTTGAACCGAATCGCTTGGAAGCGAGCAAAAAAATAGCTGCTGAATTTGTAACAAATAGACCATTTGATCGAATTGGTTTAGTGGCTTTTGCAAAAGAAGCATTTACGCAATGTCCTTTGACTACTGATCATAATATTCTACAACAATTTTTAGCCAATTTAACTTGTGGTATATTGACTGATGGCACTGCGATAGGGATGGGTTTGGCAACAGCAATTAATCGTTTGAAAGACTCCGAAGCCCTCAGCAAAGTCATTATTTTGCTGACTGATGGCAAGGAAAGTGGTACGAATTATTTGAGTGCAGAAACTGCCATGAACATTGCGAAGCGTTTCGGGATTAAAATATACGCAATCGGTGTTGGGAGTAAGGAAACGGCTAGAGTTCCTGTTAGGAAAGAAGGCAGTGAGTATATTTTTGGTTGGCGAACGGTCGAGATAAATGAATTCCTCTTGCAGAAAATTGCGGATGGTACGGCAGGTAAGTATTACAGAGCGACCGATGAACAAGACTTGCAAGAAATTTATGCAGAAATCAATCAGCTAGAGAAAAGCGAAATAAATATTACAACGAGCAAGCGATATATAGATAAATTTCACATCTTTGTTGCTTGGGGTTTATTGCTTCTTTTGATGGAAGCAATTTTAAAATTAACTTTTTTGAGGTCTATTCCTTGACAAAAATCTTCGGATATGACGCTTCACAATTTTGAAAAATATGTAGAGCGAAAAATACTAGATCGCGGATACGATTACTACGCAGGAGAAATGGTGGAGGAGGTTGAGCAATTGGAAACGGGCTATTTCAGTGCCGTGGTTTTGGGGAGTGACGAATATACCGTAAATGTGCGATTAGCTGGTAATCAGACGATTATAGAAAGTGAGTGCGATTGTCCTTACGATTGGGGCGATACTTGCAAGCACGAAGTTGCGGTTTATTATTATTTAAAAAATAGCAAAGCCTATCAGAAAAAACTATCCAAAGCTGGGATGGATTTGATGATAAAAATAGATGACATGACCACCGATGAACTCAAAACTTGTTTGCACCATATTTTCAAACGAGACCGAGAGTGGCGAGAAGCATTTTTGAGAGATGAAATTTAAAATCAACAAACTCGAACAAAATCAAACCATTTCAAACAACTATCAAACGGCGAAGCCATCAAAAAACTTCAAACAAAAAAGAACTAAACGTTTATGCAGTCAGTAGATATAGAAGCACTGAATCAGCAGATTTATCAAGACAGTGCATTTGTGGAGAAGCTAAAGAATGAAACGGGAAAAGTCATCATTGGACAGAAGCATATGGTGGAGCGTTTGTTGTTAGGAATGCTTTCCAAAGGTCACGTCTTGCTGGAAGGCTTGCCAGGTCTGGCGAAAACTTTGGCGATCAAAACGCTCTCCAAGTGCATCAATGCGGAGTTTAGTCGAATACAATTCACACCAGATTTGCTGCCTGCCGACATTATCGGTACGATGATTTTCAATCCTAGAACCAACGACTTCACGGTGCGACAAGGACCAATCTTTGCGAATTTCATTTTAGCGGATGAGATCAACCGTGCGCCTGCAAAAGTACAATCGGCACTCCTAGAAGCCATGCAAGAACGGCAAGTCACCATTGGTGGCGATACGTTCAAATTGGAAGAACCGTTCTTAGTACTCGCAACTCAAAATCCGATTGAGCAAGAAGGAACCTATCCATTGCCAGAAGCACAAGTGGATCGTTTTATGCTGAAAGTGAACATCACTTATCCCAATAAAGAAGAAGAACGCCAAATCATCCGCTTGAATTTGGGCAGTGAATCTTTCCAGCAAGTTTCGCCTGTCGTGCAGCCGAGTGACATCATCCAAGCCCGCAAATCGGTGCAGAAAGTCTATATGGATGAAAAAATTGAGCGTTATATTTTAGACATCGTTTTTGCAACGCGCCAGCCTGAAAATTACAATCTAAGAAATCTCCGACCACTCATTAACTACGGCGGCTCGCCTCGCGCCAGCATCAACTTGGCGATGGCTTCCAAAGCTTATGCTTTCTTGCAGCGTAGAGGCTATGTCATTCCTGAAGATGTCCGTAATATTTGTCACGATGTGATGAGGCATCGTATTGGCTTAACTTATGAAGCAGAAGCAGAAAATGTGACGCAGGAAGATATTGTGAACAGAATATTGGATGTAGTAGAAGTGCCTTAAAAATCATTGAGCACTATTCTTTATTCCTTTTTCTACCATTTACATTTCCTCTTGGGTTACGTCCATTTTATTCGTGGTAATTATCTCTATGTAGTCGTCTTCTAAATCTCGGGCTTCTTTTCGTCCGTTGATATTGAATACTAAAACTTTATCTACGAATCGAATCCAACCTACAATGAGATTCATGAAGTTGATTTGTCTACGCAATCTTGCAGACAAGCCATCTTCCTCTACCGGGTCATCTGAAATAACGTATTTGAAAACATCATTTTCTTGGGTATCAGTAATCTCGTATGAGTGATGAGGCTTATCGTTGTCGAGAGAATTGCCATGTTTACTCATAATTGTATGGCTTTTTCGCCCCAGCCTTTTACATTGAAACCTGTCTCGTAGATGAATTTTGGCATATATTCTAAAGGTTTACCTGTTTTCAATCGGTATACTTTTTCAGGAAGATATAATAATGATTCGAAGAATAAATCTTTGGGAAAAACAGAAGGAGTTCTTAGCACTTTATTGTAGAAATCGCGTCCATTTGCTACAATTGCGCAGCGTGCATACAAAAATAAGTCGGCTGAAAAGTGAATATCTTCCTTGACAGAATGTACGGCGTACTTTTCCCCATCCAAATGGTATAATTTTTCAGACAATAGATCATAAAAGGATAAAATAGAAGCTATCGGAAGTTGACTAAGGTATTCGATAGAAGGAGCAATAATCGCTTCGTCTTGTTCTGCTTTCCAGTCTAGTTGCATCATTACATTCCAAAAATCTTCCTCTGAAAACGAAGTTGCTTCAACTTCTTTTCGCCTTTGCTGGATAAACTCTTTAATGCCTGACAATAGCTCTTCGCTTCGTATGTCAGTAATTAATCTAATGAGTTCTATTTGAGTACTCTGTATGTCCATTATTGGTACATTGAATTTGAGAAAAACTTATTGTTAATAACGAAGATAATCTAAAATAAGTTTTTCTGCTAATTTACAGTACTCTCCCAACCTTCAATAAGATACCCGAATTAATATCACCATTGAAATAAGGTTGAGTGAAGGACTTAATGCCTAGTAACCATTTCTCGCCAAGTGTTCGGGTGTATTCCAATAAGATATTCGCCCCAACAGCCTGCCTTTCATCATAGGCATATTCTACAAAAAATCCTTCTGGAGAATTTTCTGTTCTGAATATTCGAGTATCAGAGACATCATAAGTGCTCAAACCTGCGCCAATTCTGAAGTCTCCTTTACCATCATTTTTGAATGGGGAGAGATAGAAGTTCAAGTTACCTTGAAAAAATGAAGAGGCTTCAAAAACGCCACTATTACTTTTCGCATAAGCCAAGGAAACACTAGTCGCCAAGTACCAATTGAATTTATAATTCAGTTCATTTTCTACCATTAAGGTTCTCATATCGCCTGTTCCGAGCAAGGAAATTCCAGTACCTAAGCGATAATCGAATTGAGAGGAAATTTCTTGTGCATTGGCAGTATTGATTGCAAAGTAGACAATTATCAAAAGGAAGAAATTTTTCATATAACAAGGTGTTTCTTTTTTTCTTGTAACGGAGTTTACGGCAAGCTGTTCTTATGAATGTAGACTTTAAGATTTCGTTTGGACTCGTCTGGTGCTTTGGCAGTTGTTAAAAATTATAGCTATCTTAGCACAAGACACAAAACATACTTTTATACTCAAACTGTGCGTTGAGGTGAAAAGCTTGATTGGAATTAGACATCAAGTTTACTTCATACCGATAAAACATACTAATGAAACAACTACTCTATTCTATTTGTGTCGGAATAGCCTGTATCAATCCGCTCTTCTCCCAAATCGACGATCAAGGCGGAGATTGGTACTACGGCTTCAAAGCAGGCGCAACTTACTCTTCCATCGACGAATTAGCGACGACTATTATTCGTCCCATCTATCCAGAAGAAACCTACAATGTAAGTTTCGAGGAGCAACTCGGCTTCACAGGTGGCGTTTTCGTCTATTACCGCTTTAATGAATCCAGTTTTGCCATCCAGCCAGAAATCACTTACGGCGATCAAGGCGGTATTTTCAACTACGATGATGTGAATGGTTTGGAATACACCATTGCGATGAAGTACAGCTATCTTCGCTTAGCTCCCATCATTAAAATCTATCCTGCAGCAGGTCTGAACTTGGAACTGGGCGCGCAACTGGGCTTCAATCTGAATACGAACAATTTGGATTATACTTCCAATATGCCCGAGCTAGGACCTGATTTGCAAATTCAGCAGAGTCTGCGTCAAGTACTAAAAGGCGATCACAATGTTGGATTTATTGTTGGGCTGAGTTATGAATTACCTTTTGGTTTAGCGATCAGTGGAAGATATGTTTATGGTATTTCAGATGTGATTGAGACGCAGGCGAATGGTTTCTACTTCATTGAAAATCGCAATCGCAACACGACGATGGAAGCCACCATTTCTTACACTATTCCTTTTTACGGTAATCCTTACTGATAATCAAGTACAGACTTGGCAAGTTTTGAAAACTTACCAAGTCTAAATATCAATCGTTTTACTATGAAGGTATTCCTTTCCTCTGTTTTATTCCTAAGCCTCAGCCTATCCATCCAAGCACAAAGCAATTGGATGAAAAATGCTACCATTTGGAAAAGTTATGAGCAACGCGCAATGCAATTGATCGAGAAAGATCAGTTGACACAAAAAGAGTCCATTCTTCTGACTGCTCAAGAACCAAGATTGTTGAATTATCATGCTTTAGCCAATAATGTCACCAACATTCAGGAGCAAGTCGCCAATCTTTCCAAAATGACACTTTTTGTAGTTTACTGGAATCAAGATACGATGCAGGAACAACTGCTTTGGTCAATCAGTAATCAAGAAAAAGACTACTTGCTTTCCACCACAGAAAGACTCGCTAATCTTACTCATTATCAATTCATTAACTACCTCAGCCAGTCTAAGTCATCACCACAAATTCAAACTTATTTTCAATACGAAAAAGAAATGCCTTTAGCTGCGCTGAAGTTTGGAGAACAACCCATGAATACCAACATTCCCGTCCAAAAATTCAGGGGTACGATTGCTGAAATCATTCTATTTCAACACGTCTTATCTCCTTCAAAAAGACAACAAATACAGACTTATTTATCCTTGAAATATGGCATTCCTTTGTCCGAAAATTATGTCTCCACAGGTGGTGATTTACTCAAAAAAGTAGAAAATGAAGCCTTTATTCATCGCATTGCTGGCTTGGGTAGAAATGATGATCTTGGACTGTATCAAAAACAAGCGAGCAGTAGTATTACTGAATGTTCTTTAGCGATTGGGCTGGGTCAAATCGAAGAGGAAAACCATTTGAATCGGAATGAATTGCAGAATAATACTTACCTGATTTGGTCTGACAATGACCAATCTTTAGCACTCCAACAACGACAAATTTTAGAAATTCCAAGTCTGGAACGACTCTGGGAAATGTCCGTTTCGGGCAATATCTCAATGGCGAATACGGAACTTCAAATTGATGTTTCTAATCTGAATATTGAAGAAGATCAAAACCTCTATTTGGTCATTTATGAAGACGAAAATAAGCAGCAAAAACACTATCATCAAGCATCAGTAATCAGCAAAAAAGGAGTGGCTACTTTTAAGAATATCAATTGGGACAGCGATCAATCAGGAAGCGATTTTTTCAGCTTTGCTATTGGGAAAGACTTGATTCCCAATGTGAAAATTCAATTTCCCAAATGTGCAACCAATGAAAATGGACGATTGGAATTGGCGGCAATTGGAGGACAAGCACCTTACCAATTTGAATTAAAAAATGAGGAAGGCAAAAAGATTGGAAAATGGAAATTGGAGGATGAAAAGGAGACTCAATTAGTGGAATTGCCAACAGGTGATTATCAATTGATTATCAGCGACCAAAAAGGTACTCGCTATGAAGAAAACTTCTTTTTTCAGGCAGCAGATGCGCCTGTTATCTCATTAGAGCAGCAATATTTCCTAGCTGAAAATACCGCTTTGAATTTGAATGCGCAATTGAATAACTTTAGTGCAACTTATCAATGGAAAAATTCAATTGGAGAAACCTTGAGTAATCAAGCTTCGCTAGAGGTTGAAAAAGCAGGAATTTATCATCTGACGATGGAAGAGGACGGTTGCATTTCTAAACAGCAAATAGAAGTGATTCCACTCAATGAAGCCCGCAATATTCTAGCACTTGATTTGTCTCCAAATCCTAGCACGGATGGTCGTTTCAATATCAACGCACAATTTGACCAAGCGGCAGCAAGTCGTTTAAACATTTACAACTTGAAAGGACAGTTATTAAAAACTATAGCTTTTGATACTAATCATTCCATTGATTATAAAGATGATCTACTTGAAAATGGTATCTATTTGATAGAACTAAAAACTCGAAAAACAAAAATGACGAAGAAGTTGATTGTGCAAAAAACGCCTTAGTTCTTTCAAGTTTTAAAATCCCGTTAGGGATGTAATGTGGGTAGAAAAAATGCTATGAATGTTTTCAAGTCCTGTAAGGACGTACTGTGATTTTATCATAGTTCGCACCTACGGCGCTCGCGCTAAAATATATTGAACTTTTCTACCTATAGTTCGCCCCGCTGGGGCTACAATATTAGCTATGTTACCGCCCAATAATTTAAAAAGCGGCACATGAACTACAAAGAATCTGTTTGATCCGCTCGATCCGTGTCCAAATAACAAAAACCTATTACCATGAGAATTATTTCGCTGCTTATTATAATGGTACTCGCTTTTATTCAACCAACAACAGCAAGTAGTACACTCGACACCATTCCCCAACAAAAACGCCCTGGCTTTCACGCCAACGAAATAGAAGGCTTCACCGCTGCCAATCCAGTCGAAGGCATTCCGATTATGAAAGCACCCATCGCGAACAGTAAAGGAGGCGCGCATACAAGTTTTCCGATTAAATTACCGCCAGCTCGACAAGGCATGACGCCCGTTTTGGGCTTGGAATACAATAGCGAAAACGACAATTCTTGGACGGGTTTAGGTTGGGACATGAGCATTTCAGAAATTACGATTGATACGCGTTGGGGTGTGCCGAGATATGATGCAGCAAAAGAGTCTGAAACTTATTTGTTAGATGGCGCACAACTCTTTCCCATCTTCCATCGAGCGGTAGAATACGAGCGCGAAGCCAATCGGCAATTTCATCAAAGAATTGAAGGCGATTTCCATCGAATTATTCGGCATGGCGACAGTCCAAAAAATTATTTTTGGGAGATTAGAGACAAACAAGGTGTCGTCAATTATTACGGTGGGATGCCCGAAAGCGGCTTGAATGAAGACGCCATTTTAAAAGATGAATTTGGAAATATTGCACATTGGCAATTGGTATGGACGCAAGATCCCAATGGAAATGTGATTGAGTACGAATACGAAGTGGTGAAAGATAAAGGCTTGCCCAATGGAACGATTGATGGTTCAGAAATTTATCCTTCGGCGATTTACTACAATGGTCATTTGAAAATGCGAGGAGCGTTCTCGGTGCATTTTAAAACCGATCGACAGTTAGGAGAAAGTCCGAGAAGAGATATAGAAATCAATGCACGCTTGGGTTTCAAAAACGTGACCGCAGATCGTTTGCGAGAAATTGAGGTGCGCTATAAAGAGCAAATCATTCGAAGATATGAGCTGAGTTATATAGAAGGCGCATTTTACAAAACATTACTCAATTCTATTCGAGAAATAGATAGCGAGGGTGAGCTATTTTACAAATATGAGTTCGATTATTTTCAAGATGTGCTAGATGGCGATCGGTATGTGCCTTACGAAGCAGCAAGTAATTGGGAAGTTCCCAAAGACAATGTTAGTGCCAATTTCATAATCAGCACGCGCACTTTTGATGGTGACGGCGACTTTTTTAGCGATGAAGCAACTGTACTCGGTTCTTCCGCCTCTAGTGGTCGAACAATTGGTGGCTCTTTGACTTTTGGTCCGTTCAATCCATTCGATCCTCTAGCGTACATTTCCAAGAAAAACACGGTCGGTGGACATTACAGCAATACCAAAACCGAAGGCGAAGGCATCAGCGCACTCATTGATATCAATGGCGATGGATTGCCCGATAAAGTCTATCGGAAAAATGATCGCTTATATTATCGTCCTAATTTGTTTGATACCAAAACGCCAGAAGAAAAATTTGGAGTAGAGCGCCCCATCGAAGGCATCAAACATTTTAGTCAATTCACCGCCACTGCAAATGCAGGCGGCCCAGAAGTGAATCCGCCAATTGGCTTCATTGGCGGAAGTTTTGAAACTACAAAAACGAATGTAACGACTTATTTTGCCGACTTCAATGGCGACGAATTGATGGATATTTGTTTGGGTGGAACGGTCTATTTCAATCACATCAATTCCGAAGGAAATCCTGAATTCACGACTGCTAGCGCAGATACGCCAAGTCCGATTCAGATTGGTGCGCCGATAGATGCAGGCGCAATTGAAGTGGATACTGCGGAGCAAGAACAATTGATTTCGCAATTTCCACTGCACGATGTCGTCCGAATGTGGCGCGCGCCTTTTGCTGGTCAAATTAGTATTGCAGGCGCGGTGCAACTCCTTGAATCCCAAGCGGAAGAATTTGATCGCTATTTGAAAGAAGATGGCGTGAGCGTCACTATTCAACGCAATGGAATTGAGCTTTGGCGACAGCGCATCGAAGGTGATGATTTCACGCCTTACGAACCTCAAAACGTGCAAAATATCAACGTCCAAAAAGGAGATCAATTCTATTTTCGCGTGCAATCTATTTTCGATGGCGCGTACGATCAGGTGCAGTGGATTCCTGAAATTACTTATCAGCAAGAAATAGCTTCCAAAGACCCCAATCAACTCGAAAATTACAGCTACAACGCAGCTTCCGATTATCTTTTAGCTTCTTGCCAAATTGTAGAAATTGCCCTAGAAGGCGTCATCAATATCGAAGGAATATTTGAAAAACCAGTCACTTCGGATGATTTACTGGTAGAAGTTTTGATGATGGAAGAAGGCAACACCACGCCACTCCTCAGCGATACTTTGAGTTGGGACACAACGCTGACAATGAATACCAATTTGACGGATTTGGAGGTGAGAAATGGACAAGCGATTGTCTTTCGAGTCAGTTCTAGCACACAAATAGACTGGCGCAGTTTAAATTGGAATCCTAGATTGTATTATACTGATTCAGATAGCACGGTCGTGACTGGCCCGAATGGTGAACCATTAATTTCTGTCTGTCCTGCGGTAGATTACATCATGTTCAATGAAGTAATTGCGCCTTCCATTCCTTACTTCGTAGAAGTCGCAGATACGATCAATATTTCGCCTCAATTGCCTGAAAATAATACTTGGAACGGCGAGATGACTTTCTCCATAAAATCCAATAATCGCCTAATTGCCAAACAAAATCTCAGTGTTCAAAATGGCGAAATATTAGATAGTATAGAACTCACTGTGGCGACCCAATTAAATGACACCCTCTACTTTGAAATTCATACGCCCAACAGCATGAACATTGCTGCTCTGCAAGGCGCGCAAACGGTCATTTCTAATAATGACACAGAACAATTCGCGCCTTTGGGTATCCATACCAAAATCAATGAAGAAGACTTGATTTTTGGAACGCTCTATCGAAATTGGGGACAATTTATTTATAATGGAAACCGCGAAAGAGCCAACTTACCTATCAATGAAGCGGAATTGGTTATTGAAGAAATGATGGTCGATACCAACATCATCAACGATCCAGATTTAGATCCGAATGACTTAGAACCGATGTCTCCCGACGATCAAAAATTCCTTTTGATGGTCGCTGATCCGAAGAGTGAGTCTTGGATTGGAACAGATGATTTGACTTACATCAGACGCGATGAAATCAGTAGTTCTCGACTAGGCGAAGACGATCTCGCGCCTCCCGTTTTTCAAAGCGGAGGAGATGGTTTGAGTGCGCCGCCCATACAAACTGAATCCAAAATTAATAGTATAGCAGGCGGTGTCGTCATCGGTGGTGGTGGTGCGCTAAATACCACTCGAACACTGCTTGAACTGACCGATATTAATGGCGACCGCTTTCCTGATATTATTTTTCCCAATGACATTCAGTACACCAATACGCGCGGTGGTTTGGAAGAGACGATTGCGCACAATTTAGGCGCGCATACCGCTAAAAGTGAAGCCATTGGTGCTTCGCTGGGTGGTGGATTTCCTTCCTCCAATACTTCTAATTCAGGCACAACGAGTGGCGCAGGTTCTAACAAACGCAATTCGCGACGAAAATCGCGCTCTGGAAAAGCCATCAACAATTCTGGTGGCGCAGTGAATGCAGCGGAAATAAGCGGTGGTTTTTCAGGTTCTTATAATCGAGATAATGATGAAACGGAACATACTTTTTTAGATATTAATGGCGACGGCTTAGAAGATAAGGTTTATAAAAACGGAGATGTGCGTTTGGGAATGGGCTATCGTTTTGCGGCAGTTGAAAATTGGGATTTTGAAGGCATTCGAGGTGGTTTGAGTGAAGATGTAGGCGGTGGTTTGGGATTGAGTTTATTCAATGGAAGTATCGAAGGTGGCGTTAGTGTGGCGAAGAGTTTCAATCATTCTAAATTTGGGCTGCAAGATGTGAATGATGATAATTTGGTGGATTTGATTACAAGCGAAAATCCATTGATTGTAAGGATTAATACAGGCAATGGCTTTGGTGAAGAAATTCGTTGGACGGGCACGGACAAACTGGATGAAGGCGACGCCGTAGGAGAATCCGTGAATGCTGCCGTTACTTTTTGTATTCCAATTTTTGTGGTGCGCACGTGCATCAATCCTTCGACTTCTATTTTTCGAGGCGTCGGCAAACAAAAGTCTATGATCAATGATGTGAATGGCGATGGCTATCCCGATTATTTGACTTCCAATGGCGAAAATCAGTTGGAAGTTCGCGCTTCTACGATTGGCAGAACGAACTTGTTGAAAAGCATCAAAAATCCAATTGGCGGAACGATTAGTTTAGATTATAAAATCGAAGGTAACACCTATGGTTTGCCGTACAGCGTTTGGACATTGAGTTCCATTGCAGTAGATGATGGATTGCAAGGCGACGGTGTAGATATTGCTAAAACAACAATCACTTACAATAAAGGAATTTATGAGCGACACGAGCGCACTTTTCTAGGTTTTGAGGAAGTGAAAGTGCATCATTTGGATGAAAAAGATGCGGTTTATCGAACAATTGCCAATCAATTTGATGTCAAAAATGTCTATCGAAATGGTCTGCTCAAAAGACAAGATATACTCGATGCAGAAGACAATTTGTACAAATCTTTCGTCTATCAACATCAGCTAAAAGACGTCATTTCGGGTGCAGATTTCATTCCAAGTCAAGAGCAATCCGACAATGCAATGGCGTTTCCTGCTTTAATGGAGCAAAAAACGATCTACTACGAAGGCAGCGATAGTTTGAGTATGCAGACTTCCATGCTTTACCTATACGATAAATTCGGCAATGTGATCGAAGAGCGAGACTTAGGTAATGGTACGAATTTGGATATTTTGACTACGAACTATACTTATCACGACGACAGCTTGAATTACTTCAAATCTTACCTCAAAGAAGTCCAAAAAACGATCCATAGCGGCTTACGCCAACAAAGTAAATACGAAATTGATGATCGTGGAAATATTACGCGTTTGTCGCACTTTTTAGCCAATGGACAAAGCGCCGATTATGATATGCAATACGATGAATATGGCAATGTCCTTCAAGTATTGCGTCCCGAAAATCATGCTGGCGAACGCTTGCAATACGACTACGTCATTGAAGAGGAATTGCACCAATATCCAATCACAGAAAGCGACAATTACGGCTACACCACACATCGAAAATACGATTTTTGGTATGGACACGAAATCCAAGAAATTGGCATCAATCAAGATACCACCAGCCAAATTTACGATCAAAGAGGACGTTTGTCTTTGGTCAAATACGCCATGGAACATCAAGATAATCAGCCATATAGCATAAAAATGGAATATCATTCCGATGAAGCAATTCCTTACGCTGTAGCGCATCATTTTGATCCTGAACACGAAGAGGATATTGATATTTACAGCTTTGCAGATGGACTTGGCAGAACCGTTCAACTCAAAAAGGAATTCGACTTCTTTAAAGGAAAAAGTATTCCAAATGAAGTAAAAATGATCGTTTCTGGTACAGAGATTTTTGATGCTTTTGGTCGAGTCATTGAAGAATATCATCCAATTGAAGAAACGCTTGGACGAGAAGCAAAATTCAATGAAGGCTTAGACAGTATTTCTCCTTTGACGACTACTTTTGACATTCTAGATCGCCCAGTTCAAGTGGTCGAGCGCGATGGTGGAGCAGCTTTATACGAATACAAAATAGCATCTACTAACAATGGAATTACGAGCTTGGTCACGCATCTTTTGAACGCCAATGGTAATACCAGCGATCAATTTTATGACATCCGTGGCAGATTGATTGCGAGTCGAAAAGACAGTCCAAATGGTGATATTTGGAAGTACTATCAATACAATGGTTTATCAGAATTGGAGACCATTACCGATCAAAATGGCAATGTCATTCGATATGAATATGATGGCTTAGGAAGGCGCACCAAAGTGCATTACCCTGATGCAGGCGTCACGGAATTGGAGTACGACTTAACAGGCAATTTACGTCATCGCATCACTAGCAATATTCGTGAAGTCATTTCCAGAGATGGCTCGATTCGATATAGCTACGACAAGGAGCGTTTGGTGCAAATTGACTATCCAAAATACTTTCAAAACAAAGTCCAAATTCACTACGGCAATCCCAATGATTCCTTGAATCGAGCAGGTAGAGTTTGGTTGCTAGAAGATGCTGCTGGTGGGCGCGAATTTTCCTATGACATCAATGGTGAAATTGCCAAAACCATTCGAACGACCATGATTAATCGCTCCAACGTCTTCACTTTTGTTTGGGAAAATGAATTCGATACTTGGGGTAGAATTCAACAAATGATTTATCCGGATGGTGAAGTCGTCACTTTCGATTACGATCGAGGTGGAAAGCTCTTTGCGATGACAGGCGAGAAGCTAGGAACGACTTATCCAATCGTACAACAATTAGGCTACGATAAGTTTGAAGATCGCGTCTTCATGCAGTACGGAAATGGCTCGATTACGACTTATAAATACGAAGATGGCAAAGGTCGTTTGGAGAAAGTCAATACCATACATCCAAAAGGAAACCCATTGCTTTCCTACGACTACAAATACGACTTTTTGGACAATCTCATCAGTGCAAAAGGGCAAGCGATGATCGATTCCAAAATGAATGCAGCGCAATTTGATTATGCCTATAATTACGATCAAATCAATCGATTGAGCGGCGCAATCGGCGACTTCCAATCTCCCAACGGACAAGAAGATTATCAAAGCAGCCTAACTTACGATGTACTAGACAATTTAACGCAAAAAATACAAGAAAACTTTCAAGATAATGCACCTTTGGAAGAACAAAGCTTTCAACTGGACTACACCTATGAGTCTGATAATCAACCACATCGAGCCACTCAAATTGGAAATATCCAAAATCAATACGACGCCAATGGCAATGCCAAATTTACGACTAAAGAAGACTCTTTGACCTTCACTCAAAATCTCTGGGATGAAGAAAATCGCTTAATCGCCAATGCTACTGATGGCTACGTGAGCTATTACACCTACGATGCTTTTGGCGAACGAACGGTCAAAAGTCACGGTGGTTTGCAAGGCATTTTCATCAATGGCGCAGCAGCAGGCTATCTCAATCATCGCGCCAATTTTTCTGCTTACATCAGTCCTTATTTCACCTACTCCAAAGACGAATTCACCAAGCACTATTTCATTGAAGACGAGCGTATCCTCACCAAAGTCGGCACTGGAAATTTTAATACCAATCTCTTCACAGGGCAAGTCATCACGGCTGGCAATTTGGATTACAGATCGCGCATTCAGCAATACGAATTTTCCATTCTGGATTACTACGAATCGCTCGGCATTCCACCTGGCCCACCGACCATCCCTGGCTACTACGCTCAACCCGAAATCAATTCCACTTCCTTGCCCAATGCCGCCAATCAAAATCCATATACTGCTCCTCCTACCAATTGGCCAAGTTTATTAGTACCTCCAGATCCCAATGGACCTCCAGGACCTCCCGTTTGGTTTGAACCAGAAGACAACAGCAGCGTAGGCGGCGGCTATGGCTTTGAAGGCTTCGCGCAGTTCTATGAGTACGAGCAGATTTTCTACTACTACAACCTCTTCGGCGATGTGGAACTGACCACCGACAATGAAGGCGATGTACGGCAGTATAACAATTACTACACGCAAGGTGAACTTTGGAAAGAGTTGCAAGATGAAGTCTCTTTAGAGTTTGCGCCCTACTTTTTTAGAGGACTAGAATTGGATAGAGAAACGGGCATGTACTATCGAGGCGACCGCTATTTTCATCCTCGAACAGGCTTTTGGCTCAGCCTCGATCCCCAAACTCAAGACTTTGGTGATTTAACTTATGATCTACGACCAGAAGGCTTCTCTTTCTACCAATACGCAGGCACTTTTGCTGAGGAAGAAGAGGACATTGACACCGAAATCCTCAATATCGAACGCCCCGACCTCCTCGTAGATGGAACCGTCACCATCTCCGACATCTCAGAAATACAACTCACGGACATCAAAGACTACAAAGAAAATCAAGCCGAAATCAAAAAACGCAAACGTCAATTTGAACTGAAACCCAATGATCCCAAAAGCGAAGCCCTTTTACAAAAACTCTACGCCGACCTAGAAGCTTACGACAATCAAAAGCGAAAGAATCGTCAGTTTCAGTTGAAGCCGAATGATCCAAAGTCTAGGAAGGCGATACGGTCGGTGCATCGGAAGATTCGGTTTCGGGAGTTTAAGGAGAAGTTTCGGAAGGCGGTGGGGAAGGGGGAGAAGGGGGTTCGGGTTAAGTAGCTCTTTTAGGAAGATGAATTTGATTTCAAAAGCAAATGTTTGAAACATTTTTAAATATAATGTGTAAAATAAGATATATTTATCTGATTATCAATTTATTGATTCTGTATAAATCGTCGGATTAAAAAGTAGTAAGACTAAATTTCATGAACCTGATAATCAAATAGTTATGAAATCATAAGACCACTTTTCAACCTGATGGTCTATATATCAAAAGATTTATATTTGGACTTTATTGAATATAACTCTTGT
Source organism: Bacteroidota bacterium (assembly GCA_039176995.1). Lineage (GTDB taxonomy): Bacteria > Bacteroidota > Bacteroidia > Chitinophagales > Saprospiraceae > JAAUTG01. The sequence goes on from JBCDFY010000124.1 coordinate 19,299, forward strand.
TGCATAGTTGATCACATTTGAATAATGACCAATTAAAAAATAAAATGAAAAGAAAAATCAAAAAAGTACAAATTGTAAGTGATAATGATGTCCTTTCTTGCACTCCAAAAACACCTCTTGTTGATTTACCGGATACTGGAAACCCTCCTATCTTAAACTATAATTTACCACAATCTACCTGTTTCGATGCTGCTGGTATTACCGCAATCGACATTGCGCCAGAATATTTCAAATCATTAAGCTCGGAAGGCTCACTAGATACCACATTTAATTATGAAGATTTTTTTTCAGATTATAATGATTGGGTTGAACAAATAGTGAATACAACTGGACAAAATCCAAATGAGGCTTCCTTTTTTATAGCATTTGGAACTCAGTTCGAGAATTTCTTGAGTAGTCGAAATTATCCAACATCGGAACTTATGGGTCAAATCAATAATAACTCTCGAATTTCTTTATACCAACAATTTCAATCTGTAGCATTATCCTTCGAAGCAGGAAGAAACAATCTTGTGCCTGAATTTCATATTAACTTATCTGGTGATGTGACATTAAAGACAAGTGAACTAACGACATTTGAACCGCAGCCACAACTATTCATTGTTGAACATTATAAAATTTGCTCTTACATTGGGGATTATGGCGCTGGAAAAGTCTTAAAGACACTCAGCTTACTCCCAGGCGAAAGAACTACAATTTCAATAAGAACTTTCAAGCAAAGAACAGAAACTAGAACCAAATCAGAAAACATATTAGATTCTTTTAGTACATCAAGTGCATCCGAATTAGAATCAATTCTTGAAATAGAGAATAATGAAAATTCTTCTTCCTCTTTTGGTAGTAAAGAAACCATAGCAAATTCCAAAACAGTTGATAAAAGTCTTTCTGCTAGTCTAAGTGCAGGGACTGGAACTAAAGCAAATGTTGGAGGTAGTTTAGGAAGCTCGACTACTAACTCAAGTGGTAGAGAAACTACAATTAATAAATCAAGGGAAAAAAATGTTAACATCCTCAATAGTTCAATTTCAAAGCAAACTTCTACTGCCGATGCATTTAGAGAAGTTGAAGTAAATGTTGAATCAACGGTATCGACAATATCAGAAACTGAAGTGACAACAGTGAGAGAGATAGAAAATATAAATAAGAGTAGGGTTTTAAATTTTACTTTTCGACAATTGTTACAAGGCTATAAAACTTTCACTTATTTAGATAGAGTGTCGGTTGCCTTTACTACAGGAGATCCCAATGTTTTATTGTTGGAAGACTTGGGAACATGTAGAGGTTTGTTAGAAGAGATTCTAGAAGGAACTAATCCCAATGGAGATCGAGTTACGGACACTCTATTTGCTCAGCTTTTAAAAAACTATTGTAACGTTCTTGATTACAATAAAGATACACAGCAGTTTTATGAGGAAGTAAATGAACAGTTAGTTGATTGTTTTTTTGGTGGAGATACAGAAAATTTCACATACTACAGGAAAAAAAGAAAACATTTTGAAAATGAAAACGAAGCTAATCCTGAAGTTGGTTATAGGTTACCAGGAATAGTAGTAAGCATTGAGAATAGAATCTTCAGAACGGACTCTGTAATTGTTGATGCACTGTTAGGTCATGGTGAAGCACTTGATTGTTTTAACTTAGAATTACAAGATGCTACCGTTACTAAAGCCCACTTAGATAATATTGGGATTGCACAGGAACAAAGGAAGTTTAACGAAGCTATTGAAGCTTTAAATGCTGTGTCAGACCCTGAATTAAAAGCAAAATTATATGAAACTTTATTTAAGGAATGTTGTAGTGAAAAAATAATTATTAGAGACATAAATGATATAGAATAATAACCATGATTAAGTTAACTTCAATCGAAAATAACTGGAATAACAATAACTGGGAAGCAGAAAATGGTGTTACTCTCAACACATGGAAAGATACTAAAAGTGTCCAATCTTCAGTTTTCTATGACTCAAGTGAAAACATATGCAACGATTTATTTAGTGAGTTATTGAATTTAAAAAATGATATTGCAACATTGAGAAACAGTCTATTGTCGAATTATTTTTCAGCATTAAATAAATTTAGAAGATTAACTAAAAAAGAAGGTATTAATTCTACACAAGATATTATTGTTAAACAACTTTCAATTGAAATAATTGAAGCGATTGAAATCTATGGTGTCCCAGTTGGTGAATATGTGGAAGTAGCATTTAATATTTATGAAAGTATCTTGGCTGAAAAACGAAAATTAAATATTATTGAATTAGATAGTTTATTTGAAAGTAAAATTGAAAAACTTGTTTCAGATATAATGTCTTTTTATAAAATAGATATTGCACGTTTTGAAAAAGAAATTTCTCAGTTAGATTGCAAATCTAATACTTTGGTTTCCATAGAAAAGAGAACTGAACTTATTGACTTG
>JBCDFY010000125.1:0-21388 GCA_039176995.1 Bacteroidota bacterium
CCGCGGCTCGGCGCGGTAAATCCTTCTGGGGTGCGCTTTTTTTGGGGGCGTTCCCCCAAATAATCCCGCTCTCCCCAGAAAAATCTTTGCGCGCCGCAAGGCGCGCTAGAAAGCAATTTAAATAGTGATGAAAAAAAAATGGAAATGGTTTTGGATTGGTTTGGGTGTAGGTTCAATGTTGCTGCGTTGGGGATTAGGAAATGCACCGCAATTTGTGGAAAATTACTTTTCGCGAGGATTATTTCTCTTCGTACGTAAGATTTTGGATGCTCTAAGATTCGTACCGATTCCAGTAGTTTATCTATTACTGTTGCTATTGGCTTATGCTCTGGGAAAAGGTATCTATTTGTTGTTTAAGAATAATACACCGCTCAAGGAACGTTTAGGGAATGCTTTGCTATCTTTAGGAGCAAGTATTGGGGCGATCATTTTTTTCTTTCTTTTTCTTTGGGGGTTTAATTATGCGCGTGTGCCGATTGAACAACAGCAGGGCTTGGAAGTACAACCACTTTCTAAAGAAGAATTATGGACAGCGTTGGAAGAAGAGCGCGACTGTATCATCAAATTGCGCGCAGAAATCGGGAAGGATTCGGTGGCTTTGTTACAAGAGCAACTGCCAGACGATTTAGAGCAAAAAGTACAAACCAATTTGCGTAGAGTGCTCAAAGAATTAGGCTATCCATACAGATTCAATCCAAAAGTACAGCAACTGCGTCCGAAAGGTGTATTGCTGCGATTTCAAACGTTAGGTGTCTATTTTCCTTGGACAGGCGAATGTAACTTAGATGCAGGGCTTCATCCTTTGGAAAAACCGCACGTCATGGCACACGAATTGGCACACGGCTACGGATTTGGAGACGAAGGGACTTGCAATTACCTCGCTTACCTTGCCTGCACCACATCCAACGATCCTGTTCTTCAATACGCTGGTCATTTTGAATACTATAGCACACTCGCTATCAATTATCGTCGCTACGACCGCGAAGCCTACCTTCAACAACTTCGTGCACTCCCCCCCGCCATCAAAGCTGACTGGAACGATATCATCCTCACCCATGATTTATATCCTGATATTTTTCCCAAACTGCGGCGCGCTACATATGATGCTTATCTCAAAGTACAAGGCATAGAAGAAGGTATTAAGAATTATAATCGGGTGTTGATGTTGGTGGAGGCGATGAAAAGGAAGACTAAATAGATAAAAAATTACGTAGTGGGTTGGAAGGTATCACTTATCATAATTGAAAATGAAAAGAATTTCGCTAATGAATTTGCTTTACTAAAAGCTATTGGTAAGCCCAAATATCGCTTCGATAGAGAGTGGCGTTTAGTAGATTGCATATCCCCCGATGATAAGTCAATTAGCATTGGATATTACAACGGTAATCTTATTATAAGTGATGGTTATCAAATCACAAATAATTCGCTTGAAGGGAAAGATTTTCTAAATTTGACCAGGGAAGAGAATGAACTTGTAAGTTTGTTTCCAAATTCGGAGATCATCACAATAGCTTGTCATAGTGCTATAAATTATCATGCTTATTCCTTAATATCCAAGAGTGTAAAGAGACGATTGAAGATTGCTACTCCTAATGAATTCATTGAATATGGTGAAAGATTTGAGGAAGAAAATGCAATCTATTCAAAAGCTAATTTTGAGTCGAATGAAGTATATTGGATAGACGAAAATTATGATGAGAAATTAACAGAAGATCAGCTAATGGAAGAGTTCACATTTAAGATTGCCGAGAGACGATTGGGAGTATTACTTGAAGATGCGGATGAACTATTAGAGCGAACTAAATTTAGAAAATATGTGCCTTCAAATCAAGTCCAACAGACAAAAAATAGACAGGTCAAGATTAGCAAAGAAAGCTTAAAATGGATAAAATATGGAGTTATACTTTTGCTCATTATGATTTGGCAAATCTTGAAGAGAAAGATATAAGCCCAAAGGAAATTTTTTAGAGCTATGAAAAATGAACTAACCATCATGCACGAAATTGCTATGGAGTTTGTAGATGAAGCTCGCCTAGCGAAACAAAGAGGAGATCATCAAACAACTCGTTTATTTTTTCAAAAAGCATTGAGCTTAGAAAAGATAGTTGTCTTAGGAGTTCCAAAGGGAGATACTTATCGCCTGACACGTTCTGTTTTCTTTCGTAGCGCAGCAAGTCTAGCTATCAACTGTGCTTGTTATTCAGAAGCTATGAAGTTGATTGAACTAGCATTAGAATCTAAACCTCATCCTGCTATTCTACCAGAACTGAAAGAACTGAAAGTCCTAGTACAACAACAGCAAAATCTCACAGAAGAAAGAAAAGAAATTACAGGACGCTTAGTCGCAGCAGATCTTCCAAATCATCAAATTAAAATCCAAGTGGATAAAAATAATGAGTTCTTATCCATTGAAGTCCCAGAAGATTTACTTTTACAAATCGTTAAATCCTATTGGGAAGAACGAATCACAGTAGATAGCATTATTCAAGCGGACGGTTCAGCTTTCTTACAGGAAGTAAAGCTGGCTGCCTGAAATTAAAAAGATTTATTCTTCTTGTATACTTGAAATCTACTTGTACAGCTTGTTTTAGAGGCTACTCTTTTAAGCGAGGATATTCCATATCCAACTCTTCTAACGCCTCCACCAAAGTCTTACTAATCACATAATCACGATACCAGCGACTATCCACAGGAACGATGTGCCAAGGAATTTTGCTATTATTCAAGACATCTTCGTAGCACTTCATGTACTTATCCCAATATTTGCGTTGCTCCCAATCTCCTGCATTGTGTTTGTAATACTTTTCTGGTTCGTCTATGCGCTCTTGCAGTTCTTCGGCTTGTTGGTCATAAGAGATGTGGAGGAAAAATTTCATCACTAAGGTGTTGTTGTCATATTGTAACAGTTCCTCAAACGCATTAATAGAGTTCATGCGTTTTTGGACATGCTCTTCTGAAATCCAGCCATGCACGCGTTGAATGAGAACATCTTCGTAGTGCGAGCGATTGAAAACTGCAATTTGTCCTTTGGCAGGAACTAATCTATGAACACGCCAAAGAAAATCATGTGCAAACTCCTCTTCCGTCGGTTTCTTAAAACTGTACGTCATCACATCATTGTGACTACAATCGCGAAAGACCTTATAAACCGCACCATCTTTTCCGCTGGCGTCCATACCTTGTAAAATAACTAGCAAAGAATGTTTGCGCTCTGCTCTCAATAAGGTTTGCAATTCTCCAAGGCGTTCGACATAATCCTTCGTTTGGTCTTTTAGGTCACTTTTATCTGCATTTTTGGGTGGCTTAGTAGAAATGTCTTTTAATTTTATCATGGATGTTGAATTTTTTCAAAAAAATATTTGCGTATAAATAATTGATTATCAGTGTATTATTTGAAATATTGATTTTTTATTTCAAAAAAAATAAAATAAGTGGTTACGTTTTTCCGCTGTGCTACACTTACCTATGAATTTGAAATTAATCACAATTGAAAAATAAAGAAATGAAAAATTTAGCATTAATCCTTAGCACAATTGCCCTAATTGCTTTTATGAGTAGCTGTAATCAAGATAACCTAGCAGGTTTAGAAGAGTTATACCAAGTTACCAATCAATAATACTACTTATCTACTTCTAATTTGCATACCTTTGCAGTGCTATTTGGTATATTTAAATCAACATATAAGCTCGTATTCAATGACCATTTTAGACGGTAAAAAACTTTCTCAACAGATCAAAGAAGAAATTGCAGTTGAAGTTACTGAGATAAAAGCTGCGGGAGGAAAGATTCCACATTTGGCAGCAGTTCTAGTAGGCGAAAATCCTGCGAGTCAAGTATATGTGCGCAATAAAGTACGTTCTTGCGAGCAAGTTGGTTTTAATTCTACTTTGATTCGAGAAGATGCAGACATTAGCGAAGCTGATTTGCTGAAAATCATTGAAGGCTTGAATCAAAATCCAGATATTGATGGTTTTATTGTGCAATTACCGCTGCCCAAGCATATTGATGAGACCAAAGTCACTTTGGCAATTGATCCAAAGAAAGACGTGGACGGTTTTCATCCAATGAACTTTGGAAGAATGGCGCAAGGAATGCCTAGTTATTTACCTGCCACGCCTTATGGCATTGTACAAATGTTGGATCGCTATAATATTGAGACTTCAGGCAAGCATTGCGTTGTAGTTGGTAGAAGTAATATCGTAGGAACTCCGATGAGTATTCTACTGTCTCGTAAAGCAAAAGTTGGTAATTGTACGGTTACTCTAGCGCATAGTCGTACCAAAGATTTAGTAGCAGAAGTGCTTCGAGCGGATATCATTGTAGCTGCAATTGGTCGAGCAGATTTCATTACTGCCGATATGGTTAAAGAAGGCGCAGTCGTTATCGATGTAGGTATTAATCGAGTGGAAGATGCAACTGCAAAACGTGGCTATCGCTTGAAGGGAGATGTTGATTTTGAGGCAGTTGCACCGAAGTGTAGCTATATTACACCTGTACCAGGAGGAGTTGGGCCGATGACGGTGACTTCTTTATTGATGAATACGTTGAAATCGGCGAAAGGAGAAATTTACAGATAGAATCGAAAAATTAAGACTTCTTCTAAAATTATCAAATCTGTTTTTGCAAAGCCTCTATCTTTTCTAATGAAAGTCCAGTAATCGACATTGTTACCTCTACACCCATGCCTTGCTGAAGGCACCGAATCGCAATTTTCTTGATACCTTGTTCAATACCTTGTTCAATACCTTGTTCGTAGCCCTCTTCATATTTTGTGTTAATCATATTGACTAAATCTCGATAAGCTAAGAGACTTTTTTGATATGACTCTAGTTGTTCAGCATTAAAACTAGCAATTTCTGCTGTTTGAAAGGCTTTCTCAAATATAGGTTCTTTTAAAATAGCTGGAATTTCATTGAAGTCCTCTAAGTTTTTCAAAAAGTAGAGCCATTTGTCGTAGCGAGTCTCCAGTTCGTGCTCTTGCTTTTTGAAAGCAGGCATTTGAAGAAAAATATATTTCAATTTATCAAAGAACAATTCACAATCCTGATCTTTCAGCTGAACTTCTCTCTTAACTTTTGCTTTTTCTTCATTCACATCATAGAAAAAATCCAATAACGCGATGTAATAAATCCGATTTAATTGAAAGTTCCAGTCTCCTTTCTCTGATTGTTCTTTAATCGGAAAAGTAGTATAAAATAAGGCTCTGTCTTTAAAGAACTTAATTTTTGCTTTTTGCATTTCCACAATGAAGCGTTCTCCACTTTCACTGATACAGTTCAAATCAAATATTGCTTTCCTATCTTCTGGCAAGTCATTCAAGTTTTCGGTATTCCGAAAATCAAGTGTTGCAATTTGTTGATTTTCAGGCATTAGCTGATTAAGAAAATCTATCAATAAATCCTTGTTGGCTTCTTCGCCAAATAATTTCTTGAAACCAAAATCAGTATATGGATTAATATATCTCGCTTTCATCGTCTTTTCTTTCTACTTAAGGTACAACAAAAATATCACAACAGTTTATGGAAAACAAGGATTTCATAGTTTTGAATACCAGTGCACTAAATTTGGTAAAATGAAAAAGGGAGAATGTCAATATGACATTTTCCCTCTTTCTTTCAATTTTTGGAGTACTTACGCACTCCATTATTATATGCATTTAATCTACAAAACGAACTGTGACTGTCTCGCCGATACACTTAGACTTCACCTTTTGTCCTTCTTTCACTTTGCGCATAAATCCTTCTTGACGCTCTGGCTTAGAAGATGCATAGATTCCAATTTTACGATTTGCTTCATCCGATACACTTGGATCAACAGATTTGGCAGTTGAGTATTTCTCCAATGCTCCTAAGATCGCTAGACGCTGATCCCAAGCGTCTCCACAACTTCTGCCTACTTTTGCGTAGTAGTCGCCGATTAAGATGTAAGCTCTACCTTTCACTGCCTCTGCGGAAGTTCCTTTTCTAGCACCTCCGATTACTCCAGAAGTCGTTTTCAATTTGTGGAAACGTGCATATGCGATCCAATAACTATATTCGTTCTTTTTCTCTTCTTCTTCTGCTTGCTTAATTGCAGTCTCCCACTTTTCAATCGCTTCTTCATATTTATCTTCCTTGTACAAAGCAGATGCGTGAGCTCCTGGATTCTCTTCATAAAATATTTTGAGTCGAACCTCATTAATAGAATCCGCATAGACTTTATACTTCTCTTGCATCATCATGATGTCCTCATCTTCTTGACTACAACCTCTCTGCAACAAAGTCTTCAAGATAGTTTCTGTTTGCGCACCATTATCTGGGTCAGCTTTAAAATCAGGAAGCAATTTTGCTTTAAAGTAATCGCAATCGAAGATGTTGTTTTCGATGGTAGAAAAAACGGTATTCACTGCTTCTTTTTCCGTCTCGAAAGTGCCTCCGAATTGCTTGTTATTTTCGATATTATAATCCGCAATATCATTCAATGTCTTGTACACTTCACGTGCTTTTTCTTTGTCCATCAATTCGTTAGTGAATTGATACTGAACAATATTTGCATAAGGGCGCAAAATGATATATTCTGTGTCATTACCTGCGATTGCAATAGCTTCATCTAGTGTTGCAATATTATCGCTATAGGGCACATTCAAAGTATAATACATGTTAAATGCCTCGCGACCACGAATGAACCCGACATATTTTTTCATGTCTGTGTTGTTCAAAACAATTGAGCCATTCTCAACACAATTCACCCAAGCATCATACATATCCAGAATTGTCTTTTTCAATTCCTCTTTCTTTGTCGCATCAGTTTCTGCCTTGAATTGCTCCAAGTACATATCTACACCATTCGAGAAGTGCAAATCACGTTTTCCGTCGGCAGCAGGAGCAGCTTTGAACGCTTTTTCCCAATAAGGAAAGGCTTCTGCATAATTTTTTTGTTTAAAGAAGTCGCGATACAATACGTGTGCTTCTTCGATCTCGCCTTTGTTGGCTAAATCATTCCAAGTTTCGCATTGCGCTATTGCACTGGCTGAAAATACAACAGACAATAACGCTATTATTCCAAGTTGTTTCATAATATTATTCGTATTTACGTTTAAAGAACCATGAGTTATCATTCAAGGTGAACCCGAGTGTGAACTTTATATAATTTTCATTGATGGCTTCTTCTAGCCCAAATTGTCCTGCTTCTACTGCAAGATTGATGAAAGAAGTTTGTTGGCGCGGTAGAACTAAAGGAAAACCTAGTCCTAAAGTAGCACCTACTTTTGTCAGCTGTTCTCCATTGAAACTTCGAGGATCAGTTTGATAAAATGCTCCCAGACGATAGCGAATGCGCTCGAAATAGTTGTTATATGATAGATAGTCGGGCGTCCATTCTATACCCCCACTTATTCGGTAGCTATCATTTAGAGCATCTGGCTTTGCTTCATTGGTATAGTTGCTCCATAAACTGGAGCTATATTCTGCCCCGATAATCAACTTATTTTGATCTTCGTAATGCACTCCAAAAGTGAAAGAAGCGGGCAGTGTTCCTTTCTCATCTACTCCTATATCGTTCACTAAGGTATCACTTCGCTCGCTCAATGGCAAAGTTTGTGCATCCAAAATAGAATAGACTCTACGATACAAACGATCACTTTTTGTGCTGAACCCACTGTTGCTGTTCCCATACAAACCAAAGGCTAACCGCTTACCTGTTGGTTTCAATTCTCCTTTATTATCTACGGCTTTAAAAACCACATCATAATTCAAACCTACATTCCAGATCAGACCATTTACATTGATGTCATCTGCAAAATCATCAAAATAATAAACGCCAGCGTCCGTCAAGAAAGCTTGGCGAGTGTTATTGATTCGACCAAACAAGTAGCCCAAATTAACCCCTGCAGAAAAAGTTTTATAGCGAATTCCCGTTCCCCAGTTTAGGCGGTAAGTTCCTCCTGTTCCTTGAAAGGCCTCTCTAGTGGTTAAACCGCTTTCAGAATTAAGTACTCTACTTGTTTCTATATCGTAACTTGCTGTGCTATAAGGAATTAGTACGAACATCATGCCCGCACCAAAGTCAGGAATAATACGATCCAATGCTTCGTTAATTGGATTGCGCAAAGGAAAGCCAAGCGCAATGTAATTTAAATTTCCACTCCAAACTCCATCGCTTTGCTCACCAGCATTTAGTTGTGCGTATCTACCAAAAATCGCCGTTTCAAAAGCAGTCGTCCGCAACCAACCAAGGGAGGCTGGATTTAAGGAGTTAATATGATAGGCATCGTGATAAGCAGCTGAAAGTCCAGCCATACCAGCATTAGCAGCAAAAGGCTGATCCACTAAATCCCCCAAACCTAATATAGAGTAAGGAGAATTGTAAGTAGGCTCGGCAGTTTGTTGAGCAGTTATGGTGCTAATCATAGAAAAAAGCAGCCCTAAAAGAAGCCCTAAAATAGTGTAGTTGTGTTTATTCCTCCAATCGCGCATTATGGTCTAAAATTTTATTAAGTCCCAAAAGGACTAACTCGGGCGACGCAAATATCTTTTTTTTCAAGTGATTTGCAAAAAAATCAGTATTTCCTCCCGTTAAAATGACGTTAATCTCCTTCCATTTGCTACTTGACCACTCTATTATCCCTTCTACTTCTAGCAAAGTGCCTAATAAAGCACCATTCTGCATCGCGGTCATTGTACTATCGCCAACATACTGTTCATTCCAATGATTTTCTACCAAAGGCAGTGCATCGGTGAATTCGTGCATGGCATTCAGGCGCATTTGCAGACCTGGTGCAATGTTTCCTCCGATGTAGTTGCGTCCTTCGATCAACCAATCGTAAGTAATACAAGTACCTGCATCTATAATAAGAGTGGTCTGATTTGGAAATAAGTGTGTAGCAGCAGCCACCGCAGCCAATCGGTCTTTACCGAGGGTCTCTGGTGTAAGGTATTGGTTTTGAAAAGGCAGCGGTGTAGCAGCAGTCAGCACAAGTGCTTGATGTCGTTGGAAAAAGCCTTCTAATTCACTTTCCAACTGCACTACACTCGAATAGATGATGTTTTTGACAGAATGGTTGGTTAAGACGACGTTAAGATTATTAACCGTCAATTTTTCTAAGACGAACTTTTGTTTCAGCTCGTATTTCTCAAAGAGCGCGAGTTTCGTGCAAGTGTTTCCAAAGTCTATGGCTAAGTTCATGAGTACCGTTAGTTTGTTTAATTGCTGATTCAAAAATGCGAGTGCTACACTTTTCTAATTCGATAACGCTCGTGCTAACACTTGACTGATTAAGATCATGGTTATAGAAGAAGATTGATCGTTGAACAAAAGGAAATATAGCCCTTATTAAAAACAATATTTGTAGAGGCTAATTGATTGATTTTCAGTACATCAATTTGGCTTTACAATTTTTTGTGAATACTCACTAATGTATTATCACAAATCGTAACTCAAAACTGAGACAGTGCTGCATTAATTGACTAATATCCAACTTGTAATCTGAATATTCCAGACTTAGATATAAAAATCCTGAAAACAGCTTGTATTTCACAAAACGTTCGTTATTTTTGCAACATAGTTGCATTATAAAACATCTTATGCTACAACAAGAAATTCTGCACGCCAATGCAACAACTGGCAATGATGTTCAATTTTTGAATGATATTCACCTATCATTTAAAAATATTGCAATCTACCAACGCGATATTGAACGTTTAAATAATGAACTGTATCGAATTGGCACGCAAAGTATTGAATGCCGAGCAAAAGGAACGACAGAAGAAATTTCATCAATAGTAAAAAGTTACTTTGATTGCAATCTATTTGAATGCCCTGCTCTGTTGGAGGACATTGCTAAACTATTGGATGTCTTTAAAAGAGTAAGTAAAGCTAAGTCTTTTCGCCTACTTTTAGCAACGGTCAAAACCAATATGTGTCGCCGATTTCATACTGATATAAATGACTTGAGATTGCTCTGCACTTACATCGGACAAGGAACACTTTGGTTGCCTGATGAAGCGGTTAACCAACAAGCAGTTGCCAAAGGAAGCAATCAGGAGATAGTCTCCGACGAAAGTTTGATACAGCAAGTAAATACGGGTGATGTGGTGATCTTGAAAGGGGCATTATACCAAGGAGCGAATCCTATTTTACATCGAAGCCCAAGTATAGAAAAGCATGGAGAGCAGCGATTGTTACTCCGAATTGATACTAATGACTTTTTAAATTCTTTGTCATGATTGCAAGAAATTTTGAAGAGTGGAAAGATTGCATTGTCAATGATTGTAGAATTAAATTGACGAGAGCATATGCACAAAGCCGCCTCAAGGTCTATGAAAATAGGAATAATAGAGAAACCAAGGAGTTTATTCGTTTATATGGCGAGAATCATTGGAGCAATGTTGTTTACTGGCTAAAGAAGGCTATGGAGAGTAGCGAAAGCTAAGCGCATAGAATGATACTCATTTTACATTTTGCAACAATGTTGCATTTAAGATGTTCTTGATTGTAATATGAGAAAATTTTTTAGCTGGCATTTGGATTTTGTTGGGTTTGGAGCGTCGCTATTTTGTGCGCTGCATTGCATACTTATCCCACTTATTCTTTCATTCGGAATATTCGCAGGAACAAATTGGCTGACGAATCCGCTCGGAGAGCAGATTTTCATTGGCATAAGCATTGGTATTGCGAGTTGGTCTTTATTACAAAGTTATTTCAGTAAGCATCAAAATATTCGTCCTCTCCTTATCGCTGGATTTGGATTTTTAGCTTTGGTATTCCTTCAAATGAAAGTAATTTTTAATCCACACGGATTCACTGCAATTAGTGGTGGACTAATAGCTTATGCTCACTTCTATAATTGGCGGTTGAGTAATCAGCTAACCACCAAAACAAAGTATTTAAATGCAACTAGCAGAGCAGTAGTGATTGGCATATTATCACTTTACAGCTTGGGACTGTATAGGGCTTTTACACATGACCAAAAAGCCCCCAAAAGCGAAGAACTACTAGAAATAGTTTGGCGAGTGCCAGATTAGTTTGAAGCTCCAGTAAACACCAATGAACATTTAAAATACTCGAATATGACAACAACAAAAAAACTGCCCGTGACCGTTTTGAGCGGATTTCTGGGAGCAGGAAAAACGACTCTGCTCAACCATGTTTTACATAACAAAGAAGGCTTAAAAGTAGCCGTCATTGTGAATGATATGAGCGAAGTAAACGTAGATGCCGCCTTGGTACAAAGCGAAAATGTGCTTTCGCGAACCGAAGAGAAACTAGTGGAAATGAGCAATGGCTGTATCTGCTGTACTTTGCGAGAAGACTTGATGATCGAAGTAGAACGATTGGCAAAAGAGGATCGTTTCGATTATTTGTTGATTGAAAGTACAGGCATCAGCGAACCCATTCCAGTAGCACAAACCTTTAGTTTTATAGATGAAGAAAATGGCATTGACTTGTCTAAATGGAGCTATGTAGATACGATGGTGACCGTAGTAGATGCGCTCAATTTCTTCAAGGATTTTGGTAGTCCTGAAACCTTGATGGATAGGGATTTGACAGATATGGAAGACGACTTTCGCACCATTGTCAATTTACTAACTGATCAAATTGAATTTGCGAATGTCATCATCATCAATAAGGCAGATTTGGTGAGTGAGGAAGCGATAGGTGTCCTGAAAGGAGTCATTCATAAACTCAATCCTTCTGCTAAAATTCTCGCTTCTACCTTTAGTAAAGTAGCCCCCAAAGAAATCCTCAATACAGGACTTTTCAATTTTGAAGAAGCGGAACAAAGTGCAGGCTGGTTAGAGGAACTCAATAAAGAAGAACACACGCCCGAAACAGAAGAGTACGGCATTAGCTCTTTCGTTTATCGCAGCCGTAAGCCTTTTCATCCTGCTCGTTTTTGGGGCTATGTCCAGCATCTTTTCCCTTCTACCATCATTCGGAGCAAAGGATTGTTTTGGTTGGCGTCTCGTCCTGAACAGGCTCTAATTTGGGGACAAGCAGGCGGTTCTTTACGGGCAGATAGTGCAGGAGTTTGGTGGTCAAGTATGCCACTCTATCAGCGTACTCGTTATCTGTCCTTTATGGAAAATCAAGAAGAAATTGAGGCAGATTGGAGTGAACAATTTGGGGATCGCAAGAATGAAATTGTATTCATTGGTCAAGATGTGGATGAAAAAGCAATTCGAAGAGAACTGGACGAGTGTTTGATGACAGAAGAAGAATTACGTACTGAAGATTGGAGAGGCGGTTACGCAGATGATTGGCCAGTTCATCGTGCTTATGCACTACAAGAGAATTGATTGAGTTAGCATCATTCATTATACCCTATCTTACAGGGATTCGATGCTTATCTTCCCACTAGAAGAAAATGGAACTTAAATCCAAGCAGAAAACCATCTAATTGATTGTCAATTATTTACATCATATTGAAACAGAATAAAGCTCTTTTATTTTAGATGGGCTAAGCAGTACTATACAAAGATCAAAAATTCGTAAAACGCTTCTTTAGCCTGAACAATTTGAGGGATTGTTTATTTTGTTTGAATGAATACGACCGACGATCAATTTATGGAAAGAATGTATAACCCAATCTTTCAAGCCATTTTGATGTTCATCAGTGGATTTATAGTAACCATTGTTGCCAAAGCAGTTGGTGCCGCAGGTATAACTGAAGTAGGAGAGCGTTTTCCTTGGCTTTGTGCGGCCTCTTTCATGCTTTTATTCGCCATTTTCAATAGCATTTCTTCACTTGCCGTCAAGGAAACTAATCAATACTGGGGTCGTGCCATCATGAGTTTCATGGGATTAGCTGCTGCTTCTGGTCTATTGGCTTATCTTTTCTCAGGACTGAGCATTTGGGAGGCAGGTTCTTACAGTTGGATTTATGTAGTTCTTTCCATTGGATATCTCGTTTTTTTAGGTATGATGAGTTTCCTTAAATCTGTTGTCGCTTTTGCGCAGCGAGAAGAATGGAATCAACCAAAAATGAAAGATCGAAAAAGGAGAAGATAGGTACTATCGAAAAATTAGCATTGGTCACTAATAAAGTCGCAAGCAAAAAATTCAAAGGGAGAAAATTTTCTCATCAGAAAAAACTTTCTACGAACTTTATAAGTCAAGTCTATATTCAGGTGTCAACCATATTTTTGAATATCTCATAAGAGTCGCTAATTCAATTCTGTCTTCCTTCTGACGATTCCTTATGTTCCTTCCAAACAAATTCTTGTTTGATAACTTTCTTTAAGAGTTTTTCTGATACAACCTTTGTGGTCAAGAGCAAATAGTACTTTGACCATTAAAACATTTTTTTTAAGAATGATGAATAAACTCTATTTCCTATTCGCTCTAGCAATTATTGCTTGTAATACACCTCCCCTTAAACAAGAAGAGATTCCCAACTACGATCATCTTCCCAAAACCCTTCTAGCGGGTTTGGAAGCCCACGGCGGCATCGAAAAATGGTACGAAATGCAAACTTTAGAGTACGATTTGATCAAAGATAGTATTGTTGAACATCAGTTGATTGACCTAGCTTCTCGAAAGGTATTAATTACTACAGAACCAGAAACCTTTACACTTGGCTTTAATGGACAGGAAGTTTGGGTAAGTCCTGAAAAAGCTGCGTTTCCAGGAAATTCTGCCCGCTTTTATCACAATTTGTTATTCTATTTTTACGCCATGCCGTTCATTGCTTCCGATCCAGGCATCAATTATGAAGAGATACCTAATGACAGTTTGAATGGTGAAGTTTATAATGCCGTAAAGATCAGCTACAATGAAGGTGTAGGTGATGCACCAGATGATGAATATATTTTGTATTTCGATAAAGAAACGCATCAAATGGAATGGTTGCTTTACACGGTTACTTATTTTTCAGGAGAAAAAAGTACGAAATATCGTGCCATTAACTATTCCAAATGGCAGGATTTGAATGGATTGCTATTGCCAGAAATAATGACGGGATATAAATTTGAAAATAGTACAATTGGTGATAAACGCTACGACCGTGTTTTCAATAATGCTAAAATCAGTACCGAAGCAGCAGATCAAAATATTTTTAAGATGCCTAATGAAGCAGAAATCGATTCCTTGATAATGTGATCTTCTTTTTGCCACGGTTTCCCAAGACCGTGCAAATTTCATTATCGTACTCTTTTTCCTATCTTACCAACTTTCACCTAATTTTCCTCGCCCTTGTTCGATCAAGCACTCCTATTAGCTACATTCGCTGCCCTGATTTTAGGCTTCACTAAATCAGGTTTTAAAGGGCTTAGCTTCATCGTCGTTGCATTAATGGCAAAGGCTTTTGAAAGCAAAGCCTCCACTGGAATTTTGCTCCCGCTACTCATCGCAGGTGATATTTTGGCGATCATTTACTATCGAAAAGACGTGGATTGGAAAGTCCTGTTCCGCTTATTTCCATCTATAGCAGTTGGTGTTATTATTGGTGTTTTTGTTGGAGATCGTTTGTCTTCCGAAGTCTTCAAACGGGTAATGGCAGCGATCATTATCGGCAGTGGCATTTTGCTCGTTTGGATGGATAGAAGAGAAAGCGAAAAAGTACCCAATGATTGGGTTTTCGCAGCTTCGATGGGATTGACCGCAGGTTTTTGCACTATGGTCGGCAACCTCGCCGGTCCTATTGCCAATATTTATTTTCTCGCCATGAAGTTTCCCAAAAAACGCTTCATTGGTACAGCAGCTTGGCTCTTTTTTATCGTCAATACCTTTAAATTACCATTTCACATTTGTGTTTGGAAAACCATCAGCTTGCAAAGTGTTCAAGGAAGTTACTGGATGATTCCGATTGTGGCAATAGGATTTGCGATAGGCATTAAATTGATTGAAAAAGTAAGTGAAAATATCTTTAAAAAGTATATCATTGTGATTACGCTCTTGGGAGCTATTCTGATATTGCTGTAATGAAGCTCCTTAAACCAGCTCGAACTACATCAAACAAGCATCAAACCTTCCGTACAAATGAACACCTACCTCAGTCGAAAATTACGTGTAGTTTCCTTCATTCTGATCATTATGGTCGTCTTCTTACACGCGCACAATATCAGTGGAGAGAATGATTTGCTCAATTATTATGTCCAAAATTTTATTTCTACGGGCATCACTAAAATTAGCGTCGCACTCTTCTTTGCCATTTCAGGATACTTGTTCTTTTTCAACATTGAAGAAGGAAAAATACAGGAATTTACTAAGAAAATTCAGTCACGTTCGCGCACCATTCTTCTGCCCTACTTGTTGTGGTCGCTTTGGGGTATTTTATTTTTTTTTCTTCTACAATCCTTACCATTCAGCAGGAGTTTTTTTAATTCAGACTTGCTAGCAGAGAAGAGTGTTCCTGAACTTTTACATACTTTTTTCATCAAACCACTCCCCTACCAACTTTGGTTTTTAAGGCATTTATTTGCCTTTGCTTTACTCTCTCCTCTAATCTATTTTGTTGCTAAGTATGCTCGGTGGGTTTTACTTGCTGGCATTACCATTTTACTCCTGAAAATCTTAGAAATTCCTGAAAATGACTTCGTCCACAATCGTTCTTTGGCTTACTTCTGTTTAGGTTGCTATTTAGGAATGCATAAACAAGATTGGGTAAAGCGTGGTTTTTCTAAATTTGGAATCGGAGCAGCTGTTATTTGGTTGGCACTAGTTACCTGGCGCATCATTGGTGATAGTCAAGCTCTAATTAATGATAAATTATGGCGCAATTTCATTCAGCATTTCGAGTTTTTTGTGGGTATTTTTGCTTTGTGGAGCTTGTATGATTTTTTCCAAAAAGGTAAAGAAACTACCCAGAAAGTATTGCCTACATTTCTAGCATTTGCCTTTTTTCTCTACGTCTCGCACGAACCAATTTTAACGATTATCAAGAAATTGGGTTTGAAAGTGCTTGGAAAAGGCAGTATGAATCAACTATTACTTTATTTTGCTGCACCTTTGCTGACGATTGGAATCTGTATCGCAGTAGGAATGCTGCTCAAAAAAATTGCTCCGAAAGTATATGGAGTTTTGACGGGAGGGCGATAAGTGTTTCGTTTTGAGCGTATTGCATCTTGGTTACAAACTGAGACGATCTAGTATTTTGACGGGAGGTAGGTAAAGCTGGTTTGAAGACTGCGCTGTTTGAGATAGTTCAATAGTTGTTCGACATAGTTTGATGCGATTGGTTCTCGATGTCTCTATTTTTTCAAACCCCAGATTTCATGTCTCACAGCGCAGCAATCTGACAGTGAAACAATCTCGCCTCTCGTTACGATAATTATCGGAAAGCGGTCTTTTTATTTCCGCCGCCGCAAACGATTCACCTGCTGCAAAGCTTCTGCCAAAGTAAGAGCATCGTAATCTGCAAGTGCCATATTTTCGATAGTCAAAACTTCCAAAAAAGCGGTCTGTCCATCATTGTCTTCTCCAAAAAGTTCTTCCAAAAAAGTGGGCATCTTTCCAGTGAGCATACATTGAATCAAAACGTAGGTTTTTTTCACCAAATCATACGTCACAATGAGATGACTGGCTTGACCATCGTAGGTATTGAACCAAAGAAAAACTGGATATTTCAGATAACTCGTATCCCAGAAAGTAAACAAATGCGTCTCAAAAAGTGGATAATAATACAAATTACTCTTGATCTGATATTGCTCCAATGCCAAGCGTAATTCTTCTAAACGGGCTGCTATTTTATTTAATGGATAATCTGTCTCAACGATGGTATTGAAAGGTAACCATTCCTGCTGACCAACATTGTAATAACTAACATCTCCGATTCTTGATTTATAGTCAAATCGTGGATAATTTGGAACGACGTAGCCTGGATAGTAATAATCAAATCCGTGTTCTATTCCATATTTAATCTCCCGAACCATGCTGTAATAACCTAAACTAAAGTCCTTATAATCAGGGTCATAAATCCCTAGGATACTAGCAATGCTCTTCTCTCCGATGTCAAAAAAGCTCGCTGCCACCAATTGCTCATCATCGTAAACACAGCACTCCATTGTCTCATAAATATTGCTGTATTTTCCATCCAGCAAAGAATCTCTCAAGCTCACTGATAGGTTTCCATTGAAAGCGTACCAGCGATATTTTTGATACAAATCCTCTTTTTGTTGGTCAATGCGAAAGGGTCGAATGATGGTGCGAAATCGTTCATTTTTACGCAGAAGTTTGCGCTGATGTTTTTTCATTTGGTGTTGCTTCAAATCCAATTGCAACCATAAAGCAGAATACAATCGCTCTCCAAAACACAAGAAGTGACAAGTAAAAATACTTTGCCCCATTCGATACCAAGCACGATGAAGGTATTGATCTAATTCCTTGCCTGAAATTTCTGCTGGATATAATTTTTTGGTAAACATTTTAGGTAGCTGTTCTCTATTTGTACAATGAGGTAGTGTTAATTGAACTTACTAGTTAAAACTAATTCGCCACTTCAAACCTCTGTGGGTGAACTATTGTTTAATGATTTTGGAGAAAGACCCTTTTCTACATAAAATTTACAAGCAATATGAGCAAGACCTTAGTTTTAGGTGCTTCTACTAATCCAAGTCGCGTCTCTTACGATGCAGTCCATCGCCTAAAAAATGCAGGAGAAGAAGTCATTCCCCTAAGTAACAAAAAAGGAGAAATCGCAGATATTCCAATCCTCAATGATACACCCGAACTGGAAGGTATAGATACGATAACTTTGTATTTAAATCCTCAAAGACAAGTATTCTACTACGATTACATTCTTTCTCTGAAGCCTCATCGCATCATCTTTAATCCAGGTACAGAGAATCCTGAATTATCAAAATTAGCACGCGAAAAAGGCATAGAGACAGAAAATGCTTGTACCTTAGTGATGTTGGCCACTGGGACTTATTGAAAGATGTCAGACTGCTTCGCGGACAGTCTTCCGATATAGTCAACGCTATTGAATTAAAATATAGTTTGCGAAATTTGAGGCGGCTGGTTTGATAGGAGACGAGATTTTGTAAACTTGGAACATTACCATCGTTCAGATTTACAAAGTTATGCATCCTCTAAAGCCACACCACAAACTTCGCAAATCGTGCTAATTTAACGGTACTGCCCATACGGGGCGTATGCTTCGCTTCTTAAACTAAATTCATTCTCTCATCAAAAATAATAGTATGCAAAACGAAAAAATGAAACGCCGAACTTTTGTAAAATCCTCTTCGCTCATGGCAGGCGGAAGTATTTTAATGCCTTCCATGCTCGCCGCCAAAGCGCATATTGATGGTTCAGATGCCATAAAAGTTGGACTGATTGGTTGTGGTGGTCGCGGAACAGGTGCGATCGTACAAGCCTTGCAATCGGGGCAAAATGTAGAATTGGTCGCTATGGCAGATGCCTTTAAAGATCGCTTGGAAGGTTGCTACAACAAAATCACAGATCCTGAATTCAAAGATTGGTCTTCGGATGAGCCCGTCAATATTCGTCCACGCATCAAAGTGGCAGAAGAACACAAATTCGTCGGTTTTGATGCTTACCAAAAAGTAATTCCATTGGTAGATGTCGTCATTCTAGCGACACCTCCTGGCTTCCGTCCAATGCATTTTGAAGCCGCGATCAATGCCGACAAGCATGTCTTTATGGAGAAACCATTAGCTGTGGATGCACCTGGTATTCGTAAAGTACTAGAAGTAGCCGAAATGGCGAAGAAGAAGAAACTAAATGTAGTAGTTGGTCTGCAACGACACTATCAGAAAAAGTATCAAGAGTGGGTTGATATGCTGCAAAATGGAGTAATTGGTGACATCACTTCTTCGCAGGTGTATTGGAATAGTGGAGGCGTTTGGGTGAGAGATCGCAAGAGTTTGGAGGAAGCGGCAGGAAGGAAAATCACGGAGATGGAATACCAAATGCGCAATTGGTATTACTTCAATTGGCTCTGCGGCGACCACATCAACGAGCAACACATCCACAACATTGATGTCGGCAACTGGGTGAAACAAGCCTATCCCGTTCGCGCACATGGTATGGGCGGACGCTTAGTACGCACCGGCAAAGATCATGGCGAGATTTTCGATCATCATTTTATCGAATTTGAATATGAAGATGGTAGCCGAATGTTCAGTCAGTGTCGCCATATTCCAAATACAAAATATCGTGTTTCTGAGGCGTTTACTGGTACTAATGGTAGCGCACCTGAACCTGGTGTTATCAAGACCAAGTCAGGTTATAAAGTCCTAAAGTACAACGATAAAAAAGACAAAAATCCATATCAGCACGAGCACGATGTCCTCTTCAAAGCCATCGCCAAAGGCGACTACAAATTTACAGATGCCGAAAATGGCGCGAAGAGTACGATGACCGCTTTAATGGGACGTATGGCCACCTATTCAGGACAAGTCATAGAGTGGGACGATGCTATGAATTCCAACATCAGCTTGATGCCGAAGCAATTTGCTTTTGATGCGCAGCCGCCGATTCTGCCGAATGCAGAAGGTTATTATCCTGTGGCGGTGCCTGGGGAGACGAAGGTGGTGTGAGGAGTTTACAATAACCGCCAGTCGTTTGCTTGATTGCTTGGGCTGGCGGTGATTAAAAACTTACAGAGGAGTGGGTAACTAACTATTGCAACTCTTCCTCTTGAGATTGTGTTTTACTTTTGATTGTTCACGTTTAATAAATTCAAACAATGGAAGCGACCACTGAAACTTTGGTAGAGAAATTATACATGAAGGATATGACGCAGCAAAAAATGTACAAAACATTTGGGCTGCAAAAAGTGAGCGCGCTACCAGAATTGGAGGAGTGGTTGACGAATTTATCTGAACTCACTCGCTTTCAAACGGAAGCTGCCGAGTTTTATCAGCAAAGGTTGTTAGACAATATAGATAGTTGGAACGAGCAAGAGTTATCGTTGGGATTCATCGGCCCAATCATTAATTTGATCAATTTCAAAGTTCCCTACAAGCTCAATTTCTTTGCCCAACGTTCTATTTCTGCTACCATTGGAAACTACGAACTGCTCGGAAGACCCGATGGTATCATCGCAAGCGGTAATTTCGAGCCAGAGCAACCCTATTTTAGCTTCAAAGAATACAAAAAAGACATTGACAGCAGTGGTGACCCAATTGCTCAAAATTTAGCTGCGATGCTAGTAGGGCAACATCATAATGGAGATGATAGACCCGTTTATGGCTGCTACGTGGTTGGAAGATTTTGGTATTTCATGGTGCTGAAAGGCAAGCAGTATGCCATTAGTAAGGACTACTCTGCTAGTCAAGAAGACATTTATGAAATTGTACAAATTTTGGATGCACTTAGGAATATTCTTCTGAAATGGATAGAAGAGCAGTAGAGTTTTCGACTCGCAATTCCCTTCCTAATATTTTCAAAAAATCCCTGCGTCAAGCTTTCCAAAACTTGTTGCACTTCACCGTATTAAAATGTAGCTTCATACGAGATGGTGTTGTTTTTTAGTAGTACTTTTGAATAAGGCTTTGTCTTCAATTTCCAAAAATACCATGCCATGAATAATAGCCACCTCTCGCAAATATTCTGCATTCAGTAAGGCTTCCCTGCATCGCTCCGTACCATACCAGCCATGCACATATCCAATCTCATCAATATCTCCTAATTCAAAGACTCTGCGGATGATGTAGTCCGCATTTTTCTCTTCGTCAAGTTTGGTGAAGTTGGTGTCCCAGAAGTAGACTGGGTTGAGTTTTTTTAGCATAGCAAATGATTAATTATCGACTAGAACCCTTGCAATCTTTTGCAATAATGAGGACACACTATTTTCATTAATCCTTAATACATTCTGGGTAAGTGTATGAAAATGCAATTTCGTGAGCGGATGTTCAAGTAGTTCGCTAGAAGTCAAATATTTTTTATCACTATTCCTATTACCTATTACATGATAGACTCTAAATCCCTTTTTAATTGTTGATTGTAAACCACCTAACGGAGGAACAAAATATTGTAAGAAAGAATCATTAGTAGAATCAATGCATACCATTTTCCCTACTTTGTTAATTGGTTTAATATCCGTATTGTAATAAGAAACTAGCGGAAAGAATCTACTTCCCTCTTCGCTTGCACTTCTATCTATTTTTAAGGTGTTATTCTTGAGGCCATCAATTATTTTCTCTTTACCAATTAAAGTTGATGTATAGTAGTCATCTGTATAACAGCTAATATAAGCATTGCCATCAACATAGATTTGTTGATCGTTCTTTAATTGTCCATTTTTATTTCGTCTAAGCTGCTTCGAAAATTTCTTTTCTATCTCAAATCTATCTTTCTCAATACTATCTATTGATATACCTCCATCCTTATAAGTGAAATTTACTGCTACAATTTTTGCCTCTTGTTTTTTAGGCTTGCGTACATATATTACTGTAAATTGTTTTTCTTCAAATGGTAACGTACCTATTTTCAATCGTAAATCAGG
>JBCDFY010000126.1:0-21314 GCA_039176995.1 Bacteroidota bacterium
CAAATACACTTGCTATTAATTTGCCCTTAAATTTAAGTACAGTGTAATCTAAGTTTATTTAAATTTTGATAAGCGAAAAAAGCCTTAGCTTTTCGAGCTTCAAAAAAACACTCGCCGCCGTCTTCGACGCCGGCGGAAAGGGTGTTGAGGAAGAAAAGCAGTTTTGAAAAACTGTTTTTCTTCCTCAAACTCTTCTGGTTAAAAATTGCATAAAACTTAGTTTACAGTGTATTAGAAGCCTTTGGACCGATCTGACAACTTCAATAGACTACGATTTTACGAATGATTAGCTAACTTTCAAATCAAGCCGATTATCTTATGAAATATCTTATTTTTTGGATAGCACTTTCTTGTTGTTTTTTTTCTTGTGAAGAAAAGATGCTATTTGGAACGCAAGTCGAACATCATTTTTTCTTGGAGCATGATGGAGCAAATATGCCTATCTTGGTAGAAGGAAACACCGCATCCAAAACTTTCCTTATCATATTACACGGTGGACCAGGCGGCGATGCCATGGTCTACAATCATGCGCTGCGCGACTTTTCTGATCCTTTGGAAGAGCGTTATGCAGTGGTTTACTGGGATCAAAGAGCTTCGGGCAACGCAAGCGGGAAATTTGGCAATAACTTGATGACCATTGAGCAATTCGTGGATGATTTGCATCAACTGATTAATTTACTAGAGTTCAGGTATGGCGAAAATATTCAGCATTTTTTGCTTGGACACAGTTGGGGTGGTGCATTGGGAACTGCTTATCTGACCACTGCGGATTATCAAAATCGTATCGCAGGGTGGATGAATATAGATGGTGTGCACAATTTTATAGACTATGCAAGCATGACGCGTGAATGTCTGCTGCGTGCTGCTAATGAGCATATTGAATCAGAGAAATATGGCGAAAAATGGCAAGAGATTTTAGATTTTTGCTCGAAGATTAATCCCAATGATATTAGCGACTTGGAAGAAACGCGCCTCAACCAATTCGGGCATAGAACAGGACAATACTTAACAGATGATGGCATTGTTCAAGAATCCGCGGTGAGCGCAAAAGAAGTATTCAAGTATAGCTATTTCTCTAATCATAATACACTGACTGCCACTACTAATTTGCTCTTCACAGGTTTAGAGTTGTTTAATAAAACAGAACAGGACTATACAGAGCAGTTGCGCGAAGTACAAATACCTGCGCTGTACGTTTGGGGCAAATATGATTGTGTGGTGCCACTTTCGATGGGTTTGCAAGCTTTTGAAGCACATGGCAGTGAAGAAAAGGAATTGGTTATTCTACAACGTTCTGCCCACTCTCCAATGGTGAACGAACCTGATGCCTTTGTGGAAACCATCATTAACTTTATTGAGAAACATCGGTGAAAGTGGAAAGTTGGAAGCAGAAAGCGGAAGTGAAAAATTAAAGAAAAGATAGCTTCATTGAATGTGAAGCTACTTTTTAAGATTTATCCTTTTGAAAAAATTGGTAGCGCAGCTTTTTTTGCATCTACTTCACCATTTCCTCTCCTCCTAAAACATAAGAAAAACTAAGTCCTGCAAAGAAATACCAATCAGCATTAATTTGTTTACCTGCACTGATACCATCCACATAATCAGAACCTGTGTATCGCCAACTTACTTCGCCCGCGACGGACATTCGCTCTTGAAAATCTAAGCGAAGACCACCACCAAAGGGTACAACAAGCATTCCTTGGCTACCTCCTGTTTCATCTAGTTGAAATTCTCTGGATTGACTTGTGTCTAAGTCACTATTAGAAACTGCATATCCCAAGCCTGCAAAAAGATAAGGATTGAGTTGAGGTCCGTAAACTCCTGTGTCGCCATAATTGGATTTGCGCAATGGCATCCATTCAAAACCTGTACTTACTTCAAACAATGTACTCTTGAAGTTCCAGTTTCTTGCCACTCGAATGCGATCATTCTCGGCATTTTCATCCGCGCCACCTAACCTTGCAAGGGTTGCATTAGTGCGCAACATCAATTTAGGATTGAAATGATAACGATGAAAAACACCAACTGCATATCGAGTATCTGTCAACTCCAGGTTGGCTTGTGTGAAATCCCCCTGATAGTTAGCAAGACCTAGATAACCACCAACTTCATGAATTTTTTGGGCAGAAAGAATGGAAATAGAGAATAGGAAAGCTCCTGAGAATAGTAGTATTCGACTTAACATGACATTAGATTTTTAGTAAAGAAATGATGTCTTTACCTATGTGTATTAAACCGAATATGGATGATTGCGTATTAGTCTAACAGTAAAAGTATAGTAAAGTTACAAAGTATTGGTAAAAAATATACGCCCATACTAAAGCCAGTTGCTCATCGTTGTAGAGGGAAAACATATGGTAACAGATTTTATATGTTTCTGAATGCTACAAATCTTTAACAAAGAAGAAATTATTTCCGTACAAGAATCTTTAGTAATCTGTTACCTTTGTCTCCCAATTATTCGTATTCGTTTCTAACCTTCGAGATTCCTAAAACCGATTATCGAACATGAAATATTCAATAGTACTCTTGCTCCTTTTTCCCGTTTTTGCACTTGCTCAAAGTAAGGCTTCAAAAGATAAAATTGATAGTCGCCTCTACGAAGTTTTCGATGGAGAATATTTGGAACAGTTGCAAAAACAAAATCCTTTTCTGCTACAGCGCTGGTCCTATTATCTTGACCATGCTTATTACATTGTTGAAGATACTAAGCTACTGATGCAAGACTATCCAAGTGTGAAAATTGAGGATTTATCCAATTTTAATCTTTTGCAAATCGAACGGAGACAAGGACTGAAAAGGTTCTTTGACCAATCCTCTACCTATCGTATTGAAGGAACAAATAAGGCACTGGTTTATTATCCTGCAAAAATCTTCAACCAACGCCTCAATAAATATTTGAACCGCACAGCAAATGATGGCTAATCAGATTTCCAGTATTTCATCTTGCAATTCTACAAAACACCCGATTAAATTTAATCCAAGTAAAGTCTTCCAATTATCATAAAATATAGAATCGTTTCGATTTAAAAATGAATTAGGAATGGGAAAATTTTATCCAAACAAAGCGATTTTCAAATCACTCTTTTCCGTACTCTTCTTCTTACTTTTTTCTGTAAGCATCATTTCTGCACAACAAGAATTCCGCATTGGTTCAGCAGATACCATCTTTACCTGTAGTGGATTCTTCACAGACACTGGAGGTGCTAACGGACCTCATGGCAGTAACGAAAATTTGACGACCACCATCTGTTCGGATACTTCGATGATGGGATCTGGTTCCCATATTAAATTATTGCTCAAAGATGTTAATATCTTTCGCGATAACCCATTATGTTTCTTCGATGGAATAGATACTAATGCACCCTTGATCGCTTGCGCTGGAGACTTTGGCAATGATCTGTCTAATCCAATAATAGACATTAACCCTACTTTTCCGTTTGCAGTACAAGCTTCCGCAGAAAATACAACTGGCTGCATTACGGTTTCTTTCAATTCGAGCGAAGATGTGAGAAGTGGTTGGATTATTGATATTTCTTGCATTCCCGCTTGCCAAAAAATTATAGCGACCGTCAACACCAGCGATCCAGCAATTATGCCAGTAGATACAGGCTGGATTGATGCTTGTCCAGATCAAAGTATTACTCTGAGCGCAACAGGAGAATTTCCAGAGGAAGGCTTATTTTATAATCACCGAGATTCTGCTGAATATGTTTGGGATATGGGTGATGGAACCATTAAATATGGTACTGAAATCAATCACGAATATAAGCGATCAGGTGGATATATCGTTCAGTTGAGAATAACAGATCAACTGGGCTGTACCAATACCAACTCAATCAATCAACGTGTGAGAATCTCTACTAAGCCCAGCTTTAGCAATACTTTGGGTACAATCAGCTCAAGTTGCACAGGAGATACCGTCACTTTAAGTGCAGCAGTAAATTCAGCTACTGATAGTAGTGTCATATCTGTTGTTCCTACGGAAGGTGCTTTTTTAGTGCAACGAATTCGTTCGGACTCGTTACCGCTCCCAGATGGTACTGGAGCTTCTTATACTACAAGTGTGACTTTTTCTAATTTTAGCCCAAATCAAGTCCTGCAAAATGTAGATGATATCTTAGGTATTTGTCTTAACCTAGAACATTCATGGCTTCGCGATTTGGAAATCTCTATTTTTTGCCCCAATGGACAGAATGTCACGCTACACGAACACAATGAAATAGTAGGAAGTCGTACGGTACTAGGAGAACCAGTTACGGAAGATGACCCAATCATTCCTGGGGAAGGCTATAATTATTGTTGGAAAAAAGATGCTCCTAACCCTACCTGGCTAGATTATGTAGAAGATAACGCTCCCGAGGTACTGCCTGCTGGTGACTACACTAGCTTTGAACCTCTCTCAGGGTTGGTAGGATGTCCCTTGAATGGAGATTGGACAATTGAGGTGCAAGATTTACTTACGAATGATAATGGTTTTATCTTTTCGTGGGGAATAGAGTTTAATCCAAGGCTTTTTCCTGATTTAGAGACCTTTACACCAAACGTTGTTTCTTATGGATGGGAAGACGATCCCACTGTTATCGAACAAACAGATGAGCAAATTACCGCAATTCCAGATAAAGCAGGCGGGGCAGCCTATATCTTTTCCATAACTGATGATTTTGGCTGCAACTGGGATACATCAATTATCGTCAATGTACTACCATTTACCAATGTAGATTGTTACGAATGTCAAGATTTTCGTAATGAACTTAGAGACACAATGTTGTGTGCAGGAGAAAGCGTAGAATTGAGTGCTGGTCCAACATTTACAGAGAACATAGTTTCTTTTGAGACTGCTCCTCGATACGATGAATTAGGATTCCCTAATCATCCCCTAGCAACTCCTTACCAAAGTGCTCTTGAAATCACGGATGTTTATCCAGGCATCATTACTGAACCAGAAGTGGACATTGTTTCTGTTTGCGTTGATATTACAACGGGTGATACAGATTGGGTGAGTGATTTGGAGCTTTCCTTGCTCTCCCCGGATGGTGCCTTACTTTTACTTTCTGCTAACAACGGCGGAGCAGGCAGCAACTATACCAATACGTGTTTCACACCAACTGCTACCACTCCCATTCGCTCGGGAGATGCTCCGTTTACTGGAGACTTTCAACCCGAAGAAAGCTGGAATAATCTAACTGGACAACCCATGAACGGCACTTGGATATTGCAAGTTTCGGATAGCAACGGTCCCCAATTTGGAACTTTCAACTCTTGGTCTATTACCTTCAATTCCAGAAATAGCGTCAACTACACTTGGTCACCTGCAGAAGGATTGTCTTGTGATGACTGTGCTAATCCTAGCGCGCAGCCTGACAATCCACAAGTTTACCAAGTAAGTATGGAGGATATTTTTGGATGCGCTTTCGATAGTCAAGTAAAAGTAGGAAGCGTTGCTGATTTTGAAATGCCACTTATCAATTGTGGAGTGAGTGATCCTGCAAAAAGACAAATAACCTTCGATTGGACAACAATTGATGATGAAGTAGTTGGATACGAAGTTAGAATAGACAGCGGCGAATGGAATCAACCGAACAATGGTGACTTGTCTCATAATGTGACAGATCTAAGGGTTGGGCAAACCATTCTATTTGAAGTTAGACCTTTCATTCCTGATGCGCCAGAAGGCTGTGATCTTCCTATTGCCCAATCACAATGCACTTACAATATTTGTACCTTCAACCTGAGTGCGCCTGATGCGCCGACACCCGTTTCTTGTGTAGGTATCGCAGATGGAACACTAAATTACAGTTTAACAGAAGGCACCGCTCCTTTCTCTTTCAGTTTAAATGGAGAAGAATTATTGAATAGTAGCGATTCGATGGGTATCTTGAATAATCTGCCCGCTGGGATGTTGACAATTTTGGTCACGGATGCAGATAACTGTGCGGATACCTTAAATATAGAAATTGCGTCTCCAGATTCTATTAGTATAGATGCAAACATCGTAGATGCACTTTGCCAAGGTGGTGAAGATGGAAGCATTGAACTCATGTTAGGTGGTGGTACAGGTGATATTGCACCTAATTGGAGTACGGGAGCTACGACAGATACAATTAATGACTTGACTGCTGGAACCTATGAAGTTACAATTTTAGATGCCAACAACTGCCGTTTGGATACCAGTTTTGTAGTTGGCGAACCTGACTCTATTCTATTAGACTTCAATGTGACTACTATTAGCTGCGCAGGCGAGAGTGATGGAGCGATTACCCTTTCTGCCGATGGTGGAACAGGCATATTGACCTACAACTGGAGCTCGGGAGAAAGCACCCCAGCAATCAATGAGTTATCAGCAGGCATTTACCGGGTAAGTGTGACTGATGAAAATGGATGTGTGAGAACCGAGGCTATTGAAATAGAAAGCCCTGCTGCTTTGGTTATAGACGAAATAATTGCAATCAATGTAGATTGTAATGGTAGCAACTCTGGTTCAGCTATTGTAATTGCTTCTGGTGGAACCATGCCTTACGAATATCTATGGAGTGATGATTTGGGTCAAATTGCAGATACAGCAAGACTACTAACTGCTGGTAATTACGAAGTAACGGTGACGGATTCGAGTGGTTGCACAGCCACCGAAATTGTAACGCTCACAGAGCCAGAGGCATTGACTTTAGAGTTCTTTGCTACTGCTGTAACTTGTTTCGATGGTAGGGACGGAACCTCCACCGCTGTTGTTGAAGGAGGAGTTTCACCTTACAATTATCAATGGAATGATATAGAAAATCAAACTACTCAAATCGCGGATAGTTTGACAGTTGGAACTTATATATTAACAGTTACTGACGCCAATGATTGTACAATCGAAGAAGAAGTAGAAATTGGACAACCAATGAATCCAATAACGGCTACATTCGAGCAGACTTTTACGAGCTGTTTTGGAGAAAATGATGGGGAGCTAGAGGTGACTGCCGAAGGTGGAAGTGGTATTAATTATACTTTTCTTTGGAGCAATGGGCAAGCGGGTTCAAAAGCTATTAATCTAGCTCCAGAAACTTACATAGTGACCATCACTGACCAAAATATGTGTAGCCAAACTTTTGAAAGCCCAAAAGTAGAAGAACATCCTGAATATAATATCAACATCAATTTTGACATCCCAACTTGTAACAGTTTTGAAGACGGAACTGCGGGTGCAACGGTGAGAGAAGGTGGAACGGGTAATGGTTATCAATTCCGCTGGAACACAGGTGACGAAGGCTTCTTGTTGCAAGGCATTCGAGGAGGTCGAACCTATGGATTGACCGTTACAGATGACCAAGGCTGTCAAGGTGTAGAATCTCGTCCTTTACCACAACCTGATCCCATTCTAATTGAACTGGACAGCACCAACGTTATTTGCTTTGGCGAAGGTTCGGGAAGCGTGAGTATTAGCAATGTGAGCGGTGGAAATATGAGCTACTCTTTCCTTTGGAATAATGGGGCAACTACTAGAATGGTAGATAGTTTGAGAACTGGAACGTATACGGTAACAGTCACTGATACATTGGGCTGCGTTGGTTTTGCCTCTATCGGCGTAACGCAGCCAACCGCCTTAGAAACAACTTTTGATGTGAAAGAAAACAGTTGCTTCGATGGTTCAGATGGAAGAATTACTGCTAACATCAAAGGTGGAATTCCAACTTATCAATTGCTTTGGTCCACCGACGAAAAAACTTCCACGATTGATGGTTTGACTTCCGGAACTTACGTACTCACAGTGACGGATAACAATGGCTGCGAATTGATTACGCCTGTAAATGTTGGGCAACCGGCACCAATCGAGATTGAAGTTGAACCAGGCGAAATCACCTGTGCGGGCGGAAGAGATGGGGAACTTACTGTAATGGCTGCGGGCGGAACGATGCCTTATACCTATAGCCTTGATAATAAGTCTTTTACGAGCAATACGACCTTTTTAGGGCTTTCTGCTGGCAATTATGATGTCTTCGTAAAAGATAGAAATGGCTGTGTGCAACTTACCAATACCGACTTATTCGATCCAGAAGCCTTCGAAGTATTCATTTCTCCAGAGGAAGACTTTGTAGAAATAGAATTCGGCAAGGAAATCCAGCTTTTCGCTAACGCTGTTAATAATATAGGAAGCGTAGAGTATGTCTGGACAACTTCCTATCCAGATTCTACGATTACTTGTACCGAATGTACCGACCCATTTGTACAGCCAGAATCTACGATCTACTATGAATTATATGGTATAGATGAAGCAGGTTGTGAAGCAACGGATCGTATTCAAATTCGAGTAGCGAAATTTAGAAAAACCCGTGTACCGACTGGTTTTACGCCAAATGGAGACTTATTGAATGACCGACTCTTGGTGCATGGAACAGTAGGTACTAAAGTAGTGACTTTCCAAGTTTTTGACCGTTGGGGAGAATTGCTCTACGAAGCACGAGATTTCGATGTGAATGACGAAAGCATTGGCTGGGACGGTAGCTTCCGTGGCGAAATGATGCCAATGGGGGTATATGTCTGGTTTGCAGAAGTGGAATACTCGGATGGACTGAAGGAAGTATTGAAAGGGAATGCGCAGTTGATTCGGAATTGATTTATTAAGTATCTCCCTCTATTTAAGTCACTAAGAAAACTAAGAATTTATTTCGCTGATTACCAGTGGATTGCAACTTTATTAGGTGCTATTTTTGGGGCGTGTTACTTAATTCCTTTTCATCGAAAAGATCCACAATTTGAGATGCACAGATTGTGGATTTTTTCATCTAATCATTCGCGTTATCTAGCATTTCTTCAAAAACTAATTGACTCGCCAGCCCCTGATTCGCGGTCCCTTTATACCTCCACTTTCCAATAGGTTGCCCATCTTCCAGTCGTCCTTTCACCCGAATTTTTTCAAGAGCAGCAGCAAATGACCATTCCCAAATACCACTAGGTAAATCTCCATTTTCATCATAAAATTCCCATTTCCCAACCATTTTGCCCTCTTCGTAATAACCTTTCATGGCAACTTGCCCATTAGCATGAAAAAATATGGCAAATCCATTTTCCACATGGTCTTTGAAAATAAGTTGTTCTGCTAATTGACCATTTTCATACCAAATCTTATAAGTCCCTTGTAGCAAGTCATTGATGTAAGTCGCTTCAAAGTAAGGATTTCCATTTTCGTAGTACCATTTCCAATTTTGCTTGCCCTTTTGCGCATATTTGACAGTCATCCACTCCTGTCCATTCTCGTGGTAGATGTTTTCCGCTACCTTCTGGTCTTGCTGATAAATTTTGTGCCACTCCGAAGAAGAATTCGGATAATTGGTTATCAGTGTATCTTGTGCATAAAGAGATATTTTCGGATATATTAGACTTAAAAGAAGAAGTCCTAGAAGAAGAATACGCATTTTTACTTTCTTAATTTTAATGATGTTTGAATAGTAGAACGCTTGAAAGAATATCATCAACTTAGAGTATGTCTAAATTTTATCGTTCTGATAGCCAATATTTTACGAACCCCTGTAGCGGGTAAACTGCCGTTAAAATAATTTATTCATCCGTACGGACTCATAAATTCCTTCTTAGGCAGACTGTGTCCGCCTCAGGCAGAACCGCAAACTCTTGACGGTCAGTTAACTAAACTGGTAGTGGGTCAAACCCGTTGATTTATCAGCTTAGACTTACCAAATTTACAAAACTTTGCAAGTCTTAATCCACTGATTCAGCCCACCATCACTAGATTTTTTAGACAAGCTCTTAGTGTCTTCTGATCGGTAAGCCTGAAAGGATTGCTGAGCAGAAAGCACAACCAGGCTAAGCAATCATTCATTCTTCATGCTTACTGATCCCTTAGGCTAGTCACATTTGAATACTCGAAGCACCTTTCACTCCGCTCTCAATACCTCCGCAGGATGCCGACTCGCCGCTTGTTTAGATTGTAAACTCACGAGCAAGATGACCATACAGGCCGCAAATCCCGCTGCCAATAAAACCACCCAAAACTGAGGCTGAATACGATAGGCAAAACTATTAAGCCACTGGTGCGCAAAGTAAATGGCGAGTGGCAAACTGACCAGTGTTGCGCATCCTAGCAGCAGTAGAAATTCCTTATTGAATTGCATCAAAATGTTATTCACACTTGCTCCCAGCACTTTCCGAATGCCGATTTCTTTCTGCTTGCTATGCGCCAAATAGGAAACTACGCCTGCCAAGCCCATGAGTGCCAACACCAGTGCAATCAGGCTCAAGATGGCGAGTAGCATTCCCATTTTTTGTTCGGTAGTGTAGAGTTTAGCGAGATGTTCGTCCAAGAAAATAAAATCGAATGGGCGGTCTTTTTCTACAGAAGCATAAATGGTTTTGATCTCTTGAATGGTCGCTGACCAGTTATCCGTATTGGCTTTGAGAAGCGCGGTATATACCCAAGGAATATTGGCGTGAATTTCGATAAGCATGGGTTGAGCGGCGATTCGGAGACTGTGATAATTGTAATCGTCAATAATACCATCAATGACGTAAGGAAAACCGAAACTTTGATCTTCATTTTGATATTCGGGTTCGGTCACGATCGTCTCTCCAATTAAGGCTTCAACTTCCACATTTTTCGCTTTAGCCAGCTTCTCCGCAGCGGTTCGATTGATGACAAAAATGCGCTCTTTGCCTTCTTCCAATTGTTGGCAAGCTGTGCAAGCCAAACCAAGTGTTTTCACGTTGCCTAAATCAAAATATTGCAATGTACCATCCGAAAAAACAACGTCTGTCTCTGCCATTTTGTAGGTCAATTGGTTCGCCATATCTGCGCCTGGAATAGCATTCGCTCCGACTGCTTCCACTTCTGGTATATTGAGCCATTGCGTTTTCATTTTGTTAAACTGCTCCGCTCCCGAAACTGGAAAATAGATGATGCCTTCTTTGTTGAAGCCTAAATCTTTATTGGCGACATAATTCATCTGCTGATAGATGAAATAGGTCAAACTCAACAGCGCAATTAGCATGACAAACTGTCCTGTCATCAGCACATTTCGGAAATTGAATAAGCGACTGCTATTCGTCCAATTCATTTTGTTTTTGAATAAATGCAGCAAAGAACGTTTGCCATAAACTATCGCAGGATAAAGTCCACTTGAAATACCTGTGAGCAATAGCAAAGCAAACAAAGCCAGGAGCGTTTGCCAATGCCAAGATGTAGAAATGGGGATGGCAGTTTGCATCAATTCATTGAAATAAGGCAAAAAGATTCGGAGCAATATCCAACAGCTAGGAAAACAAATCAACGCCAATAAAACCGCTTCCATCAAAAGCTGAAAAGAAACATCTTGCGCTCTTGCACCTAGCACTCTACGCATGCCCAATTCCTTCTGCCGATCAGCATACATCGCTACGGAAAGATTCGTATAATTAATCCAAATAATGAGTAGAATGATGACTGCAATGAAGGCGAAAGTTTTCAAATAAGTGGTATTAGCAGTTGCTTTGAGTTCATACAGATTCCCTTCCGAAAAATGAATATTGGTCAAGGTAATCGCCTCTATTCCTTTGGATAATTCATCCTCCCAATAGCCAGGATAAACCTGATCTACTTCTGCATTGAGTTGCTCAACTAAGGTCTCAATTTGAGCATTCCCATTTAATTTCAAATAGGTATAAGCACCCCAAGAAGGAATACTTTTTTGATGAACAATTAAATCAAAATCAAAATGCGTATTGTTCGGTACATTTTCAATAATGCCCGCCAGTTCGTAGTTTTCTTCTTGTGCAACCAGCGTTTTTCCAATCAACTCTTGCTGCTGCCACGTCTTACCGAACCAGCGTTCTGCCACTTTCTCAGTCAGCACTATTTTTCCAAAGTCTGAAAAGGCATTTTCTGCCGTTCCCATCAAAAAATGCTGAGGAAAGATAGCTTGAAAAGCCTTGCCAGTATTGGTATGAAGCAAATTTTCTACAACAAAACGATCAGGACCTAATTCTATAAAAAATTGACCACCACCCATGATATCCGATTGAGTAGGGACAAAATGGCAAGCCGTTTCTACCTCTTCGTAACGCTCTAGTTTCTGGGTGAGCAAAAGCTGCGTTTCGACATTGGAATTAAAATAATCGGGAAAGGGCATATTCGTATAAGTCTGATCGCGATAGCCATTCATCAATCGAAAAATGCGATCTTCTTCGGGGAAATGTTGATCGTAAGTCCATTCATTTTTGAGGTAAAGTGCAATGAATAGCACCGCCACTACACCGACCGTGAGTCCGATATAGTTGATGGCGGTGAAGCGACTACGATGGAGAATATTGCGAAGCGTGATTTTGAAATAATTATCGAACATCGGTAAGAATTGTTTAGCTTTCGAGTAGCGTTCAAAAGCGTATGGTTGAAAAAAGCTGAAGACATCAGCTACGAATTGCCGATCAGCTTTGCGCTTGCCTTCTGCGACCAAACGTGCTTGGTGTGCTTCGTGCAAATCACCTTGTATTTCCTCTAATAAATCTTCTGAGCAAAACCACTTCAAAAATTGATCTGCCCAGCGTGGTGGTGTTTGTTTCATCGTAAATCAGGAATTAAGTCCCACAATTTTTCGCGCGCCGATTTGATTTCCGAAATGACCGTTATGCCTTGCTCAGTGGCCTCAAAAATCCGCTTGCGCCTGCCGCCTCTTTCCGCCGTCGCGCCGCCCATACTGCTCTTAATCAATCCCTTCTCTTCCATCCTCGACATCACGGTATGCACTGCACTAATCGAAATGGATTTGCCCATATACTTTTTGTAGGCTTCACTCACGGAATAGCCGTACGCCTCCCCTTCCATACTCATAATGAGAAGCAAAATGATCTCTTCTAAATAGCCAATATTTTTCATTTATTCATTATTTGTAAAACAAATATAAGGTACTAAATTTAATTTATTCAATATTTGTAGAAGTTATGCTTGATTTAGGACTGATTGGTGGAGTGTTTCGCTCTGTTTAAACCACTGAGGTACTGAGGGGAGTGAGAATTTATCTTCCAATAACTAAATTCACCAGGGTATACAAATTGAAAATGAAAGATTTCGTTTCCAAAAATCGCAGAAAGTCTTTTCAGCCTGAGGCAGATTGAAGTTTCAAAGGTGAAAAGACTTTCTGCTAGAGGGTTTTCAAGGTCGAAAAGCATGAAAATTTGATAAATTTTCATGCTTTTCGACCTCAAGAACCTCTCGGAGCGTTCAAAAAATCATCCTTTAAAGATTTTTTGAACGCGACTTCGCGAATTCTCAAAAATGTGTCCCTCCTAAATGATCAAATTGGTATTTACCGAAATCTAATTCATCATTCTCATTAAATACTAAGTTTCTAGACTTATATGGATCCAAATCTGCGGCAAGCTATCGCAGAAATTCCTTGGAGGCATCGTTTGCTAATTCTTCAAAGAAATCCAAAGCCCCATCTCCGAAACTGTACAGCGATTTAGAGGATTCCCACCCATACATTGATTTTAAGGCGATGATAAAAATGTAATGATTTGGGATTAGTAAGCGCGAAGTTCACGAAGTGATTGCTAAGCCTTACCGTTTCTGCTTGCTAATTCCTCTGGGCTTAGCAATCAGAAACTACTCGCAACATTATTTGTATTATACCACCAATTTTAACGGGCACTCTAAGGAAAAATCCTTTCGATGTTCTATTTTAGCTTTTTTGAAACAGCAAAAAATGCTATCCATGAATTTTCAACCTATCACCATCCTCACTTTTCTTTTCCTAAGCACCGCAGCTTTTACCCAAAACGATGCTTACCACGAAAACTTTTTAAATCAACTCCAAACAGAATATAGCCTAATGGGCGGTGATTGGATATTCACCTCTAACGAAGAAGATAACATTGATCGAGCAGGCAGTTATGGTTCGACTAAACGAACGATAGAGGTGAATGGACAGGACTTTATGAAAGCAGTTAACTTGGATATTCCCGAAACGGGAGAAAATCCTTGGAATGCTGGATATTCTATTTCCAACGTGAATACGATTCGGAGAGGAGATAAAGTAATAGCAGTCATTTGGCTGCGAACCGTTTCGACTCCGCTAGGAGGAATAGCGGGACGAGTCAATATCTTTCTCGAAGATGTGGCAACCTTTGATAAAGAATTTATCTTGACGGCTAGTCCAAGTGGACAATGGCAACAATATCTGATTCCATTTGAATCTACGGATACTTATCCATCAGGTGATTTGAACTTTGGTTTGCATTTGGCTTATCAACAACAAGTCATCGAAGTTGCGGGCATGACCGCCATCAACTATGGTAATTCGGTATCTTTGGAAGACCTACCTCAAAACTTGAATATTGATAATTATCCTGGAGCAGATGCAGATGCACCTTGGCGAATCACAGCAGCTGATCGGATAGAGCAGCACCGAAAAGCGAATATGACGCTTCGCATTCAGGATGGCAACGGAAATCCCATTCCCAATACTGATGTACGCATCGAAATGTTGCGCCATCAATACGCGTTCGGAACGGCGGTCAATCCTCGCAGATTAGCCAATAATTCCCAAGCGAACCCTATTTATATGGATCGCTTAATTAATTTAGATGGTAAAGGACATGGCTTCAATTGGGTGGTGACAGAAAACGCACTGAAATGGAGAGCATGGGAGCAAGGCTGGGCAGGAACACAGGACGAAACCGTGAAAGGTATTCAATGGCTGGTTAATAATGATATTAAGGTGCGTGGACACGTATTGGTTTGGCCGCGTTGGGAGAGTATGCCGCCAGATATGGAAGAAAATCGCAATAATCCCGATTATCTAACCAATCGAATCAATACACATTTAGATAATATTTTGAATTATGAAGGCGTGAGAGATTTTGTCCAAGAATGGGACGTTATCAATGAAATTGCGCACGAAAGAGACCTTGAAAATACGCTACGAGGTACAGCAGGTTATACGACAGGTAGAGAAATCTATCCACAGATTATCCAAAAAATCTTGGAAGAAGATCCTAGCATAATCACTTATCTCAACGATTATGCTGTGCTAAGCAATGGTAGTGTGGAAGGCGGTGACTATCAGCTGTATAAAAGCATGATTCAAGAAGTCGTTGATGCAGGTGTACAATTAGATGGCATTGGTTTTCAGGCACATATGGGTTCTAGCTTGGTTGCTCCTGATTCGCTTTACGCTATTCTAGAAGATACGTATCAGGCTTTTGGCAAAACCATAAAAATCACAGAATACGATCAATCAGACTTATTATCCGAAGAAATTCAAGCACAATACACTGGCGATTTCTTAAAGATGATCTTTAGTCATCCCGCCACGGATGGATTTTTGATGTGGGGATTTTGGGATGCGATACATTGGCGAGGTAATTCACCGCTATACGATGATAACTGGAATCCAAAACCTGCGCACGCGACTTTCACCGATTTGGTTTTCAATCAGTGGTGGACAGATACTACTTTGACAACTGCCAATAATGGCGTAGTTGATTTGAGAGCTTTCAAAGGAGATTACCAAATTACGGTGATGCGCAATGGACAGGAAATTACCGCAGAACTGAGTTTAGAAGACGATGTTGATAAGGCGATTGTACTGCTTCCTGTTTCTACGAAAAGAATATTAGATGAAGCCGAGGTCAAAGTCTATCCTACAGTTGTTGAGCATTATCTTACTTTGGAATTGCCGTACCGAGAGGATTGGAAGATAACTATTTTTGACTCTACAGGTAAGCTAGTTTCTGATCACACTTCTACTGATTTCATCCAGTTTTTGGATATGGAAAGCTATCCGTCGGGTTCTTATATTGTGAATATTAGTAATCAAGAAGGTTCGAGTGTGAGTAGAAAGGTGATTAAGAAATGATTTTGACTCATTCAATATTTATAAGACTTGCCAAGTTTTGTAAACTTGGCAAGTCTGAGTTGGTAAAGCAAAAAATTGCACCCACTTCTCTAAAATTGGTAGCAGTTCTACTTGCTTTAGGACTTTTTCCGAGGTAGGCTTCTTAATTTTTCCACATCAAGACATATTCTGAAAAATCTTCGTATCCTTCAACCCCTTCACTTTTTTATATATATCCGCCAGTTGAATCTTACAATCAATGGACTTCAAATGAACTTCGCTATCTAATCCTACGGCACTTCCAATGTGCCAATAGTCTTCCTGTTCGCGGTAAAAAGTCTCTACGGTTGGATAGTCAGTTGCTACTAACACATATTCCTTAAAAGAAGGTAATTGACGATACAACCTAAACTTATTGGTTCGATCATAGCGCTCTGTGGAAGGAGAAAGCACCTCGATAATCAAGCTAGGATTGGTGATGACATCTAATCTATCATTGTACATTTCTAAGTCTCCGCAGACGACCATGACATCTGGATAAAGTCCTCGGTTGGCTTTTTCAATTCTTACTTTTAGGTCAAAAATGTAAGGAATACAATCTCTATCACTAAGGGCAAGATTCAAAGCAGTATGAATGTTCCCTGTAATCAAATTATGATTGGGTCTGCCACCTGCCATCGCAAAGATTTGCCCGTCATGATACTCATGCCGAACATCACTTATCTCTTCAAAAGCTAAGTATTCCTCGAAGGTGTATTTTTGATCTAGTTTTAATGCTCCCATTTTTAAAGATTTGCTACATCTGTAAAACGATCTGAAATTTTGAATTGTTTCCCAACTACCGATACAACACCTGCCGCCGAGGCACAAAATAAGTCGTCCTTCCCGCAATCTTAGCACTTTGAATTTCACCACTTCCATCAGGACTTTCTGCTTCCACATCTCGATGATGCCAAAGCCAATCGTCAGGATATTCGCTATAAGTTGCATTTTTGGAAAGCGCGAATTGGAAGATGGATTTCATAGTTTGGAAAATCTCTTGTTTCTGTGCTTTGGAGAGTTGATCTGTGACGGAGTTGGGATGAATTTTGGTTTGATAGCAAATTTCATCGGCATATAAATTCCCGACGCCTGCGATGTACTCTTGTTTGAGTAGAAAACCTTTGATGCTGCCTCGTTTACCTTCCGCCAACTTCAAAAATTCTGCTTCGCTCATTTCTGTGGCGTCTGTTCCTAGTTTCTTCTCTTTGATATAGGCTTCTTTGGAATCTAACAAACGAACACGCGCAAATTTTCGGGGACAATCAAAACCTAATTTGAATCCATCATCAAACTCAAAGCGAATGCGTTCAAATTTGGGCTGATCTTCTTCTTCGGAATAATATTTCAGATGCCCTGACATTCCAAAATGCAGTAAAACACTCTGCGCATTATCCAAATCCGCAAATAGATATTTTCCTCGACGATAGCTTGATTTGAATATTCTGCCAATTAAACCTTCCTCAAATACTTCCGCTGCTATGCCTTTCAAAATGTGATCGTCGAACACTTGTACTTCTTGTATTCTTTGGTGCAAGGCAGTCGCATCAAAGTAGCGTTTCTTGGCGTGCACTTCGGGTAGTTCTGGCATGGTTTGTGTTTAAAGGATAGAACGTAGTGAGTGAGATTCAGTTCAGCCTTTATTGTAAAAAATAGCGTAACCAAAGGAAGCTAGAATATTTCCAAACGCTCTCTTTTATGATAAAATTGATCTAAAATTTGCTTCGCATTTGCCGTATCTATTTCGAGTGCGCTTATCAAATTGATGGTATCTTTTTTACCTTGTCCATTATTTTTATGGTGAATTCTATCAGCATCAATGTACTGATTGGTAACTCCTTCTAAGTAATAAATATGCACTTTTGTATGCCTAAATGCATCATCTCCATGCCTCAGATTCTTCAATGAAATACTTATAAATGGATTTAGGTAGATGAGCGTCAACTATGAATTTCATGCAACAAATGGTAAAATAGTAATGGACTTAGCCTTTATAGAAATAGCAGCATAAGCAAGACAGGCCAATACATCTTCTCTCTCCAAATCATCAAATTCTTCTACTATATCTTCTACTGTATCGCCACCAGCCAAATATTCCAAAATACTTTCAACAGGATAGCGTTTAGAGCGAATTGTAGGTTTCCCATGACAAACATTGGGATTGATGGTGATTCTATTGAGCAATGTATTCTCCATATCTTTTCCTTGTGTAACAAATATAAGAAACTGTTAGTTTCTTATGCGCTAGTCGATCCTATTCCTCTTCAAAATCTCCTTCAACACAAAAGAGAAGCCTTCAACAACTTCCGATTTCACCTCGTCCTCTGCTGTATATTGCCTTTGCCATATCAATTTCTTTTCTTTATTCAAATAAGCATCCAAGGTTTGCTTTTTATAGTCCACTGCCCAGTACTCTAGAACTTCATATTGTCCATAAACATCTTTTCTCTCTCCCAAATCGTGTTTTTTATTAGAGGACAAAACCTCTACAATCAAATCAGGTGGACCGTAGATGAAGTCTTTGATAATGTCTTTTCGCTCGTTGGAAATGAACATTAAGTCGGGTTGATAAATGTTTTTTTCGTCAAAATGGACATCTAGCGGAGCAAAACGAACTCTACCTATTTTATTAGTTTTGACATAAGGAGCAAGTAGCATGTAAAGATTACCCAATGTATCTTGATGTTTGTCTTTAGGAGAGGCCACATATTCTAGTTTTCCGTCGATGAGTTGATAAGGAGCTTTATAGGGAAGTTGGTCATAATCTTTCTTAGTGTATTTTTGATTATGATTATCTATCATCGTCAGAAAGTACTGACCTTCTCGCTCGAATAGAATTTGATTACCAACTGCTACATAGGTTCTACCTTTTAATAGGTGTCTAAATACATCATTTTCTAGCACAACTTTATCTACCGACATAGAACTGACTGGTATGATGAATGTATTAGAAGGAGTTGTAATCTTGGTCATATTAATAGATTTTGGATTATCAAAGTTAATTAACTCACCTGATAAAAGCTAACTAGGAGGAATGACCATTTTTAGTTTTTCAGAGATTTCTATACAGGTCTGGTTGAACTTCATGTATATTTTAATGCACTTTTCTAATTCTTCGCTATTTGTGGCAGTTTTAATTTGGTCCTTGCTCTCATCCCGCATCCTTTTAGCTTTTTTATAAGTAAAGCGCAGAAGAGATTCTGTGCTATCTCTACTGAAATTAAACTCTGGCATTTTTTGTGAACGAAGTAAAATATCGCGCTCTTCCCAACCAGGACTATACTCATGGGGAGAACTGGTGACATTCAGTGCGAGTTGACGTACTTTTTCATCCTCATGATGAAGGAAGTAGTTAGTATCTAATGTTTCTTCATCCACTAAACGATCAAAGGCAATATTGACCACCTTTTTGTAGAGTGCATTATCAAAGCTTTCTAACAAATCTTCTAAGTTCCCTAAAACATACTCCGCCACCGTCAAATCCTCTTCTTTGTCAAAAATATTATGCCCCAAAGTAATAAGGATGCGCACAATATCTTGCTCCTGAAATTCATCGCTCGAAATGGGTTTGCTCTGCGAAGGTGCGACTTCTCCCCCACTCTGCTCTTGATCTGCAGTTGGGAAAGGCGCGTCCCCTTCTCTTGGCAAAGCACGCATCGCAGATATCGGTCTCTGATTCGGGCTTGGA
The DNA here is from genome assembly GCA_039176995.1 of Bacteroidota bacterium. Taxonomy (GTDB): domain Bacteria; phylum Bacteroidota; class Bacteroidia; order Chitinophagales; family Saprospiraceae; genus JAAUTG01. The sequence goes on from JBCDFY010000126.1 coordinate 19,531, forward strand.
CGTTCGCGCTCTATTTTTTGTCGTTTGGCGCGCCCTGCCATGGCTCGGTTGACTTCTACGATCAGCAATTTCTCCTCAATTTCCATCAAAGTGGCACATTCTTTCACATAAAGTGACCGCTTGATCGGATCGGGAATGCGGGCGATGCTGCTGACAATATCTTTTATTAACAAGGTCTTTTTAATCGGGTCACCCGCCGCTTCTTCGATTAGCAAACTGGTCTTGAAGAAGATGAAATCCTTAGCATTTTTATCAATGAATTCCGTGAACGCCGTAGAACCCAATTTTTGTACGTAAGAATCAGGGTCTTCCCCTTCGGGCAGTAAGACCACTTTTACATTCATGTCTTGCTCCAGTACCAAATCCAATCCACGCAAAGCGGCTTTGATGCCCGCCGCATCGCCATCGTAGAGGATTTTGATGTTGGGCGTATAGCGTTTGATGAGGTTGATTTGCCCAACGGTGAGCGATGTTCCAGAAGAAGCGACCACATTTTCGACGCCTGCTTGATGTAAGGAAATCACATCGGTATAGCCTTCTACTAAAATACATTCATCTAGCTTTCGGATGGACTGTTTAGCAAAATACGCGCCGTAGAGGACTTTGTTTTTGACATAGATTTCGGTTTCGGGGGAGTTGATGTACTTGGGGATTTTCTTATCTTTTTGAAGCGTCCTTCCTGCAAAAGCAATCGGTTTGCCAGATAGATTATGGATGGTAAACATCACACGGTCGCGAAAGAAATCGCTGTCGTATTTGGTGGTCAAACCAAGTTGACGCAGCAAATCAATGTTGTAGCCTTGTGCAACTGCGCTACTCGTCAATAAATCCTTTTTTGCAGGTGCGAAACCCAAATCGAACTTTTCAATCGTTGCCTCCCGAAACCCACGCTCTTTAAAATACGCCATCGCAACGCTCTTACCAGTCGGCGTTTGCATTTGATCTTTGTAGAATTTCGCGGCAAATTGATTCACAATGAACAAGCTATCTTGGTGCATGATCGCTTGTCGAGCTTCGGGCGATAGTTCTTTTTCTACAATTTCGATATTGTATTTCTTCGCTAAATAACGCAGAGCTTCTGGAAAGGTAAAGTTCTCGTGATCCATTATAAACTGCGCAGGCGAACCGCCTTTGCCGCAGCCAAAGCATTTGCAAATGTTTTTGGTAGGCGAAACCGTGAAGGAAGGGGTCTTTTCGTTGTGAAAAGGACACAGCCCAATCAGGTTCACCCCTCTGCGCTTTAGGTTGACAAAATCACCAACGACCTCTTCTATCTTTGCCGTTTCTAGTATTTCTTGAACTGTTGCTTGTGGTATCAAATGTTTTTAGAATTAGGCACGTATAAAATTTTTTATAGACACGGATTGATCGGGTTAAATAGATTTATTGTAGGTCGTGTGCATACTTTGTATCAAAAATACAGATTTTGTTGTGCTTTATACAAATGTATTTCGATATGATGATTGTTAAAAATTACTACAAACAAAAACAATGAGCGAATTCTCAATGCTTGATGTGCTGTCCAAATATATAAATTAAGTAGGTGTCATTTATTATCGCAATAACCAAAGTGTGTATAACAAATTGCACAAATACTGAAAGGACTTGCCAAACACGACTCATTGTGGAATCGGGTGGACTTGACGTCCATCCGATTCCACAATGAGTCGTTTTTGGCCAATACATTAAGTATTTTTGAAAATTTTTATAAACACATTGGTGATTTCGATAATAAATTACACCAACATAATTTATATAATTTTACAGCACAACAAACAATGAGA
>JBCDFY010000127.1:0-21260 GCA_039176995.1 Bacteroidota bacterium
AGTTAAATTATTTATAACATTTGTTTAACGTAAATCTGGATTAGTATGAAAAAACTCTCACTCATCATTGCGATGATGGTGTGCTGCTTTAGTGCATTATTAGCGCAAAGAACAGTGACAGGTACAATTACCGACCAAGACGGCGAGTCTTTGATTGGTGCAAGTGTATTTGTACGAGGAACATCCGTTGGTACAGTAACTGACGTAGATGGAAAATTCTCCCTCGAAGTTCCCGCAGACGGGAACACCTTAGTAGTTAGCTACACTGGTTTTGAAACCAATGAAGTTCCATTAACAGCTTCTAACGTTTATGATGTTATCCTTTCAGCAGGGGTAGCACTGGACGAAATTGTAGTAACTGGACTTGGTATTAAAAAAGAGAAAAAAGCACTTGGATACGGTGTATCTACCATCGCAGCTGGTGACATTCAAGGTCGGCAGGAAGCGGACGTAGCTCGTATTCTACGTGGTAAAGCAACAGGGGTCGATATCACACAGACTTCTGGTTTAGCAGGTTCTGGTACCAACGTAATTATTCGTGGTTTCTCTTCCATTACTGGTGATAACCAACCATTATTCGTTATTGATGGTATTCCATTTAACACTTCTACGAACACCACTCAAGGTTTCGGAGCAGGTGGTGCAACTGCATCTTCTCGTTTCTTGGATTTGGATCCTAATATCATCGAAGAGGTTTCTATCTTGAAAGGACTTTCTGCAACTGTACTATACGGTGAAGCAGGTCGTAACGGGGTAATCTTAGTGACAACTAAAAATGGTAACGCAGGTGCTTCTGCAAATAAGGGTTTGGAAATTAATGTTTCTCAGCAATTTGCGCGTTCTGAAATTGCTAACCTTCCTGACTATCAGAATACTTTTGGAAATGGATTTAACGCAGGTTTCGGATGGTTCTTCTCTAATTGGGGAGCAGCTTTCGATGATTTAAATCCTTCTTCTTATGGTTCTGACTTCAAAAGAGTAGAAAATGGTCAAGTAATCATCACACACCCTTACGATCAGGCGCAGTACAATGCGGATTTTCCTGAATTCGTTGGAGCAGATTATGTGTATCAACCATACGAAAGCGTAGAAAATTTCTTTGATGCTGGTTTCACTAGCAACACTTCTGTGTCTGTAGAAAGTAATTTAGGAAACAACTCTTCTATTAGTGCTTCTTATAGCTACCTTTCTGATGAAGGTTTCACACCTAGATTGGATGAGCAAAGAGGAGGTGGTGCTTCTAACTTCTTAAACAAGCACAACTTTGGTTTAGGTGCTCAAACTCAATTGCAAAATGGTTTGAAAATCCAAGGTTCTTTCAACTTTGTTGATTCTGAAAGACGTACTCCTCTAACTGGACAAGCATTCGGTGGTGATGGTAATGGTCTCTTTGCAGCCTTATTGTTTACACCTCGTTCTGTTGACTTAAATGGATTGCCATACCAGAGTCCAATTGATGGACGCAACGTTTATTATCGTCGTGGTTCTCCTATTCAAAATCCAAGATGGGTATTGAATAATGGTGGAGAAACTGATAGAGTACAGCGTTTCTTCAGTACAACTAAGATGTCTTATGAATTAGCACCTTGGTTGACGGCTACTTATCAGTTAGGAGTAGATCAGTACTCTCAAACTCAGCAACGTACTTTGAACAGAGGTGGTGCGCAAGTGCCAGATGGTCAAATGCAGACTTTTGAAATCAAAAACAGAATTACTGACCAATTAGCGAACTTGGTTTATAACTTCGGATTATCTGATGATTTGACTTTAGATGGTATCGTTGGTTTCAATGCTAGAAGTGAAGTGAGAGACTTTACTGGTTTGTTTAGCTCAAATCAGTTTGTGTATGGTCTATTTGCACACGGTAACTTCATAGATCACAATTCAGTTTCTGCAACGCAAAGAGAAAATACTTTAGGTGCTTATGCAACCGCTACTTTAGGGTATAAGAATTTCCTCTACTTGAATTTGCAAGCTAGAAATGACTGGACTTCTACTTTGGAGCAAGATAACTATTCTGTATTCTATCCATCTATTAGTGCGTCTTTTGTGCCAACAGATGCTTTCGCTGGTTTACAGAACAACAACTTCTTAAACTACTTGAAGATCAGAGCAGGATATGGTACTTCTGCGGGTTATCCGAACCCTTATCAGACAAGAAATATCTTGAATTCTGCTACTAACGTTTTCGTGGCACCAGGAGGTTCTGTATTGAACATCAACTCGGTTTCTAATCAGTTGGGTAATCCTAATCTGACAGCAGAGTTGATCACAGAGGTCGAAGGTGGAGTAGAAGCAAGATTCCTTCAAAACCGCTTTGGAATTGATCTTTCTTTGTACGACAAAGTATCTGATGATTTGATCATCCAATTGGCATTGGATCCAGCAACTGGATTTACAGGAACAACTGTGAATGCAGCTTCTGTACAGAACAAAGGTGTTGAGCTTGGTGTAAATATCGTTCCTTTCCAGGGAGACTTCCGTTGGGACATTACATTGAACTATACAAGAAACATTCCCGAGGTATTGGCAATTGCTGATGGTATTGAGCAGATTCAGATCATTAACCCTCCAGGGTTTGGTGGTATCTTTAATAGAAATACAATCGCTGGTTTCAATGGTGGTTTGGGTAACTACGCTATCGTTGGGGAGCCTTATGGTGTGATTCAAGGAACGGAATTCCGCAAAGATGAAGCTGGTAACTACATCGTAGATGGTCAGGGTAACTATGTAGGAGAAAATGATATTTCTATCATTGGTAATCCTAACCCTAACTTCACAGCAAACTGGATCAATAACTTCTCTTACAAAGGATTCTCTTTAGGATTCCAATGGCAGTATATTGATGGCGGAGATATGTATTCTTCAACTGTACAAGCCCTATTGGCTCGTGGTAATACAGTCGATACAGATGTGAATCGTAACTTACCTTTGGTTTTGCCAGGTGTGAAAGCAGATGGAACAACTAATGATATTCAGACATACATTGGTGATTCTTTCTTCCGTGCTTATTTCTTCGCGAACGAAGGAGGTATCTTCGATGCTACCGTTATCCGCTTAAGAGAGATTTCTCTTTCTTATGCAGTACCTAGCCGTTTCCTAGAGAACTCTCCATTTGGACAAATTGGATTAACTATTTCTGGTGAAAACTTATGGTACAATGCACCAAACTTCCCAGTAGGTATCAATTTCGATCCTGAAGTATCTAGTACAGGTGTAGGTAATGGACGTGGATTTGATTTCCGTACAGCGCCAACTGCTAGAAAATATGGTATTATGATTAATGCTAGTTTCTAAGCAGCATCATACTAATCAATTAAAAAGATTTTTGGATAGAGAACAGAGAGCTTGGTCTCTCTGCTTTTCTCACAATCTAAAAAATTATAATATGAAATTTATAACTAAAATCTTTGTCGTTGCGCTTTTTGCTGCTGCATTTAGTGCTTGCGACAATACGGAATTGGCGTTGCAGGAGAATCCTAACGCCATTACCGCAGATAAAGCAAGTGTAAACGACTTGTACAACAGCATTCAGTTGACCTTCAGCGGATTCATCTCTGGACTACAAGGAACAGATGGACCTGGTGGTATGGCTAGAATGTACAACTCTAACAATAGTTTCTCTTATGATGCAACTATTGCGCCCACTACTTTGAGTGGACTTTGGTTCAATGCTTATTCTGGAATGTATCCTGATATTGAAGCGCTAGACGTAATTGCAGCAGAAAGGGGATTGGATATCCACTCTGGAAGTTCTAAAATCATGAAGGCGTACACTTTGATGGCAATGGTAGACGTATTTGGTAATATTCCTTTCTCCGAAGCAGGTAAAGGTACAGATATTATCGCACCAGTTGCAGATCCAGGTGAGTCAGTTTATGATGCAGCGATCGCTTTATTGGATGCAGCTATCGCTCAATTGGATGGTACGACGGCAGCAGCACCTGCTAATGATATTATCTATGGTGGAGACGCAGCAAAGTGGATTACTGCAGCTAAAACATTGAAGTTAAGAGCAGCAGTGACTACTCGATTGACTGATCCTTCTGGAGCAGCATCGGTTATCAACGATTTGGTATCAGATGGAGATCTTATCTCCGATGCTTCTCAAGATTTCCAATGGAATTATGGCAACCAGCGTACCAATCCTAACTCTCGTCACCCATTCTATAACAACCACTACGAATTAGGTGATGGTGTTTACTTGAGCAACTATTATATGTGGTTGCTGAGAGCGGACAAAGAAGACATGGATGGAAATGCAGTAATTGATCCACGTATCCGTTTTTATTTCTACCGTAAAGTAGAAAAAGCCGAGGCACAAGATCAAACAACTTATTCTTGTCACTTCTCTGCCTTACCAGATAAGACAACAACTGCTGGTGCAATAGCACACTATGATGCAGTTGATCCAGATCTTCCATATTGTATCGTGATACCTGGTGATGGCTACTCTGGTAGAGATCACATGAACGGAGAAGGTATTCCACCAGATGGGCCAATCCGTACTTCTTTTGGTTTGTATCCAGCAGGTGGTCAGTTTGACTTGAGTGGTTTTGTTGATTCAAGACAACAAGGTACAACAGGTGGTATGGGACAAGGAATCTGGCCAATTATGACCGCTTCTTTCACTGATTTCTTACGCGCAGAAGCTGCTTTGACGGTTGGTACTACAGATGATGCAAAAGCATTGTTGGAAAGTGGTATTCGCAAGTCCATCAGCAAGGTATTCAGCTTTACTAGTCTAGTAAGTGGTACTATGTCAACTATCATTGATGCAAGACCTTGTAGTGGTACTTCAGTACAAGATTGCTTCGTTCCTTCTGATGAAGACGTGGAGGCTTACGTACAGTTTGTGATGGATGAGTACGATGCAGCAGATGATAAGCTGAACATCGTAATGAGAGAGTACTACATCGCGCTTTGGGGTAATGGGCTAGAAGCATACAATATGTTTAGAAGAACAGGTAAGCCTAATAATATGCAGCCAGCAATTGAGCCTGCACCAGGTGACTTCCCTGTTTCTTATTTGTATCCAGATGTATACATTCAGCGTAACAAGAACGCTACTCAGAAAGCAATCACTGATCGTGTATTCTGGGATGATGGTTCCGCTAAAGTATATTAATAGCAATTTTTTGTAGGATGACTTTTTGTCATCCTGCTTCAAATAAAAGTAATTTAAAATCATGAATAAACTTAAAATATTCATATTCTCAGGAGTTTTAGGTTGTCTGCTCTTTTCTTGTGCGGATGAAAGCCTTTCTCCGATCATCACCTTCGATCAGGCTGAAAAAGGAGCTTATGTTCGTTTAATTGAGAGAGGTGATGCCTTAGTCAATTTGTTTGATATTCCAGGTTCTGTATTCAATTACTCTGTGGAGTTCATTGATCTTGAAGACGGAGATTTGGTGGCGGAATACAACTTGGATGTGACTTACCAAGGCGCAGATGGTTCTACTGCTGGACCAGTCCGTTATAAATCTTTCTCTCCTTCTGAGTTCAAAACAACAGAAGCAGGTTTAAAAGGAGTTGATGTTTCTATTCCAGCAACGGAGATTATATCTTTGCTAGGGTTAAGCGAAGCAGATGTAATGCCTGGAGATAACTTTGCATTCGATGGTAGCATTGTTTTGACTACTGGTGCAGTGTTTGGAGCAGAAAATTCTTCTGCTACGGTTAGAGGGGCTGCTTTCCGCGGTTTCTTCGATTTTGGAATGCCCGCTGGTTGTCCTTCTGACTTAGCTCAGACGGTTTCTTTCGTTACAACAGATATTTGGTGCGGTGCTTGGGATGGAAATCCTGTGACAGGTACTGTAGATATCGTAGCTCAAGGTGCAGGCGTCTACCAATTTAGTGACTGGGCATTTGGTTCTTATGGTCCTTGCTACGGTGGTGGAACAGCTGGTGGAGACTTGACTTTCCAAGAAGTTTGTGAAGAGGTTTCCTTCACTGGTTTCACAGATAGCTTTGGTGATACTTGGACATTCGAATCTTCTATTGATGGGAATGACTGGACAATCAAGTGGGAAAACACTTATGGTGAAGCAGCTACTTCTGTAATCACTTTTGAGGGCGGAGTACCATTTACTTTAAAGTAATTACTGATATCAATAGATTTTGCTGAGAAGTAGATCTGTTAAGATACTAAAAGCCACACTTGATTTTTTACGAATTAGGTGTGGCTTTTTTTTGTGTACAACAATTCTCAAAAAAGGGCTAACTTAAAATAAAAAAATATGAGCAGCAAAGTACTTACTTTATTAATCACTTTATGGTTTTGTAGCCATTTACATTCCCAAAATACGGTAGGTATCCTATCCCAAGAAGTGAGTGAAACTTATGAAGGATATAATTTACTTTTTCCGCACAACCAATCTAATGTCTATTTGCTTGATAATTGTGGACAAATTGTTCATTCTTGGGAAGACGATGAGGAGTTCAGACCTGGCAATAGCGTTTTTTTACTTCAAAATGGAGATTTGGTAAAATGTAAACGTGCTAGAACTAGTGCTGTGAGCAATCCTATTTGGGCAGGAGGAGGTGGTGAAACAGTAGAGATTAGGACTTGGGAAAATGAACTGCTGCATAGTTTTACTTTAAATGATTCTCTTTTTCGCCTACATCACGATGTCGCGCCGATGCCGAATGGGAATATCTTAATGGTTGCATGGGAAAATAAGAACTTAGAAGAGTCCATAGCGGCAGGAAGGAATCCTGATTTGATGTCACAAGATAAAGTATGGTCGGAAGTGATTCTGGAATGGAATCCAGGATTGGATAGTATTGTGTGGCAATGGTCAGCTTGGGATCATTTAATACAAAGATACGATGCAACAAAAGCTAATTTTGGACAACCTAATAACCATCCCGAGTTGATTGATTTGAATTACGATGAAGTAAATGGACATCCCGATTGGCTACATATTAATGCGATAGATTATAATCCTATTTTGGATCAAATTGTGTTAAGTGTCCCTCACTTCAATGAATTTTGGATCATAGATCACAATACAACAACTGAAGAAGCTGCTGGAGAAGAAGGTGATTTACTCTACCGTTGGGGAAATCCTCAGGCTTACGATCGAGGCGCGAGTGGCGATAAAAAACTATACTTTCAGCATGATGTGCGTTGGATTGATACTAATGCTGTGGAAGGAGACGAAGATTTTGGTAAAATCAGTTTATTCAATAATCGCCTGCCAGACGGAAAATCTTCTGCCAACATTATTCATACCATGGTGGATGGACAGTATCAACTCCAAAATGGAAGATATTTACCCGAAGACTTTGAGCGCACTTTAATTTATCCTGAAACGGACACACGTGCCTTTTCTAATGCACTATCTAGCGCACAATTTTTACCGAACGGAAATGCCTTACTATTAGCAGGGAGATGGGGCTTTGCTTATGAGATTACACCTCAAGAGGAAGTTGTTTGGAATTATATTGTGCCTGTGAAAGCTGGAAAAGCGGTTGAGCAAGGAGCAACTTTAGAAGTTAATAATAATATCACTTTTCGCATAGAACGCTATGATTTAGAATATGCTGCTTTTGAAGGTAGAGACTTAAGCCCCAAAGGCTACTGGGAGTTAAATCCCAACGAAGGTTTTTGTGGTGTAGTAAATGTCCAAAATACCATAGAGAACCAAGCAACTTTCACCCTTTTTCCTAATCCTGCAACGACTCACATTGCAATAGAGACCAAAGATGGAAAACCTCAATCCTTTGAAGTTTATGATGTACTAGGAAAGCGTATTCATTCTTTTTGGAGCAATCAATCGATTAAGACATTAGATATGACGAATTGGGAGAAAGGAATTTATTTTATGGTAAACGAAGAAGGTGAAACTCAAAAATTGGTAGTTCAGTAATATTTCCTAAACTTAGAAGAAATTACTGATTCATGGCAATTTAGAGATGGGCAAAGAAAAACAACCAGTTTCTTTGCCTATTTTTGTTTTGAATACCCAAATTGCCCTATCTTTACTATCCTCATGTAAAAAAGAGAACTCCACCCGAGCATTCTTTTGAGTTAACTTTAATTTTACATGACTGACTACATAAACACAATATACATAAAACTACTACTTTGTTGCTTTTTATTATATACCTGCCAGACAACAAACATACAAGGAAATAAGGCTCCGTTGCCTTCCTCAGCACCACAGTTTGAGCAAATTAGCGCATTGGAATCTGGCTTAGATTTCAGTAATGTACTCACACCCAATGTCGAAACCAAAGAAAATCTCTTCGACTTTGACTTTTTCTACAATGGTGCAGGCGTTGGTGTAGCAGATATTAATAATGATGGTTTGCAAGACATATTCTTCTGTGGGAATCAAGTTGGAAATAAACTCTATTCGAATCAAGGAGATTTGAAGTTTCAAGATATATCGGAGCAAGCAGGCATCAATATAGGCAAACAGTGGTCAAATGGTGTGACTTTTGCCGATGTGAATGGAGATGGTTGGATAGATATTTATGTGAGTCAAGGTGGGGTAAAAGAGGCAAAAGAGCGAAAGAATTTGCTTTTCATTAATCAAAAAGATAATACGTTCAAAGAAGCTGCTGTGGACTACGGACTCGCAGATGAAGGCATTAGTACACAAGCTGCTTTTTTTGATTATGACAAAGATGGGGACTTGGATTGCATTGTTGCGAATGAAAATGAGTTGTATGGCATCGACCCCATCAATTTTTTTAGAGTAATGGCGGAGCGTCCTGACTTGCGCTGGAAGAGTTCGAGTCATTTGTATGAAAATCGAGACGGAAAATTTGTGGATGTCACGAAGGAAGCAGGTTTGCTGAAACCGACTTTTGGATTGGGCTTGACTGTGAGTGATATTAATGATGATGGTTGGTTGGATATTTATATTGCAAATGATTACTATGTACCTGATAATCTGTACATTAACTTAGGAAATGGCACTTTTCGGGATGAAGCTAAACTGCGCTTAAACCAAATGGCATTTTTTGGAATGGGCGTAGATGTAGCAGATGTCAATAACGATGGGGCAAAAGATATTTTCGTGCTAGACATGGCTTCTAGCGATCATTATCGAGCTAAGACTTTGATGGCTTCGATGGATATACAAAGTTTCGATTTATTGGTGAACAAATTTGAACTGCCGTATCAATATATGTTCAATGCATTGCAAGTGAATGTCGGTAGTGACCAATATCAGAACGTAGCACATTTTGGTGGAGTGGCGAAAACCGATTGGAGTTGGGCAGGTTTATTAGCGGATTTCAACAATGACGGCTGGAAAGATATTTTCGTAACCAATGGTTATCGTCAATACGGCTTGGACAATGATTTGCAGCAGCGCGTGATTATTGCGAAACAAGCATATGAGGGCAAAGTTCCGATGCAAGTCAAAAAGGAATTGTACGAATCTATGCCTTCCGAACCTTTAGCAAATTTGCTTTATTTGAATGAATCTGATCTACAGTTTTCAGATAAAACTGTAGAAAGTGGCTTGAATCAACCGTCCTTTTCTAATGGAGCAGCTTATGCAGATTTGGATAAGGATGGGGATTTGGATTTGGTGGTCAACAATATAGATGCGGAGGCTTTTTTGTATAAAAATTTGAGTAGTGAGCAAGCCAAAGGGAATTATTTACGCGTACAGTTAGAAGGAGTAACTTCTGAGCCTTTTGCTAAAGTTAGTTTGCTTCATCAAGGACAAATCCAGGTTGCGGAGTCCAAAAGAACGCGAGGTTATTATTCTGCTACGGAAAATACTATTCATTTTGGGGTAGGGCAGCAAAAGGCAATTGATACAATTCGAGTGGAATGGCAAAATGGTCGAGTAGAAGAGCGATACAAAATGAGAACCAATCAAATTTTGACATTTAAGCAAGCAGAAGCAAATTTGGAAAACACTCTAAAAAAAATACAAAACACTCCTTTTCAGCAAGTTTCATTAGGTGAGTTGAAATTGGTATACAAGCATAGCGAGAACGAGTACGACGACTTTGCCAAAGAAATTTTGTTGCCTTATAAACAATCTACTTTTGGACCTTGTCTTGCCAAAGCGGATGTGAACGGTGATGGAACAGAGGATTTGTTTATCGGTGGAGCAGCAGGGCAAGCTGGTGGATTATTTATTCAAACGGCTAGTGGATTTCAAAAACAAAAATATACCATTTTCGATGCAGAAGAGGTTTACGAAGATGTAGAAGCCTCATTCTTCGATGCAGATGGTGATGGCGATCAAGACTTATTCGTGGTGAGTGGTGGAAATGCGTTCACTGCTGAGGCAAAAGAATATGCCAATCGTTTGTATTTGAATGATGGAAATGGAATATTCGTGAAAAGTCCACAGCAGTTTTCTAGCTTCAGTGGAGGTGCAGCAATTCCAATTGACTTCGATCAAGATGGCGATTTAGATTTAATTGAGGGCAATCGAATTTTACCACAGCAGTATCCGCAAGCTGCCCCTTCTTTTGCTTATCGAAATGATAATGGAAAATTCACAGAAGCGACGGGTACTATTGCTCCTGAACTAGCCAAGTTGGGAATCATCAATGATTTGGTTACTACAGACTTCAATGGTGACGGTTGGCAAGATTTCATCGCAGTAGGAGAGTGGGGTGCGCCCGCCATCTTTGTGAATGAAAAAGGGAAATTCCGAAATATTGCGGGAGATTTGGGTTTAGCAGATTTGAAAGGCTGGTATTTCAGTGTGCAAGAATTGGATGCCAATAAAGATGGGCGACTTGATTATTTGATTGGTAATATTGGATTGAATACTAAATTTAAGGCTTCGCAAAAGACACCCTTCAAAGTATTCGCTAATGATTTTGATGAAAATGGTTCTTACGATGTGGTACTAAGTACAACTTACAAGGATGAATATGTACCAGTGCGTGGGCGAGAATGTTCTTCCCAACAAATGCCTTTTATCAAAGATAAGTTTCCAACTTATGATGCGTTCGCCAAAGCAGCTCTGCCTGATATTTATGGAGACAAACTGGATTCTTCCTTGGCATTAGAGGCGATAGAATTTCGATCTTTTCTGCTGATTAATCAAGCAGATGGTACTTTTAGCATTGAGTATTTACCTGCCGTTGCGCAGCAATTTCCAATTTTAGATACGCACGTTCAAGATTTGGATAAAGATGGATACGAAGATGTTGTTTTGATCGGAAATATCTACAATACAGAAGTTGAAACGCCGCGTTGGGATGCTGGTTCAGGTTTGGTGTTGTATGGCAACAAAAGCGGCAAATTAGTAGCGAGAAATAATGCGCGCAGTGAATTATACATTGATGGAAATGTAAAATCTTTGTTGGACATCAAGCATGAAGGCAAAAAGAAGAATTATTTGATTGCAGGCAGGAATAATGATTTATTACGGATTTTTGAGGTGAAATAACTTAGGAAACGCAGAGCTAGTAGAGTATGCAGAGGCTAGGATTAATTTTTTTACTAACCTAGCTTATAACAAGTTCCTGTATGGTAGAATTATTCTTTTGGGGAAGATGAGAAATTACTTATTTAACTTTGCAATAAAGTTTGTAAGTGTTTGAAAATCAGATGCTTGAAGATTAATATTCTATTAGCATGAACTATGTGTGCTATATGAAAACACTATATGACTATGTGGTAAACAGCTACAAAAAATGAAAGAAAAAATAAAAATAACCATTATTCAAGATACGCCGCCGCACTTCGATTTGCCTTCTTGTATGCAAAAAGTAGAGCAGCGAATGGCAGAAGCGGCGGCGCAAGGCGCAGATTTGGTGGTTTTTGGGGAAACTTGGTTGAGTGGCTATCCCGCTTGGTTAGATTATTGTCCAAAAGTAGGGCTTTGGGATCATGAGCCAACGAAGCAAGCCTTTTCGAGGATGTATCGCAATGGGGTGAAAGTGCCGAGTGACGAAGTGGAGCAACTGGGGAAATGGGCGAAAAAATACCAGCAAGTTTTAGTGATTGGTATCAATGAAGTCGTCAGTCGAGGTGTCGGTAATCGCACGATATATAATGCTTTTTTGATTTTCGATAGCGATGGAACACTATTGAATCACCATCGAAAACTGATGCCGACTTTTACAGAGAAATTATTGTACGGATTAGGCGACGGGCAAGGTTTAAAATCTGTGGAAACAAGCATTGGACGTATTGGGGCACTGATTTGTTGGGAACATTGGATGCCGCTGACTCGGATGGCGATGCATGAAAGTGGGGAACTGATTCACATTGCCCTTTGGCCAAATGTGCACGAAATACTACAAATAGCTAGTCGTTCGTATGCGTTTGAAGGGCGCTGTTTTGTAGTGGCAGTTGGACAAACCATGCAGGCGAAAGATGTACCTGAAATGTTGGAATTGCCTGACGAATTGAAAGAGCAGCCCGAGCATTTTTTGCTAAAAGGCAATAGTTGTGTGATTGCGCCCAATGGCAAATACATTTTAGAGCCACAGGAGAAAACGCAGGGCATTTTGTATTGCGAATTGGATCAATTGGATCGAATCTATGGTGAAAGTATGGCGTTGGATGTGACAGGGCATTACAATCGAGGAGATGTTTTTGAGTTTGGAGTGAATCGGGAGCGAAAGAGTAGGGAAGATGGAACGCAGATTTAGATGAACCTCATGGATTAGGGAGGGATTTTTTGGGTGAGTGTAGGTTATCTTGGTCGCAGACCAAGACAATACAATTTCTATTTTGCTGGCGTTTCGCAATGCGATAAAAAAGTATAGTGGCAAAAGAAACTGAAATATTGTATCTTTGAAGAAAAGGAAGCGCAGCATAATGAGTAATAGGAATAATTCAAAACAACTAATTCGATTTGATTGGGCGATCAAATATTTGCTTCGAGATCGAGCAAATTTTGATGTGCTGGAGGGTTTTTTAGGGGCGTTATTGGAAGAAGATGATCTAAAGATTATTGAATTAATTGGGGAAGAAAGTGGACAAGAAAAGGAGGACGAAAAGTTTAATCGAGTAGATTTATTAGTGAAAGATTCACAAGGTCGACGTATTATCATTGAAGTGCAAACCACTAGAGAAACGGACTATTTGGAACGCTTGCTTTTTGGCACTTGCAAATCAATCATCGAACACATAGGAACTGGACAGCGCTATAAAAATATTCATAAAGTTATATCAGTAAGCGTATTGTTTTTCAACTTAGGAAGAGGCGACGATTATCTGTATCATGGAACTACCCAATTCACGGGTATGAATGATGGTAAACCTTTGATCATCAAAAAGCGTGAAGAAATCGCTTTGAATGGTATTACTTCTTATCAATTCGTAGAGAAAAATATATTTCCAGAATACTATTTAATACGTGTAGAGAAATATCCAAATATCGTGAAGCGGCGCATAGATGAATGGATTTATATGATTAAAAATAATGAGGTAAGAGAAGGTGCTGAAGCCAAAAACATCGAAAAGGCAGCAGAGAAATTGGCTATTTTAAATATGGATGAGCAACAGCGAAAGTCCTATGAGCAGTATTTGATTGATTTGGAGAGAGAAAAAGATATTTTGGAGACTGCTAGAGAGGAAGGCACTAAGCTAGGAGAGAATATTGGACTAGAGAAAGGACTAAAGAAAGGACTGGAAAAAGGAGAGGAAATTGGACTGAAAAAAGGTGAAAAAATTGGATTGGAGAAAGGCGAAAAATTAGGAGAGCAAAAAAAAGCAGAAGATGCTGCTCGTAAGCTAAAGCAAATGGGCATATTAACCAATGAACAAATTGCAGAAGTTACAGGATTGACGGTCAAAGAGGTGGAAGATTTGAATCTTGATTGAATTTTCTTCTCAGAATTGATGTAGTAGTATCCTGGTCGTAGACTGAGACAATCGTCCACAGCTGAAAAACTTTGCACTTTTACGCCTTTACGTGAAAAAATGACGGCTTGGTAGGAAACCAAACCGTCACATAAAGCTGTTATTTATCAGTTAAGGTTACCGTTGTGGTCTGTCCTCCAATATTGATTTCAAACTCGCCTGCTTCGGTAGTCCATTCATTTTTTTGTCCAATAAAAGCTAAGTCTTTAGCTTCGATTTTGAATTTTACCGTTTGGCTCGCACCTGAGGCTAATTCGACTTTCTTGTAGCCGCGTAATCGTTTTACGGAAGGTGTGATGCTTGCCACTTTGTCGGTCATGTAAAGCTGCACGACTTCTTTGCCGCTTCGGTTACCCGTATTTTTTACCGTTACTGAAATTTCCAACGGCATATTCATGGAAAAGTTTTTTGCGTTCACTTTCAAATCACTGTACTTAAAAGTAGTATAGCTCAAACCATGTCCAAATTCAAACTGCGGACTCATACCCAACGGACCAGCCAAATCGGTTCCTCTATAATCGTAGTTAAATAGATAATTTGCAGACTTTGGATAAGTATACGGCAGTTTTCCGCTTGGGTTGTTGTCGCCAAATAAAGTTTCGGCAATGGCTCTACCACCTTCATTTCCAGAGAGATAGCTCTGCACAATCGCATTACTTAACGGCTCTACTTCGCGAATGATGCGTGGACGACCTTCTGCTAAAACCAAAATAACAGGTTTACCACTTGCTGCTACGGCTCTTGCCAATTCAATCTGCGCCATCGGCAAATTCATATCTGCAATATCGCCTGGCGTTTCAGTGTAGGACATTTCTCCTAGACAAAGAATGATCGCATCTACGTCTTTAGCAGCTTCTGCGGCTGCGTTAAGGTTTACTACCTCATCGAACTTTGTGCCTTCTTCATACACGACCTTATGTTTTCCAATTTTAGCTTGAATAGCCTCCAAAATCGTCTGCTTTTCCTCTTCCTTGTCCCATTTTGGATGATTGCCTTGCCAAGTGCGTGTCCAACCGCCGTTTAGACAGTTCATATTGTTGGCAGTTGGGCCAGTGATTAGCACTTTAATATCTTTGGAAAGCGGTAGCACATTATCCTCATTTTTCAATAAAGTCAGACATTCCAAAGCCGCTTCAAAGCTGGCTTGTGCGTGTTCCTCTGATGCGAATTTGGAGTAATCGTGCTTCGCGTGATAAGGCTGATCGAAAAGTCCCAAATCATATTTCAAAGTCAGAATGCGTTCTACGGCTTCGTCAATTCTTGATATTGAAACCCGCCCTTCTTCTACTAATTCCTTTAGCAAAACTGGAAAGCGCGTATCCAATGGTACCATCGCCATATCAATACCTGCATTAATGGCAATCTTGATGGCATCTTTGAAGTCTTTTGCGACTCGGTGGCGTGACTGCAAATAGCCAATGTCTTCCCAATCGGTGACTGCTAAACCTTTGAAACCCATTTCATCACGCAGCAAAGTTTTCAAAATTACTTCGTTGGCATGAACTGGAATACCATTAATCTCGCCTGAACAGATCATTACCGTTGCCGCACCTGCATCTACAGCTCTCTGGAAAGTTGGAATGTAATATTCTTGCAAAGTGCGCTCAGGAATTAGCGCTTGCGTTCTATCTTTTCCAGTAGTTGGACCGCTATAACCCAAGAAATGTTTCATGCAGGATGCCATGCGTTCAGGATTGCTGATGTTATTGCCCTGTGTACCTTGTACGAAGGCTTCTCCCATATCCGAAGCGAGTAATACATCTTCGCCGAAGGTTTCCCAAAGGCGCGGCCAGCGTTGATCGCGGCCAATATCTAGGACAGGTGCAAAATTCCAAGGAATCCAAGAGGCGCGTCCTTCGTAGGCAGTGATTCGTGCAGCTGTTCTGGCTATTTCTGGATTCCAAGACGCTGCCATGGTAATTTGATGTGGGAAAAGCGTTGAGCCCAAAGTATAATTCGCACCATGAATGGCATCAATGCCATAAAGCACGGGAATTCCTGTCGGTTTTTCCTCCATCGCAACGCGTTGAATTTCTCCAATAATTTCGCGCCAATGTTCCAAAGTGTAGGCGTGTCCACTCGCATTGAGAATAGAACCGACACGCAAGTCCACTAAGATTTTGCGTAGTTTTTTTGGATTCAGCTGATGAGGTTCATCCAAGTTGAAAATTTGTCCATTAGAAATGAGATCAATATTCAACTGTGTCATTTCCCCGACCTTATCTGCTAAGGTCATCTTTGCCATCAGTGCTTCGACTTTTTGCGGGGTTGTCTGATCTGTTGTGAGAGATTTTGTATTTTGGCAATTGGCTGTAAAAAAGGTGATACAGAGCAGTATTGCCAATAAATTTCGACTTAACATTCTCTATTGTTTAAAGTGTTTGTGGATGAGGTGATGTCTGTGTGAGGTGTCAACTGTGTGAAAAGCACAATTGAGCGGCTAATGTAGTGAAAAGTTTGGAGTAGAAGGAATAAACAGAGTTGCTAGTGCTTTGTCGATGTCGAAAGGATGAGTGTAAGTTTGGATGAATCTTGGAAATGAGCAAGGCAAAAGCGTAGCCACGGTTGTAACGATGGTGAGTATTTTTTAACGATGAGTAGGCTTAAAAATCTCTAAAATTACTTGTCAATTTTTTTGATAAAGTCCTAGTTGCTTATCCTTTCTTAACTTACGATTTATGAAGTATCTAAGCAGTTTTCTTCTGGTTGTACTCACATTGTTTTGCCAGTGCAATAATGAGGATAGATTGAGTTCAAATGTAGAGCATAAATCCACTCGGGGTATATGGCTCACCAATGTGGATAGCGAAGTGCTTTTTTCAGAAAAAGGTATACAAGAAGCCGTTGATTTATGCGCAAAATATGGCTTCAACACCATCTATACCGTTGTTTGGAATAGAGGCTACACGCTTTATCCAAGCGAGATGATGGAGCGAATGTTTGGCGTAAGAATTGACCCAAAAGTGAAGGGACGCGATCCTCTACAAGAATTGATTGATTATGCACATATGAAAGATATTCGGGTGATTGCTTGGTTTGAATTTGGCTTTTCGAGTTCTTATGAGGAAGAAGATGGCGGCTATTTATTACGTCAAAAACCAGAATGGTCAGCTTTAGATATGAAGGGGGAATTGGTGAGCAAAAATGGCTTTCAATGGATGAATGCTTTCGATCCCGAAGTGCAAAATTTCATAAGTGCTCTGCTCAAAGAAGTCGTTCAAAACTACGAAGTAGATGGCATACAAGGAGATGATCGCTTGCCTGCTGTGCCTTCTACGGCTGGCTATGATTCTTTGACGGTTGCCGCTTATCAAGCTGAATTTGGTACTGCTCCGCCACGTGATTATCGCGATACAGTTTGGGTAAACTGGCGAGCGCAAAAACTAAATGATTATGCCTGTGAATTGTATCATGAATTAAAAGAACTGGACAGCGATTTGATTATTTCGATGGCGCCGAGTATCTACCCTTGGAGCAAAGAAGAATATTTGCAAGATTGGGTGACTTGGGTGGTAGAAGGCTGCGTAGATGAGATCATTCCACAAATTTATCGCTACGATATTGATAATTATGAAGCGGAATTGGAGAATATTGTTAGTACTCAAATTACAGAAGGAGACTTAGATAAACTATCAGTAGGCATTTTGCTCAAAGTTGGTGATTATTACCCTTCACCTGAATTTTTACAAGCGATGATTGACGCAAATCGAACCAACGGTGTAGAAGGGGAAGTTTTCTTTTTCTATGAGGGATTGAAGAAGGATCCTGAGTTTTTTGAAGGCTTGTACTGAGATGAAAGGCACGCAAAGACGCAAAGATTTTTTGTCAGAATCCGCCTGCCTTTGACCATTTTACTCTACATTAGTATAGTCGGGCAGGAATTTTTTAGAATTTCAAAATTTTTAGGATTATTCGGTATAAAACCATGGATGTAATGAGTTTCCTAACTTAGCACGACCATTCGCTTGTTTCTCAACTAGTCTAGATTAATTTAGAGCAATGTTCATCCCCGAATTAGGTACACGAAAAAGTACACGACTTATAAAAATCCATTTGATCCGCTAAATCCGTGTCGAAAAAAAGTTTATTCCGCCAGCTTAACTATCAAAATCCAAACAATTCAGGCAATCCCAAGGTCAATACTGGAATATAAGTCACCAAAATCAAGGCAACCAGCATCGCTACAAACAAGGGCAACAAAGGCTTCACCACTTTTTGAATCGTCGTATTTCCAACACCGACACCAACGAATAGCACCGAACCCACAGGCGGCGTACACAAACCAATACATAAATTCAAAACCATCATAATCCCGAATTGAGTTGGGTGCATTCCTAGTTCTGTGACGACGGGTAAAAAGATTGGTGTGAAAATGAGCACCGCAGGTGTGATGTCCATGAAGATACCAACAAAGAGTAGTATCAAGTTGATAATCAGCAAGATAATAATCGGATTGTCGCTAATGGAAAGTAAGAAGCTAGTGATGTTTTGAGGAATATTTTCGTAAGCCATAATCCAAGACATACTCATGGAGGTACCAATTAGGAGCATGACAATTGCAGTTGTTCCAACAGAGGCTAAGAAGATATTGGGCAGATCATTTAGCTTTACCTCTTTATAAATCCAGGTCAAAATCAGACAATACAAAACGGCTACTGCCGAGGCTTCTGTGGCAGTAAAAATACCCGCAACAATTCCGCCGATGACGACGACGAGCAACAATAAGCTCGGAAAAGCCTCGAAAAAAGTCTTTCCCACTTCACTCAATTTGCTACGCTTTCCAACTGGATAGCCTTTCCTTTTTGCCCAAAAACCTGCGACGATCATCAAAAATAAGCCTGTCAAAATACCTGGTACATAACCTGCTAAAAATAAAGCTGCAATGGAAACGCCGCCACTTGCTAAGGAATAGACAATCAGTACATTACTTGGAGGAATAATCAAACCTGTAGTGGAGGAAGTGATGTTCACCGCAGCGGCATATTCTTTATCGTAACCTTCTTCATCCATGGATTTACCCATAAAGCCACCAATCGCAGAAGCCGCCGCTACCGCAGAGCCTGCAATTGCACCAAACAGCATTGCTGCAATGATGTTAACGTGTGCTAAACCACCTGGCAGTGCACCTACCAAAGTCTTAGCAAAATCTATAAGTCGTCGAGCGATACCACCTTGATTCATAATTTGACCCGCCAAGACAAAAAACGGAATGGCAAGCAAAGAGAAACTATCCAGACCTGTTGCCATACGTTGCGCGACTGTAGTAAACGCAGGAATGGTTGGAATGCTAACTAGCATGGTGAGAATACTGCTCAAACCAATACTCCAAGCAATCGGCACGCCGATGCCTAACAAGATGACGAAGGTGAGAACTAGGATTAGGACTTCCATTTTTTATTTTTTTCACGCAGAGTGCGCCAGTTTTTTGTGACTCACGTAAGAGTACAAAGACGCAAAGTTTTATTTTATTTCTTCTTCAAAATATCACCAAACTTGTAGTAGATAATGAGTAACCCACTGAAAGGTAATACCGCATAAATAATCCACATTGGAATCCGTAGGGCAGGGGAGAGTTGTCCTAGCACATTCGTGATGTACATCAATCTACCGCCGCCGATGACTAGAATGCAGAATACGAAAAGAATAATTAAGATGTTGATAAACAGACTTACGCGTACTTGATTCTGTTCGTTGAGTTTGGGCTGTAGCAAATCAATAGCTAAGTGCATTTTTTGTCCAGATGCGTAAGCTGCACCTAAGATGCCAATCCAAATCAAAAGAAAACGCGCCAGTTCTTCTGACCAACTCGCTTGGCTCCCCATCGCATAGCGTGTAAATACACCCCAAAGGACATCCAGTGTCATAATTGCCATCAAAAGGACGAGAAACCCACCAAGGTATTTGTTGATTGTTGCTTGCATGATATGAAGGTTTGATGGTTTTAGGGTTTGAAGTGTTGAAGGTTCCTTTTACTGTACTGCTTGTATTTGTTGGATCAATTTATACATTTCAGGTTCCTCTTTGTAGCTTTCTAGGATGCTTTTGGTCTTTTCAAAGAAGCTACTTTTATCAGGACGAATGATCTCAACGCCCGCTTTTTGGACTGCTTCTAAAGCCTCTTGTTCTGACGCTTGCCACACTTTTCTTTGATAATCAGTGGCCTCTACAACTGCTTCTTCTAACCATCCTTGTTCTTGAGAAGAAAGATTGTTCCACGCTACTGTACCAATTACCAGAATATCGGGAACAGCGGTGTGCTCATTCAAGGAGTAATATTTACAAATTTCGTAATGGCGAGAAGTATAGAAACTCGGGGGATTATTTTCTGCGCCGTCTACCACGCCCTGTTGAAGTGCTGTGTAGAGTTCACCCCAGGAAATTGGCGTTGGCGCGCCACCAAGCGAACGTACTAAATTCATTGCCGTGACGCTTTCCATCACTCGAATCTTCAAACCTTCCAAATCAGCGGGACTTTCCACAGGACGTTCTTTGGTGTAAAAAGAGCGTTGCCCTGCATCGAAATAGGTGAGTCCGCGCAACCAATAATCTTCGCCTTGCTCTAGTAACGATCTTCCGATAGGACCATCTTGGACAGCATAAGCATGTGTTCTTCCTCTAAAAATATACGGTAAGCTGAGTACTTTCATTTTAGGAGCAAAATTTTCCATAACTGCTGCGGAAACTTTGGTCATTGCTAAGCTACCAATTTGCAGCAATTCTAATGCTTGTCGCTCTGTACCCAATTGCTGACTTGGGTAGATTTCAATTTGTAATTTTCCGCCTGATTTCTCTTTGACCTTTTCTGCTAAATGCTCCATGCCTTGATGGACAGGGTGTGAGACATCTAAGCCGTGGGCCAATTTTAGGTAATTGATTGAAGAAGAATCATCGCAGGTGAGTAGTAGAAATGCGAGCAGCAATAGAAAAGAGAATCGCATAGTAGTTTATCGTTTTGTTGTAGCTTTTTGAAGCATTTGCAAGATACAATAGTCTTTTGAAACTCATAGCTGCCAAATCCATTTAGCAAGCAAATTGCCCCAAGTATCAAGACGGAGCTTTTCACGTTTTCCCTTATTTGAAAACAACGAATAAGACAACGATAGCACAAGGAACAGAACAAGTTACTGATTTACAACTAATTAAATTGATATTGAACGATTTTAACTACTCATTTTGAACGATTTTTACAAATAATTTGAATCAAATACCTTATCCAATTCCTATTCTTTCGCCTCAACTTTACTTCCTATTATTTAACCAAAAATAAGATGCATGAAATTCTTTAGAATTCTATTTTTTATCCTCGTTAACTGTGCGATACTTCAAGCACAAAGCATAGAAAAACCTTCTCTGACCATCCTCAATATTGATGCACAAAATATTGAATACGATGCAGTACAAATGGGAAATTTGGTTCGCTTAGAGTTAGATAAACTGGACACTTTTGAGG
>JBCDFY010000128.1:0-21140 GCA_039176995.1 Bacteroidota bacterium
ATTGGTATTTACCGAATGTGCTAGAAGTCATTGGGAGAACTTTTGCTCAAAAGCCAGCTTTACAAGTATTTTGTGGTCAACAATTCATTCAACACGCTGATGGAAACACTATCCTTAGTCCCGCCTCTCCTATCGCAAAACACCTGGAACGAACACTTTCTTTAACACACATCAATCAGCCTGCCACTTTTTTTCATTTGCCTAGTTTGAGGACTTTACTGCCATTGAGAGAAGACTTTCACTATGTGTTTGATGCCGAAATTTGGTTGCGTTTCCTAATTAAATTTAGTCAAAAAAAAATACATTTCAACAAACTGATTATCAATGTTTTCAGCATTCATCAATATTCAAAAACCTATCAAAAAATAGCAGAATTTGATCGTGAGAAATTCTATCTCCTTCGCGCCTTAGCTTTGATTTGTGACACTTATGATTTGATGCCTAAACATACTCTAAGCCAGTCAAATTTAGAAGAAGAGCTTCGCATTACGTTTGAGGAATTAGGAGCGAAATCGCTTAACAGAAAGCGACTAAAGAAGCAGTTGCTACATCGTTGTTTCCGAGAACGATTTGGAGCGAGGGATTTTCAATATTGCAGAAGTATTTTGAAGGAAATTGGTCTTTTTCAGTTAGGAAATTGGCGTTTTAACTTGCAGAAGTTGAGTTTGCTTTTGCCTAACGGTTGGCTATTGAAAATTGCACCAGCATATCATAAGAAGCGGTGATTTATTTCGAGTAATAAATCACCGCTCAGAAGATTATCCTTCGTAAACAATTCGCCACACCTTTCCTTTTACAGAATCTGCAATGTATAAAGAACCATCTGGTCCTTGCGCTAAACCACAAGGGCGATGCTGCGCTTCTTTAGGATTACCAATACTTTCTACACCTGCAAAATCATCCGCAAAAACTTCCCATTCACCAGATGGTTTTCCGTTTTCCATTGGAACAAATACTACAAAATAACCTTCCTGCTCTTGCGGTGCGCGATTCCAAGAACCATGAAAAGCGATAAATGCACCATTTTTATAGCGCGCTGGAAATTGGTTACCCGTGTAGAACATTAAATCATTGGGAGCAAGATGGCCAGGGAACGCCAAAATTGGTTGGGTTACTTCTGCGCAGCGTCCTTGCTGTGTTTTGTCTCCACCATATTCAGGAGCTAGTAGTTTCTTGCTTTGTTTGTGGTCATAATAGCAGTACGGCCAACCGAAGTCATCACCGTCTTGGATGGATAAAAATTCCTCTGATGGCAATTCTGCACTTTCTTCCGTAGTATACAAATCTGGAAAGAATTGATGCAACTGATCGCGTCCATGTTGCAGCGCGAACAAGTTATTGGTAGTTGGATTCCATTCTATAGCAACTGCATTTCGGATACCTGCGGCGTACTGCCTGGCATCGCTCTGTTGCTGTTGCGCGGTTTTGTCCGCACTGAATTTCCAAATACTGGCTTGCCAGTCTCTCTGCGGACAAGGGTCTACTCCTGGCGAACCTTTAGTACGTGCCTCTTCCATACAGGCATTGGAAGGTGCACCTACATTGACATACAGATTACCCGCATCGTCCAAGGTAAAAGTTTTAGATTGATGACTGGTCTGTGTTGGAAAACCTCCCGCAATCAAAACGCGACTCTCATCGGATGGAACAAGTATTTCTTCGTCTGGCAAGTCATAACGATAAACCGCTTCATCCGAAGAAGCGTACAAATGATCGCCATGAATAGCAACTCCAGTACCTTCGCCATTCCCAAAATATTCAATGGTTTCTGCTTTTCCATCTTCGTCGTCGTCCTTTAAAGCAGCAATGGTATTTCCTCCCTTTTCTCTTGCGAGTTGAATGTAAATATTTCCATTGTCTCGTACTGCGATGTGTCTTGCTCGTCCCACTTCCTCCGCTACTACAACGGCTTTGAAGCCGTCTTGCAAACTTAGACTTTCGTCGTATTCGTAGTTTGTTTCTTCTGTTTTGGGTTCTTTTTCTTCTTCCATTGCTGTTGGCTCACAAGCTAGGAAGAAAAGGCTACAACAGATCAAGTATTTTAAGTAGTGCATAAGTTTCATTTTTAGATTGATTAATAGGTTTAGAGAATTATAAATCTAGGCTGCTCGGCGAATATCTTTTAGTACCAAAACGCCGTCTTCATTTGTCACAATATTGATCTCTACCCACTCTCCAATTAAATGTCGAATATTTTTTTTGAATCAAGTTTTTGGGAACGCTCAAGGAGTAGTAAACTTGTTTTTTGGTCTCTTTAAATTTGATGCGTTCCTGTTCCACATCAGCAGAAGCTAGGATTCCATACAATGGTGTATTTAGCTGTTGAGGGGTAGTTTGTTCATCTGTAATTTTCTTTAAAATTTCGCTTTTCACCTCTTTCAGCCGATGCAAAGCAACACCTTTTGCATTACTCGATAATCCTAATTCTGTAAGCTGTAATGCTTCTTGGTAACAGCCTAATTGACAAGCAAGCCAAGCAGCACTTTTTAAATAGAGATGCTTCCATTCGTTTTCATCTGATTCATTCTGCAATCGTAAAGCAGCAGCACGTTCCAAAATATAGGCTTAACTCAAGTTTTGAAGCGACATTGCATTTTTCCCTTTTATTTTTGCAATATCTGCGGCATCTGCAAGCTCCACTGCCAGTTCATGAATTTTATTAGCGATTTTCACATTAGTCATTAACGTGTTGATATTAGTCAAAGTTTATATCTAATCTATTCCAAATCCTCTACTATAACCACTCGACTCCCCTTTCCTGTCAAATCAAAAGCCTTCAAGTGAATGATTCCTTTTGCTTCAATTGCTTGCTCATATATTTTTGAATCAACTGTTGGTTCACTTCCATCCGTCGTATAACGAATCATCAAACCTGGCAAGCTACTATTGACCTCCAGCATTCCGTCTTTGACAATTGCGCCTGGAGGTGGGATTCGATAATTATAGCCACCTGATAGTTTGGATAACTTGGGCAATTCTTGTTGAGCGATGGTATTCGCAACTACATTCCACGCTTGATCTATAGCTGCCTCGCGCTCTGTTTGATTTTCCATGGTTGCCCAATCTGGCTGCGCTGCCCAAGCGCGTTCTGCTAGACCAATGAGTTTGGGCAAATAGTAATATTCTAGCATTTCGCCACCTTTCACGGTTTCGCTCCAAAGCTCGCCTTGTATTCCTAATATATTGGATTCAGCAGACTTTTTGAGTCGTTCTAATTGTGCATAATCCTTTGCTTGATCGAACTCATTGCCCATTGGATCGTGAGTTGTGGATTTGAAAATATCATAGGGAATGGTTTCGTAAGGTTTGCGCGTATCAATGAAGCCTCCCCAGTAGAAGCCAGGTTCTTTTGGGTCTTTGCTGTAGGCTAAATCGAAGTAGAAATTGGTGACATTGCATAAGATGACTGGATAACCTGCATTGGCAAGACGATAACCTAGATCTTGATTGCCCCAAAGGTTTTGCCAAACGTAAGGCAAGAAATTGGATTTTGTGAAATCAGGATGTGCAATGTAAGTGAAGCTACTATCTGCTTTCATCACTTTTTCCATAGCGATTTCTTCCCAACCTGCGACAACTAAATTACGCTCTGCTAAAATATTGCTGATTCTACCCATAAAATAGGTTTTCAAATCAACCGGCGTACTTAATTCAGGAATTTGATCCATCAAATCTGTACAAATCGGTGATTTTTCCCAAACACCATTAGGTACTTCATCTCCGCCAGTATGCAAAGTCGTCAATGGCACTTCTGCTTCTTCGTACATTTTCGCCACTTCATCCACTACTTTCTCATAAAACTCATAAACCGATTCTCTACAAATACACACTACATTGTCAGGGAAGTCTTGCACAGAAAAATATTCAGATTCGTCTTCCAAGTCGCTCAATAAATATTGTTCCGCCTTAGTCGTATCGCCTTCTGCCATATACTTTCGATAGCGCGCTTCCATCGCCTTAATCGCTGCTCGTGCGTGTCCTGGTACATTGATTTCTGGAATCACTTCGATGTGGCGATCATTGGCATACTTCAAAATATCAATGAATTGAGCTTTGGTGTAATAACCATTGCCATGCGATTTTTCATCGTCAGGATCGAAACCTGAACCGTAGGAAGGTGGCAAATGATCTCTGCTATCCAAAGTATGTCCACGCCTTGAACCAACTTCCGTCAATTCAGGCAATCCATCAATTTCCAGACGCCAACCTTCATCTTCCGTCAAATGTAAATGCAGCTTATTCATTTTGTAGAATGCCATCACATCTATCAGTTTTTTTACGGCAGCCACTTCTTGGAAATTGCGCGCAACATCTAAGTGCATTCCTCGATATGGAAAACGCGGTGCATCTTCGATTTTAATTTCAGGTAGAAGAATGTTATTTGGATTTTCAAGTATAGCAGATGTTGGAAGTAAGGAAAGTAGGCTTTGAATACCGTAGAAAATGCCTGCTGCCTCTTTTCCAAAAATTCTAATTCCATCGTTTACCTTTATTTCTAATTCGTAATCTTCTGCTTGATTAGAAGCAGCATCTCCTTGCTGTAAAAAGATAGTTCTGGATGGATTGTCGCTATTTGTAGTCAAGCCAACTTCTAAATCAATCAACTCTTTTAGCTTGTCCTTCAAGTAATTAGCTTCTTTTTCCAAATCTTCCGAATGCTGAATAACAAAAGAGGAATTTATAGTCAATTGTCCATTCTTTTTTTCTATTTTTTTCGGCTTAGGAATAATCAACTGTAACTCCTCTTCTGGTAAAACTGACAAATACTCGTTTTCTTCGTATTGCCAAGCCGCTGTGACCATGGGTGTTTTATCATTCTTATGACGACTCACTTGTGCTTCACTTTCAAATGGCAATACTTCATAATTTTCTACCGCCATTTGTTTTTCGCTACCATCTGTTTGCTTTACATTCCAATGTAAACCATGGGGTGCATCGGTTTCTTTGATGAGCCAAGCGGTACACTCATATTCTACGGTTAGGCTATCGTTTGGAAGGATTTCAAAAGTTTCATTGGGTGTCAGGCGGTAGAAA
Organism: Bacteroidota bacterium; assembly: GCA_039176995.1. Taxonomy (GTDB): domain Bacteria; phylum Bacteroidota; class Bacteroidia; order Chitinophagales; family Saprospiraceae; genus JAAUTG01. Next base: position 5,035 of record JBCDFY010000128.1, read on the forward strand.
TCTCCTACGATTTGTTCCACTTTGGCTGAGGAAGAAGGATTGTTGAGTATTCTTCGGTTGGTTTGATTGTAGTAGAGTTCCCAGTTATCTCCGCTGATGACTTGATCGCTGTCATTATAAAATGTGAAAGCGGCAAGGCAGGAAGGTTCTTCCTTCGCGACATTGCTAATGACTTGCCAAGTGACTCTACTCGGAAAAATTGAAGAAGTTTGATTGCTTTTGGAAGCGGATTCGCAAGTTATTTGTAGCAAAGAAAAAGCTATTGCGACTAAAGGTAAGTAGCGCATAAAGTTTTGTTTTTCGTTTTAATTTTCCTTCGATTAGATCTTGGAGATTTTAAAAATCTCCAAGATCTACCTTAATTAATCTGCAACTACTCCTCTAATATTCCAGTTCACATTTTCTGGTGTTCCAGCAGAGAAAGACTTCCATTGTGGGTCGTCTGATCTGAATAACCAATCTCCGTCTTGTTGGTTCGGACCTGCATCACAACCAATAGATTGTTGCGATTGTGCATGAATCACATCTACTGCAATCCAAATGTCATCACCTGTAATTTCAATACCGCCACCTGCTAATTTATGCGTTGTCCAATCTTGCAATATAATCGCGTTCGTTACATTAGCACTGTAAAGTTCTACGCCTGGTTCATTAGCTGTTCCTTGACCAAATACCTTCACAACGCAGTTTTCTGGCTGAATTCCTGCATAGAAGGTCACTTCTTCTAAAGTTTTGCCAATAAAATCTTTCAATTCATCTTCGCCAAAACGCACCGCAAAAGTATGCTGCCCCGCGGGTAGTTGAGGTGCACTAAAGTTTTCACCATCGTACTTTAGCACATTTTTCAATTCTGCATCATCTTCGCAAGCTACAAATGCCAAGATAGCGACGACTAATAATAAGCTCCATTTTTTCATCTTATTCCTTAATTTTTGTTGATTCGCTAAACTGTTGATTTGTTGATCTAAACATAACCAGTCCAGTTATTTTGAAAATCAGATTAATAACTTTTTCACCAAGGAAAGATACAATTGTCCTTGTCATTGGACAAACAGATTTTTATTAAATAGAGGTTAAAGTCGTGGTCAAATGTTTGCAATTTTAACAACTACTTCGACTACAACTCATAAACCAACAAGCCATTTAACATTCGTGGCTCAAACCAAGTAGATTTGGGAGGCAGCAAACTTCCTGCATTCACGACTTCTAGGAAATCTTGCATACTCACTGGCGGCAAATAAAACCCAATTCGGTCTTTTTCTGTGTCCACCAGTTTAGTCATTTTCTTGATGCTGCCTTCTGCTCCGCCAATGTACTTAACTTGATCGCTAGAACGGATATTTTTGATTTGCATTACATTTTTCAGAATACGTTGATCGAGTAAATAAGGATCGAGTTTTTCCACTGGGTTAGTACAAGTCTTCAAAACTGATTTCTTCCAAACGAGCGCGTACCATTGCTTGCAAACATACATTTGCAGGCAGTTTTTGGGTGGATGGACGAAAGGACGATCAATTTTTCGGATGTCGCACAATTCTTCCATCTCTTTAAGGAACGCTTTCAAACTCCGCTCTTCTATGCCATCTACTACTCTATTGAAAGGCAAGATTTCAATTTGATCGGAAGAAAAGAGTGTGCAGTATAAATTCGTATTCTTGGAATGTTCCGCAGCGTATCTAGCGGTTACTGCGGTTCGGTGATGTCCATCAGCAATGTAAGTAGTCGGAACGTATTCTTTGAAAAGCCACTGCAATTTTTGTATAGCATTCTGACCATCTACTTTCCACAGGCAATGTGTAGTTTTCTTGAGCGTTACTTTCAGAAAGGAAGTATGTGTTTGCTGAATTGCTCTAATCCAAGTCTCAATCGCTGCAACTTTTGGATAGGTCAGTAAAACAGGTTTAACTTGTGCTTGTCGTTCTTCCAATAGCTCTAGCTGCTGTAATTCCTTCGCTTCTAATGTGGCTTCATGTCCTTTTATTTTACCTGCTTTATGATCTTGCATGGTGAGGGTTGCCATAATACCATTGTAAATTTGATCACCCTTTTGTATTTGATAAACAAAAATAGATGGACGCTCTACTTGTTCGAGTAGTTGAGCATTTTTGAAGGAAGAGTACCTTTCTTTCGCGCTGGAGAAATAAATTTCCTGCGAATCAATTTGATCCAATAATGGATACAGTAGTTGACTAGGATGAATTTGCATGAGCATCGAACATTGAGTACGGCAAAGTAATTCAATTTTCGCCAAATATTATGCAAAACTCTAGTGATGTATGCATCTAAAATTGCGCTTTCTGTGAGAAATGACTAATGTAACTCACTCATTTCTTTGTCCTTTGGAAGCCTTGATAGATTTGGATTAACTCGACGTCCATCCAAATCCAAAACAAGTCGCTCTTAACAAACGTTTCCTGATGTTTGTGTAGTTCGTTATATTCACCTAAGAATAAAGCGAACTAGCGTCTTACTGCCTATTTTCTCTTTCGCTTATTGTTCTTATAATCCATAAAAATGTACTCACCCAAACCATGTAAGCTACTGTAGAATGCCTTGCCATTATTAGCAGCGGTAAATTGCTCTACGAAGTTGACTAGAAATTGATCGCGCGCGATCATGAAGGTAGTGATGGGAATGTCCAATTTTCGGCAGCGCGTTGCTAGGTTGAGCGTCCGATTGATAATCATACGATCAAGCCCAAAACTGTTCTTGTAGTATTTTTTTCCTTTCTTAATACAAGTTGGCTTGCCGTCGGTAATCATAAAAATTTGCTTATTTGGGTTGCGTCTTCTACGCAACAAATCCATCGCTAGTTCCAAACCAGCCACGGTATTCGTATGATAAGGCCCAACTTGCAAATAAGGCAAGTCTTTGATTTCAATTTGCCAAGCATCGTTGCCAAAAACAATGATATCTAAAGTATCTTTTGGATAGCGCGTCGTGATGAGTTCAGATAAAGCCATCGCTACTTTCTTGGCTGGCGTAATGCGGTCTTCGCCATACAAAATCATAGAGTGCGAAATGTCAATCATCAAAACCGTACTCGTTTGGCTTTGATAGAAAGTCTCATGCACTTCCAAATCCTGATGCGTCAATCGGAAATCATCAATTCCATGATTGATTTGCGCGTTGCGAAGCGTTTCAGAGACGGCCAATTTATCCAAGCTATCTCCAAATTCGTATGGACGCAACTCTGCCGCACGTTCGTCGCCTCTCCCACCGTAACGCGTGCTATGATTCCCTCGCTTAGATTTTTTTAGTTGCCCAAAAACATCATCTAATGCTTTTTGGCGCATCCCAATTTCCATTTTAGAAGAAGGCACAAAGTTGGGGTTCTGCTCATCTTGCTGTCGAATATAACCTTGGTCGATCAAATCCTGTATAAAATCTGCCATGCCGTACTGCTCGTTGGTCAAGCCATATTGTTTATCCAATTGCGTTAACCAAGACAAAGCCTCGCTCACATCTCCCGAAGTATAAATCAACAGCTCTTGAAACAATTTCAAGAGCTTGTCAAAAATAGAACCTTCTTGTCCTGGTACGTATTCGCCAAATCGCCATCCTAGCATTGGTGTGTGTTTTTATTCATTTGTCAACTAAACACCTATTTTTCACTATGGTTGAGTAATAAAAATGATAAGCTATTTGACTCTTGCCAATTTTTAAAGTAATTTACTAAAAAAATAAATTTATGACAATCACTTTAGATAGATATGGTAGAATATTGATTCCCAAAAAAATTCGGGAAGCACTAGGAATTCGAGAAAACATGAATTTGCAACTCAATCAAGAAGGTAATCAAATTATAATAGAGCCTCTAAATGAAAATAGCTTATATGTGGAAGAAAATGGATTTATTTTTTTAAATAGTACGGTTAATATGCCAAAACAAGACTTGGTTATGGAAGACAGATTGAGTCGTGAACAGAAGTTATTAGGATTATGAAGACATTGATTGATAGTTCTGTGTTGGTTGCTTTCTATGTTAAAATCATCCTAAACATACAGCAGCTATTCAATGATTTAAAAAAGCAAAACGAGAACAATTCGACCTATTTGCCGCTGCTCATTCTTTAATCGAAGCATATAGTGTTTTGACTAAAGCACCTTTTGATCCAAAGATTGGAGCTAATGATGCCATTATTTTAGAAAGTGCTAACCAAACTGGCATAAAACAAATTATAACTGCAAATACTAAAGACTTTACACGTTTAATATCTGCCTTCGAATATGAAATAGATGTAATTGGTACTTAAATAAATAGGTAACTGTTTACCACATAGCTCATTAGCATTTTCATAGAGTGCACGTAGTTTATAAGACTACTCAAGCCGTAGGAGGATGGTCTTATCTTATCATAGAAGTTACTTGAAAGCTCAATTTTTCCTTCAGAAGCGGGAAGCAGCTACTATGATCTATGTGAAACTAACCATTATGACTACTGTGGTAAATAGTTGCATAAATAGGTTATTTCGTGGATGCTCGCTGCCGCATCACCTCGTACAAAATAATTCCCGTCGCTACCGATACATTGAAAGAATTCGTCTGATCGCTCTGTGGAATGATAAAATGTTCTGTTTTCGCCAATAGAGCTTTGCTCACCCCTTGATCTTCTGACCCCATAATAATCGCCGTTGGTACAGAGAAATCAGTAGTAGAAATGGATTTATTCGCAGACAAAGCACTCGCAAAAGCCTGAACTCCAGCATTTTGGAGTTGCTCAAGTGTATTCACTAAACTTCGCTCTCTACAAATGGGAATGCTGTGAATAGCCCCCGCAGAAGTCTTGATAGCCTCTGCATTAATTTGTGCGGTACCTTTACTTGGAATAATGATGGCATGAACGCCACAGCAAACCGCAGAGCGGGCGATTGCCCCAAAGTTGCGAACATCGGTTACGCCATCTAAAATGAGTAGTAAAGGCGTTTCGCCTTTCTCGTAAATCATTGGCAGCACATCCTCAATCTTATAATAGCGAATCAAGGAAAGATAGGCAATGATACCTTGATGATTTTTGCGGGTCATTTTATTCATGCGCTCTTTGGGAATAACGCGTACTGGAATATCATGTAATTTACTCAACTGGCGCACCTCTTTCTCAAATTCACCCCGCGTTCCTTGTTGCAAGAAAATCTTATCTACACTTTGTCCAGTATTGATGGCATCTATCACTGGATGTCGTCCAAAAATGAGCGTTGGTTGCTGCATGCAGTCCTAGTTTGAAAGTGTTTAAAAGCTTCGCTGTTTGATATTGTTCTAGTTTGTTTAAGCTAGACTTTTCGCATTATTGTAATCTTATTTTTCTTCCGTTTGCACTTGCACACTTCCAAAGATTTGCTTGTAATAATCGAATCCTTCTTGAGTGATTCTATTAGCGTATTTTGGCTTACCTTCTTCGTAAAAGACAAAGTAATTACAACCTGTATTTAAGTCTGCGAAATACAAATCTGCATCTAAGAGTATTCCATCGCTTCCTAAATAACTAATAGTCGCCGTTTTTTTACAGTTGCTAATCGGCGTCGCAACATCCATAGAAACATGACGCAGAAAAGCGCGTGCTTGCTGTTGGTTATTAGCACTAATGCTGTACGGCTGGTCAATGACAATAAAGTCAATGCTGCCACAATTGTTCCAAAGGAATTCCATTTTTTCTCTTGGAATACTCTCGAAATCGGAGCTTGAAGTAGTAGTAGTTAAGGTATCGGTAGAAGCGGTAGTCGCTTCTTTTTTCTTATCACCGCATTGGAAAAAGAGTAGAGAAATAGTGAGTAGTAGAATAAGGCGCATATTGTTTTTTGGGCAAAGATAGCAAGCAAAGACGCAAAGACGCAAAGAATGAGAGCGTCATTTCTTGTAACACTCTCATTTGGCATGGAATATTCCTAATTCGCTGCTTTCATCTTTCCATCACCTTTATATTTCTCCTTCACCCAATCCTCTTTATAAACTTTCAAAAACTTCTCCACTTTTGGGCGCGAAACGTTTTGGATATATGGATTTTCAGGATGTAGCTCGTAATAATCTTGGTGATAGTCTTCTGCAATATAGAACTTCTCAAAAGGTGTAATTTTAGTTACAATCTTACGTGGAAATTTCTCTTGTTCGGTCAGGTATTGAATATGCTCTTCAATGATTGCTTTCTCTGCTTCATTGCGGTAGAAAATATCTGAGCGATACTGCGTTCCTACATCTGGTCCTTGACGATTGAGTTGCGTTGGATCGTGTGCGACAAAGAAAATTTCTACCAGTTTAGGGTAAGTGATAATCGTAGAATCATAGTAAATTTCTACGGCTTCCGCATGACCTGTTCTTCCCGTTCCGATGGTTTGGTAAGTTGGATTTTTTGTTTGTCCACCTGTATAGCCAGAAACGACGTCTTTCACACCTTTGGTGCGCTCGAAAACGGCTTCTGTACACCAAAAACAGCCACCTGCAAAAGTAGCTATTGAAAGTTCTGAATAGTCCAGTTCTGCTTCTTGAGCTACCATTGCTGGTTTACCTTCCTTTTCCATTGATGCATTACCATTTTTATTCGTATTGCAAGCAAAAAGCATCAATGCAGCTACTATAATTGATAAGTATTTCATGTTAGTTTTGATATAAATTTATAATCTATTTTTTGCTAAAACGCTCGACGAGACCGATAGATTGGGAATGTTCATAATGATCGTGTTTTTGTCTGCTTAAAAACAAAGAAGCTGACTAAATTTCATCATTTTTTTGTCACAAAGAGGAATATTACATAAATTGAGCAAATTATTAACTTTAAAATTTGCAAATGATGAATTACTATTTAGAAGTTCTTCAAAGATATGCCGTATTCGAAGGAAGAGCTAGACGCTCAGAATATTGGTATTTCGTGCTTTTCAATTTCCTTATTTCTTTTGGACTGGGCTTTTTAGACGGCGCATTAGGATTACTAGAGTTTGGTACTAATACTATATATTCCTTAGCAGTGTTTATTCCTTCTCTTGCTGTTGCGGTTCGCAGAATGCACGATGTAGGAAAGAGTGGTTGGTTCATTTTAATTCCAATTTACAACCTCATTTTAGCAGCGACCGAAGGCGACTACGGTACTAACCAGTACGGACCAGATCCTAAAAATCCATCACTGGATGACGATAGCTTGATAGATCATTTAGTAGAATAGGTACTCTTTGAGGTGAATGACTATTGAAAAATAATCTTTCACCTCAAAAACATTTCCGCCGAACTTCAAATAGTCAAGATCTTACCTTTCCTTCTTTTCTGACCTATCTACGAAATTTATTTACCCAAAAAATCTTCTCCAATCAATAATAATCGTAGCTTTGCGGCGTTTTTCGATACCTGATAAAAATTAGGCGTTTTGAACTGAAAATCAAGGAATTAAGTGTTGTTTTGAGATACTTGTTTTTAATTGTTCAAAAGCCGCTAAATAAGGAATAAAATATGGCATTATCCATCCGAAATGTGGCGATTATTGCGCACGTCGATCACGGAAAAACGACCCTCGTTGATCGTATGCTGCACGCAGGAGATTTGTTTGGCGAGCATGAAAAGCCAGGTGAATTGATTATGGACAACAATGAATTGGAGCGCGAACGTGGAATTACGATTCTTTCTAAAAATGCTTCGATCAATTATAAAGGTGTAAAAATTAACGTGATTGACACTCCTGGTCACAGCGATTTCGGTGGAGAAGTAGAACGCGTATTGAACATGGCAGATGCGGCAATTTTGCTAGTGGATGCTTTTGAAGGACCAATGCCACAAACGCGTTTTGTCTTGCAAAAAGCATTGGAGTTAGGATTGAAACCCATTCTAGTCGTCAACAAAGTAGATAAAGAGAACTGTACGCCAGAAGAAGTACAAGAAGCTGTGTTTGACTTGATGTTTGCGTTGGATGCGACAGAGGAACAATTAGAGTTTCCGACTATTTTTGGTTCAGCTAAGAATGGCTGGATGAGTGAAGATTGGCAGCAACCAACCGATAATATCAATGCTTTATTGGATTTGATCGTAGATTATGTGCCAGAACCACAAGTGGAAGAAGGAAACTTGCAAATGCTAGTCACCTCTTTGGACTATTCTTCTTACATCGGCCGTATTGCAATTGGTCGTTTGCAACGTGGTTCTTTGAAAGCCAACCAGCGGGTTACTTTAGCTAAAAAAGACGATAAAAACACCAAGCACAATATCAAAGGGTTGTACACTTTTAGCGGAATGCAGAAAGTGAAAGCAGAAAGTGTTCAAGCAGGAGATATTTGTGCAGTAGTCGGTGTAGAAGGTTTTGAAATCGGAGACACGATTGCAGATGCCGAAAATCCAGAAGCCTTACCTCCAATTTCCATTGACGAACCCACAATGAGTATGTTGTTCACGATCAATGACTCTCCATTCTTTGGTCGCGAAGGTAAATTTGTTACTTCTCGTCATATTCATGATCGTTTGGAGAAAGAATTGGAGAAAAATTTAGCCTTACGTGTAGAACCAACTAATTCTGCAGACTCTTTTCGCGTATTTGGCCGTGGCGTATTGCACCTTTCTGTTTTGATAGAGACCATGCGTAGGGAAGGTTATGAATTGCAGATTGGTCAGCCACAAGTTATTGTCAAGCAAATTCATGGAGTCAGCAACGAACCCATTGAAGAGTTGACCATTGATTTGCCAGAAAATGTATCTGGAAAAGCCATCGAAATGGTGACGCGCCGAAAAGGAACGATGCTTTCTATGGAGCCTAAAGGAGATCGAATGCTCTTGCGTTTTGAGATTCCTTCACGTGGAATCATTGGTTTGCGTAGTCAAATGATTACGGCTACTGCGGGCGAAGCGATTATGACACATCGTTTCTTGGATTATCAGCCTCACAAAGGCGAAATTCCAGGTCGCCAAAATGGTTCTCTGATTTCAATGGAAAATGGAAAGGCGATTCCTTATAGTATCAATAACTTGCAAGATCGCGGTAAATTTTTCGTTGATCCGAATCAAGAAATTTACGAAGGCCAAGTCGTAGGAGAAAATGCACGTCCAGGTGATATGGTGGTAAATTTGACAAAAGCAAAGAAATTGACCAATATGCGTTCTGCAGGCGCAGATGCAAAAACAAGAATTGTGCCGCCGATTAAGTTTACTCTGGAAGAAGCTCTTGAATATATTCAAGGCGATGAGTACGTCGAAGTGACGCCCGAAACAATCCGCCTGCGTAAAACGCTTTTGAAAGAGCACGAGCGCAAGCGTGCGAAGAATGCAGCTTTAGCGGACGTTACATTTTAGTAAAACGCTGTATGTGTGTCAAATTGCACAAATACTGAGAGTGCCTGTTGAGAGCGACTTGTTTTGGATTTGGATGGACGTCGAGTCTATCCAAATCCATCAGGGTTTAAAAGACAAGGGTAAACAATCAAAAACGCATCAGTTCTCCATCTTGACTACTTTTCGAGTCAGCTGTTTTTGTCCATCGCTGATCGTTAAGAAAAGTAAGCCATTTGGTAGTTGCGCCAAGTCTAATCGTGAATTATTCTGCTTAACCGATCGCCAATCCGTGAGCACCTTTCCTGTATAATCTGACCATTGATATTGTAGATTTTTCAATAACGCAGAATTGTCTAGTTGAATTTCAATAGAATTATTAGTGGGATTTGGAAAAATATTGATTTGAATTGGTAGGTCAGTTTGCGTGGCATCCAGTATATCCAAAATCAAATTACACTCGCCATCATAAGATTCACCTGTGTAAAGTAGCTCTCCACGATCCTCCATACACAACAACTCTTGCCAATAATGAGGTGAATGCGTAGCATAATGCAAATTGTGCATATAATCTTGCTCGCCAAAAAATCCTGTTGTACTTCCAATACCTTCTATCCAAGAGTAAGAATATTCCCCTTCTTCATTGCCCCAATTATCTGCGAAAATGCGAAAACGATACGCTCGTCTAGCAGTTCCATCTGACCAAGCAAGGGTGTCTATCCTAATCAGTTGAGAAACAGAGCAATATTGTGATGGCAGATCAGGGTCACAGTTGTTATTTTCTTCTTCTGCATAGCGATAAGTTGTATCTCCAACTTCGATATTGAAATCATATAAAGTATCTACTGCGATGGAATTTTTTGGAATGAAAAACACCCGACGATCTTCTTGCCGAATCGCCCCTACGTAAACATTGACTTGTGGAGAACGAGGATTGTACCAACTCACACTATCCGAATTAACGATGAGTTTGAAGTATATCTTTTCCTCAATTATAGTGTCGCCCAAAATCGAATAGTGATAGCTGACATCAGGAAAGGAATTCTCACCATCGCCCACTTGATGGGTAAAATTTGTCCAAATACCCGTTTCTAGTGGAAACGAAATCCAATCGTCATTTTGGGCAAAGCTGGAAAGAGTGGAGAGTAGGAAGAAAAGTAGAAGTGCGTTTTTCATGAGTAAAATGTTTTTACATGAAACGCACCTAGAATGCTGATGTTGTTTATGTTAGTTTCAACTTATCAAATCTCCCATTCAAAACTTGACTCGCATCCGCATTCAGCCAATCTTCTAGCAAACTCGAATACACGCGCCTGAAATCGATCTCAAATTTCAGATCTCCGTTTTCTAAATCGGTTAAATCTGGTGCAGCATTGTAGAAACCTGCATTTTTCAAATTTCCGCTCATCACGAAGACATTGTTTGCCGTTCCATGATCGGTACCCCCGCTGGCGTTTTGCTTCACTCGTCGCCCAAATTCAGAGAACGTCAAAATGGTAACATCATTGAATAAGTCGTTGGATTTTAAGTCATTGATAAAAGCTGCGACGCCATCAGCATAGCCTTTCAACGAGCGATTTTGTGGATTTTTTTGGAAAGCATGCGTATCAAAACCACTTAAACTGACATAGTAAATCCGAGTATCGGTATCAGCAGTAATCAACTCCGCAATTTGCTTCAAATCTTTCCCAAAGGCATCTTGTGGATAGTCTACGGTTGATTTATGCACCTTTGATTTTTCGTATAAATAATTCGCAGATTGTTGTGTCTCAATCATTGTTTTGTAGAGATACGCAATATTTTCTTCTTCGTGATGATGCTCGTGCTTTGCCGCTGCTTTCAAGAAACGATTTTTGGTGATCCGCTGCAATTGATTTATATTTTCTGCTGCAAAACCACTTCGCTGCTCACCTTTCATCGCTAAACTCAAGCTTTCATCCAATTCCAACATATGATGCGGCGATAGACAATTCATGCAGTTGCTATCCAGATAGCGCCCTAACCAACCTGTCGCCCAATAGTCCTCACTGCCGCTTCCTGTATGCCAAATGTCCATCGAACGAAAATGCGAACGATCAGGATTGGGGTAGCCGACGCTGTTGATGACGGTCATTTCACCATTTTCGTACAAAGGTTGCAAAGCCGCCAAGGAAGGATTGAAACCCAGTTCCTCTTCCACTTTGAGCACTTCGTCTTTCCCGATCGCCAGCGTTGGACGCTTTTTGTAATACACATCATTGCGATAAGGAATAATGGTATTCAAGCCGTCGTTGCCACCGGAGAGTTGGATGACCACTAGGATTTTTTCGGAGCGGCTGTTGTATAATCTCTCTGGTGAATATGATTGCAAGAAGTTAGGAACGAGTAGTGTACTTGACCCGAAAGCCGTATTTTTTAGAAAATTTCTTCTTTTCATGGTGTAGTTTTTTTGTCAGAATCAGGATTTGCAGGACTATAGAATTTTCAGGATCAGTAAGTGCCTAGAGGCATTTATTTTTGCAAGCAAACATCATATAAAAAATTGATTATGAATGGATTACTATCCAAAATCCGACATCACAAATCCAACATCGTACTTACTTAGAAATCCGTGAAGATCAGTTCAATCTGTTCAATCCGCATTCTCATCCTAGCACATCTGATATTCAGGTAAACTCATCAATCGTAACATCATGGACTGAATATACTGCGATCGACTATTTTTTAGTGCAAATTTCTCTACTTCGCTCCTTGACAAAGAAGGTTTAGCCAGTAGCAAATAAGCAATCAATTCTTCAAATATTTCATCTGCAGTTTTATTTGCCAACGCCTTCACGATCGGCTCAAAGGTGATATAGACCTTGCCTTCTTCCGAGAAATTTTCTTGCTGCATTTCACTCATCATTTCTTGCACCGCTTCTTTCCGATGCTTTCCTTGCTCTTTTCGTGAAAGACTCACAAAATGATTCGCCATATTCAAGCGCATCATCAAAGTGGCATGGTCTATCCAGCTTTGATCGCCTTTCCAACCTGCTACATTTGGTGGATTGAAGAGTTCTTGACCAAGCAGACGCTGCAAGCGCATTAAAGGTGCTGGAGCAGGGAATTCGGCATCCAAAGTGCGAATAATACCTGCCATTAAATCTATCGGTGATTTGATTTTTACACCTACATTTTCGGGTGCATAAAACCATTCACTTTCAAAAATTTGGCGCATCAAGTTACCAATATTGTAATTGGATTGATAGAAAGATTTAGCGAGTTGATAAACGCGATCTTCGTCCACTTTAGGGTTGACGAAATAACGATAAACTTTGCGCGTCAGAAACAATGCCGTCTCTTTTCGCCCCAAAATTAGATCAATAATATCATCTCCATTCCAATTACCTGTTTTCCCGAAGAAGGTCTTCTCGCCTTCATCGTGTGCCCATTTTCGGAAGACAAATTCCCCTTGATTGTTGCTAGACCAACCTGTGAAGGCACGCGCTGCTTCTTTGATGTCTTGCTCCGTATAATTGCCTCGACCGATGGTGAAGAGTTCTAGTACTTCGCGTGCAAAATTTTCGTTTGGGCTTTCTTTTCTGTTCTGTTGATTGTTTAGGAAACGAATCATGGCAGCATCTTTGGCAATAGCCAATAACAAGTGACGAAAGCTGCCTAAAGCGTGTTGACGAATCGTATTGATCTGTTGCACGGCGAGTTTTGGGCGTCTTGAAATGCAAGCAAAATGACCATGCCAAAAGAGCGACATTCGTTCGAGTAGCGCATTTTCTTTTGGATTTGCCAAGCGATCAATCCATGCTGCTTTCTGTTTGTTGAGTGACTTTCGCTGCAGAATGCGGGCTTCTTTTTTCTGCTTGCCGCTCATGTCGCGACTAATTTGTGTTACTTGTGGAGCTTGTAACACTTGAATCTGATTGGGTGCAAACAACCTCTCCAGAGCATCGGAAAGACTAGCGGTTTTGGTAGATTCCCATTCATCAGGACTCAACCCAAAACCTGCACGCGCGTAGAGGTGCTTGATTTGCTGTGTAGTTGTCATAGTTACTGTATAAAAGTTAGCAGTTTGTCAGTTTTCAGTTTGACCGTTTACGTTTATGCTAACAGTTGTTTTCTTTTGACTTTAGAACACTTGGAATGTTTAATACCCTATATCACGCAGAGGATTTTTAACGTCTCTCTAACGCTCTCATCTTGATAATAATAGCTTTATTTTTGTAGGAAATTGTGTTTTATGAAATCATTCAATGACTGGACGGAAGCAGAAGTAGTAGATACTTTCCACTTGGATTATCAAGTAGAGAACCAACAAATGCAGGAATGGTTAGCAATCAAATCAATTGAACTATCTGATTTCGAGCAAAAATCTTTGGAGCGTATTAGAGAAAGGGCATTCAAGTATGTTCGGAATTGGAACAAAACGGAGTTGACTGCAAAATTTGTCAATTCCATATTCGATTTGGTAGATTTTGACCAAATGAATTATTCTCTATTTTGGAGCTTCCCATTTCAGGAAAAGTAGATGAAGTAGAGTTAAAAGGAATCATGGATTTAGTGATTGCACGAGGTTGGGCAAGTCCGAAAGCTCCTTTTTTCTTTTTGCAAGAACTCAAAAAAGAGATGGAAGCTAAAAATGATCCTGTTGCTCAATTGCTATTGGCGATGCTAGTTGTCCAATCGCAATCAGAAGATAAGAAAGCAATATTTGGAGGTTATATCATTGGTCGGAACTGGGATTTTGCGATATTGAAAAATCGTTCTTATTCAATCAGTGAAGCATATAGCGCGACAGACAAGGAAGAAATTGTAGAAATCACTAAGATTCTAAAGGCACTGAAAAGAAGAATTGAAAAAAGGATAAATAAGTAATCAACAGACAATCAATTGCCTGAATTATTCTGCAATAATTTATTCTTTATCTAATAGCCTTTTACCATTTTACCATTTTACCATTATTATTTAGACTAAATACAAATTAAATCTTTAACTTACCCTGCAAAATTCTCGACAATTGACCTCTTGTTTGAGAAAAAGAGTTCATTTATCTTTGCACGATGTTCTCATATGAGAATTCCTTCATATTTTATAACCTAATAGAAACTCATGTTGTTACTACTCTCGTAACAAGAAAACAAATTCAATTCTAAACAGAAAAATACTGCATGAGACAGCTAAAGATTACCAAGTCTATTACCAATAGAGAAAGTCAGTCCTTAGAGAAATATTTACAGGAAATTGGTAAAGTGGACTTATTGACGCCAGAGGAGGAAGTGGATTTAGCAAAACGTATTAAGCAAGGAGATCAAATTGCACTAGAAAAACTCACCAAAGCCAATTTACGTTTCGTGGTTTCGGTTGCCAAGCAATACCAAAATCAAGGTTTATCCTTGAGTGACTTGATTAATGAAGGAAATTTGGGTTTGATCAAAGCAGCACAACGATTCGATGAAACACGTGGTTTCAAATTTATTTCTTACGCCGTTTGGTGGATTCGCCAGTCTATTCTTCAAGCCTTGGCAGAGCAATCGCGTATCGTTCGTTTGCCGTTGAATAAGGTTGGTTCTTTGAACAAAATCAACAAGGCATTTTCTGAATTGGAGCAAGAATATGAACGCGAACCATCTGCTGATGAATTGGCAGAGCAGTTGCAGATTCCTACAGAGGAAGTAGAAACAACACTAGGCGTAGCTGCTAGACACGTTTCTATGGATGCGCCTTTCGTAGAAGGAGAGGATAACTCGCTATTGGATGTATTAGAAAATAGTACAACACCGAAAACAGATCAGAAACTAGAATATAATGAATCTTTGCGCCGCGAGATTGAGCGTTCTTTAAGTACGTTGACTGATCGACAGTGTGATGTGATTAAGTTGTATTTTGGAATTGGCGTAGAGCATCCAATGTCGTTGGAAGATATTGGAGAACGTTTTGGCTTGACGAGAGAGCGTGTGCGTCAGATTAAAGATAAAGCGATCAATAAATTACGTTCTG
Organism: Bacteroidota bacterium; assembly: GCA_039176995.1. GTDB lineage: Bacteria > Bacteroidota > Bacteroidia > Chitinophagales > Saprospiraceae > JAAUTG01. The sequence continues at coordinate 20,236 of JBCDFY010000128.1, forward strand.
CGAATCGCAGTAAGTTGTTGAAGAATTATTTGGGATCGTAAAAGTTATTGATTTGATAAAATCAAAATACAATCAATCCTGATTAAAGAAGTGTCAGCAGAATGAATCTGTTGACACTTTTTTATTATGCAATTTCAAGTCACTATCTGTAATCGGGAATATTTCTTCCTAGGATGATATCTCTTCTCCCGAGCAGCAAATCACTTTCCTTTTCCAGTACTACAATACCTGAACCGCCTCGATTTCGTCGCTTTTTGCGTTTTCCCGTTGTCAACAGAGGATCATCATCGAAGACAACATCATCAATGTAATATTCATTTTTATTCGGTTCTTTTATGGTAAGATGAATGTGCTCTGGGATGTCTCGATTAGGGTAAGCAGCAGGTCGAAATGTATAGAAAGTGTATTTTCCATCTGCATTCGTTTTCACCCAAGCTCTCAAATAGCCGTGTCTTCTCTCCCAGCCTTTTGAGTTCTCTTTTTTTGGATAAATGCCATTTCGGTCAGTATGATAAGCATAAACGATCACATCAGCAGCAGGTGTTTTCCCATCCTTTTGATAGACTATGCCTGTAACTTTCAGCTTAGGTCCAGTGTATTCAAAATCTGGAAAAGTATCAAGATTGCTAAGCGGCTCATTTCCATATTCATAAATAGCTTCGCAGCCTTGGCAAGGTCCGTCAATTGGTTTGTAAGAGTCTTTATCATTATTTGTCTGAGAATTATAAGACAGGAAAATTACAAATGAGTAAAATAAAAATATATATTTCATATTCTTTTTTACTCAAATTTACCTTGAAAATCAGTTGCTTACAATTAAAATATGCTAAGTGGAGGAATTTATAAGCTGTGTGGAGCCGCTGTCATTTTTTCTTTGAATATTTTCGCATAAGTCCTACTTAATC
>JBCDFY010000129.1:0-21041 GCA_039176995.1 Bacteroidota bacterium
AGTTCATTGGAATAATGGGAAAATAGAAAAACAATACGATTTAGCGATCAATCAAAAAATTATACTTGCAGAAAAAAATGCAGAGACAGCAAAGCAAAAGGCAGTAAAAATTGCAAGCGTTTTCCAAGAAGTCCCCTCTCCTATTCAACATCAATCCAAACCATGGATAAAACGAGACTTTGATCGCCAAAGTCTGTTAATTAGCGAATTATCTCATCAATCCCCTTGCTTACTTAAAGCTGATTTTAATAAAGATGGACTAGAAGATGTTTTTATTGGTGGTGCGAAAGGACAAGCCGCGAGTTTGTATTTCCAGACTACTAATCGGCAGTTCAAAAAGCAAAATATCGCCGCTTTTGAGCAAGATCAAGCAAGTGTAGATAGCGACGCCATTGTTTTGGATGCGAATGGAGATGGTTGGTTGGATATTTATGTAGCGAGCGGTGGCTATCACGATTTGGAGATTAAAAACTATCGTTTGAAAGATCGTTTGTACTTGAATGATGGTACAGGAAGTTTTAGCAAGAGCGAGACAAATCTACCAGTGATGAATAGCTCTTGTCTTGAAACGTTGGACTTTAATCAAGATGGTTTTCCAGACCTATTTTTAGGTGGTGGATGTGTGCCAGGACGTTATCCAGAATCCTACAATAGTCAAATTTTATTGAACGATGGCAAAGGGAATTTTAGAACGGCAACAAAAGAAATGAGTACCAGACTGTTTGAGCTTTCTTTAGTAACAGATGCCACGATTGCAGATGTTAATCAAGATGGACAACTAGATTTAGTAACCGTCGGAGAATGGTCGGCAATCAGCATTTTTTTGAATAAAGATGGGAAACTAGCAGATGCAACACAGCAATATCTGGATGCCGAATACCAAGGCTTCTGGAACACCATTAAAACCGCAGATTTGAATAAAGATGGTCAACCTGATTTTATCTTAGGCAATCTAGGAACGAATACTCAAATCCAAGCAACCAATAAAGAACCTGCTCAATTATATTACGCTGATCTCGACAAAAACGGCTCCATTGACCCAGTTTTCAGCTACTATATTGACGGCAAATCTTATCCGTACCTCACGCGCGATGAATTACTCAAACAACTCGTTTCCTACCGCTCCCAATTCACCACTTACGAAAGTTACGCGAATATTGGAATGGAAGATTTGTTCTCTCCTCGCGAATTATCCAAAATGAATACTCTGGAAATCAACACTTTATCTAGTATTGTCTTATTGAGTCAAGCTGATGGAAAATACCAAAAAGTAAATTTGCCCAAAGAAGTACAATACGCTCCTATTCAAAGCATTACGATTTTAGATTTCAATGAAGATGGCAAAGAAGATCTTCTGCTTTGTGGAAATAACAGTCATCTCAAATTGCGACTAGGTAAAATGGATGCGAATTATGGAATACTTTTTCAAGGCGATGGCGAAGGTGGTTTTGAGTATGTAAATCAGCGCGTTTCGGGTTTAAATATTCGGGGCGATGTGAAGGAAGTTGTTTGGGTTGGAGATTTGTTTTTGTTTGGAAGGAGTGGGGAAAGTTTGGTTGCCTATGAGCTGAAAAACTGAATTTCTATATTGTTTCGTATTCGATAAAATTGTAAATTTGAAGATATGGCAGCAAAAGATATTTATCATGATATAGTGAAAGAAGCGCTTACTAAAGATAAGTGGAATGTGAATTATGATCCTTATATACTGGAGGCAGATGGCACTGATTATAATGTTGATCTTGGAGCGGAGAAATTAGTCGCGGCAACAAAAGGGAAAAGAAAGATATTAGTAGAGATTAAAAGTTTCATTTAACAGTCTAAGACTTATGAAATGCACCAAGCACTGGGGCAATTTCAAACTTATTTTCTGGCACTTCAAGAGCAAGAACCAGATAGGGATTTATTTCTAGCTGTACCCAAAATTGAGTATGATACCTTCTTTCAAAAGCCATTCATACAAAAGCTAATCTCATACTACAAGTTAAAAATAGTAGTTTTCGATCCAGAGAAAATAACGATAGAAAAATGGATAGAATAAATGAATTAGAAAAATTGCTCAAGACCTTTCTTGAAGAATACACTGAAGAAGTGTACAAAGATAATGATTCAGAGATTTCTACAGAGTTGATTTATGATGATGAGAGAAATCACTATCAATTAATGAGAATTGGTTGGGGAAAAAGCCATTTTCACTACTCTTGCTTATTTCATTTTCAAATAAAGAATGATAAAATTTGGGTGTTGAATAACAATACAGAAGAACTGATAGGCGATGAACTGGTGGAGAAAGGAATCAAGAAAGAAGAGATCGTTTTTGCTTTTCATAATCCAGCAGTAAGGCAGTTTACAGAATTTGCAGTTGGCTAAATTTTATTTCAAACTATCTATGTACAATCGTTTTTCAATATTTATTCTTTCTATTTTTTTGCTCTTCGGATGTGAGGAACAACAACCTCCAAAACTCCACCTCCAAGACCACCAAATCGCCACCAAATGGGCAGAAATGACGCTCCACGTCACTCAACATACGCCTGCCAATTCTCCAACCTTTGCTTCTCGCTGCTTGGGCTACATTGGTTTGACGATGTACGAAACCATGGTACATGGCGAGGAAAACTACAATTCTCTAGTAGGGCAGTTGAATGAATTGAATGATTTGCCGTTGCCCGAAAAAGCTCAAAAATACAACTGGAAACTCGCTTTGAATGCTGGGCAAGCGGCTATTTTGAAGCATTTGTACATTCAAACTGCGGATAGCAATATCGTCAAAATTGATTCTTTAGAAGCCTTGCTGCTAGTCAGCATTAATGAAATAGATGAAGCGACTCAAGAACGCTCCGTTGCCTATGGACAAGCAATTGCCCAAAGCATTTTTGAATGGTCAAAAAGTGATGGCGGACATCGTGCTTATTTGAAAAACTTTGATAAAGAATGGAAACATCCCAATCATTTGGGTTCTTGGAAACCACCTTTGTTTGCCCAGTCGTTTAGTCACCATCCGCTGCATCCTCACTGGGGAAAGAATCGTACTTTTTTGGCTCAAAATGCGGCCATTCCCAATCCTGAAATGATTCCTTATGATACGACTGTCGGTTCGCCTTACTATCAGCAATTTCTAGAAGTTTACGAAAAAGATTTAGTATTAACCCAAGCAGAAAAAGAAGCCGCCATTTGGTGGGGCGACGATCCTGACGAGACTTTCACGCCGCCTGGACATTCCTATTATCTCGCGACCATTGCCATAAAAGCCAAACAACCTTCGCTCATAAAATGTGCCCAAACCTATGCACGTATTGGGATGTCCGTTGCGGATGCTTTCATCTTATGCTGGAAGTGGAAATATCACTTCTTTTCGGAGCGACCGAATACATTCATTCCACAATTTATTGATCAAGAATGGGAATCTTTTTGGCCCGATCCACCTTTTCCATCTTTTCCTTCTGGTCACGCCATTCAAGCCGCTACGGCAGCTACCGTCATGATTGACTTGTATGGCAACAATTTCACTTTTGTAGATAGCGCACACGTCGGTCGTGAACGCGATGAGGTGCGCGATGTGGATTTTATACCTCGTGCTTTTAACACTTTTTGGGAAGTGGCAGAAGAAACGGCAGATTCGCGATTTTATGGAGGTATTCATACCACGCAGGATAACGAAGTGGGCTTGGAAGCAGGGCAAGAAATTGCAGCAAATGTGAATAATTTAAATTGGACGGAGACGCAGTAAAAATTCTGCTCCTAGAATTCCCCTTCTCCACCACCGCCATAGTCTCCACGATTGCCTCTTCCACCTCGCCGCTTCTTCTGGTTCAAGCGATAATTAAAGGTCAAAGTCGCTTGGCGCGCGCGTCTTTGGAAAAGATTTTCCGAGTAGAAATCAGCTTCTTCGATGACGTAGCGGTATTTTCTAGAATTGAATAAATCGCGGACACTCAAAGTAAGCGTTCCATTACCTTTTAGGATGTCTCTACTTAATCCCAAATCAACGCTAGTAATCGCTCTGGTTTTGCCTTGCGGGCGAACTCTGGGAGCACGATAGTTAACACGTACTTGCAAGTCGGTATTTTTTCCAAAAGTGGTGCGCGAAGTCAGGCGCGTGAACCAAGTCAAAGCATCCGCATCCAATTGACGCGTGACACCTTCCGCATTGACAAATTCACCCGAAGTGATGGCTCGGAAGAAGTTAAAATCGCCATTGATGCGCCACCATTTTACTGGATTGTAAGAATAAGTAAATTCTAACCCATAGCTGTTTTCGGTCGCAATATTTTCGGGACGACGAACGGTATTGCCTTGCTCATCAGCAGTGAAGAGTCGCTGAATCACATCTTCGGTATGGCGGTAATAAACCGAGGAACTCAATGTTCCTTTTTCCCAGTATTTGATGTGCCCTAACTCATAAGAGTCGGTCAACTCTGGGTCGAGATTTGGATTGCCTGCAAAAAAATTTCGAGCATCGCTGAACGTAAAAAATGGATTTAAATCCCAAAAGCGCGGACGACGAATGCGGCGACTGTAGCTCAGTTGCACTGCATTTCCTTTGGGTAAGTCATAGGTAAAAAAGGCACTTGGGAAAAGATTGGCGTATTGGCGATCATTCACTTCGTTGGTTTGCTCCAATTCCGTGCGTACATCCGAATGTTCCGCACGCAAGCCAAATTGGTAGGAGAATTTATTGACTTTATTGCCGAAAGTGGCGTACAGCCCATGAATGTTTTCGTCATAATTAAAATCATTGGACAAGCCGGGCAAACTTTTCCATTGTCCATCATTCAGTTCCTCTACCAAATAATCATTATCTATCGTCCGCAGCGAGCCTTGATAACCGATTTCAAAACGCCCGTTTTCGCTAAAAGGATAAACGTAATCCACGCGAATTAGGGCACGAGTGGAGCTTTCATCATTGTTAGAACGCTGCAATAAATTAGGGACATTTAAAAGATTTCCAGCACCATCAAAAAAGACCTCGGTGAAATCTGAAGACTCTACTTCCGAATCATCCTGAAAGCGAAAGTCAGCAGTCAATTCGTGTCCTTTTTGCTTGAAATTCTTCTTGTAAGTCAAAGAATATTCCAAATTACTTTCGTTCTCCGATTCATCATCCGTTCGCTCTGTGAAGGCAGTTCGATTGTTTCGACTAAAGACATAATCACTGTATTCCAGCTCCGTTAAATTGTTTTCCAAACCAACGCTGTACAAGAAAGAAGTCGTCAGAATATCATTGTCGGTAAAAAAGTAATCCGCGCCAAAGCGAAAGTTATTCGACCAACCGCCACGCAGGGCTTCTCTAGCAATGTCGGTGAAAAAAAGCGTGTCTCGACGTAAGCGTTCTTGCTCCGCTAAGCCAATGCCAGGATTTCTACGATAGCGCACGCCGTAATTGGCGAAGAAATTCAATTTATTTCTACGAAAATTAAGATTTGCAGCTGCTCCAAAGTTTTCGGGATAACCTGCATTCAAGTCAAACGAACCATTCAGCCCTTTCTTTTTATCTTTTTTGAGGACAATATTAATGATGCCCGTCATACCTTCTGCTTCGTAGCGCGCCGAAGGATTGGTAATGACTTCGATGCGTTCAATCAGATTGGCAGGAATGGCGCGTAAGCCGTTGGGATTGTTTTCATTGATTAGACCCGAAGGCTTTCCATCCACCAAAATTCGAACTGCACCACCGCGCAAAGACACTTCTCCTTCCACATCGACCGTCACCGAAGGCACATTATCCAAAATCTCTACCGCAGACCCACCCATATTCGCTAAGTCCTTTCCGACATTGAAAACGCGTTTATCCAACATCATTTGCATCTCACTTTTTTCTGCACGCACTTCCACTTCTGCAAGGGTCGTCGCATCGGGCGCAAGCGAAATTGTTCCCAAGTCAATCAATCGTTTTCCACGCTCAAATGGAATTTGTTCAATGGTTACATTTTCGTAAGAAATGAATTCTACCTTAGCGAACAAGCGACCTGGACGCGTCTCAATTTTGAATTTCCCCTCTTCATCGGTGATGGTTCCTGCTACTACGGAGCTATCCCGCTTAGAAAATAGGGTAATGGTTGCGTAGCCTAATGGATTATTGGTTTCGCTATCCATCACGGTTCCTATTACTTCGATCATAGGGCGTTCTCCACCGCCTGGGCGTCCACCTTGAGGTCGTTGTGCAAAAATAGTTTGGAAAAATAATAAGGCAAATAGTAAAAGTAAGCTTTTGAGCATGGTAGAAGGTGATTTCTTTTTTGTCTGAAAATGCTTTGGTAAAAGATTCCAAAGCCATAAATGTTTACAATCGGAATGTCAAAATTAGTTCAAAGGGCTTGATTTTATTCGCTTTTTCAATGAAAGCCATATTTTTTTCAATAAAAATTGTCAGCTACCCAACCCTTTTCTTAAAAGGCGCGGTCTAGCTGGTTGTATTTGATCGAATATGAAATTTTCGAGAGCATATCGTAGATAGAAAACCGTTTCTAGAGACAGCACAATGATTTTCGATAATTTTTAAAATCCCGTTAGGGATGAACTGTCGGTAGCAATTTCACAAAAATATTTTCCTGAATGCCGTAGGTATGAACTGTGTAGAACCACATTCCGCACCTACGGTGCTTAGATCAGATATTCGATATTTTTTCTACCCACAGTTCATCTCTACGAGGTTTGGAGTTTCTTAAATCCTAGAATCGAGCAAGTGCCAGAGAAATCATCCGAAACTTATTTTTTTTAAGCAGTTGGCAAGCTAATCGCCAACTGCCTACAGCAAATTACAGACCTACTATGAAAAAGCAGATTTACTTTCCCGTTTTGCTCCTACTGGCGAGCACTCTTTTACTCCAAAGTTGCCTGCAAGATGCCTGCGAGGCGACGCGCACTTTTGTTCGTTTCGATCCCATTTATAAACAAGCAGCAGACCTTCGGACAGAGGTTGCTTACGAAGCAGCGCGTGCTTTGAAGAATCCTGGTAAGATTTACTATTATGGACAGTATATGTTCATCAATGAACGAAAAGAAGGGATTCACATCATTGATAATGCTAATCCAGAATCGCCTCAAAACATTGCATTTATTGAAATACAAGGCAATATAGATATGGCCGTGCGCGGCAATACGCTGTATGCCGATAGCTATATGGACTTATTAGTGGTGGATATCAGTGAACTGACGCAACCCAGAATTTTAGACCGCCAAGAAGACGTTTTTATTCGCAATTTTCCACTTGATGAAAACCGTGGCTACATCATAGATTATGAAGAAACGGACATCACTGAAGAAATCAATTGCTCCGATCCTCGTTTTGGGCAAAATAATTTTTGGAGAGGTGGGATTTTCTTCTCCGCCGAAGCTGACTTTGTAACTCAGAGTGGAAATAGCACTGGTGCAGTCAACAGCAATGCTCCAGCAGGCGTGGGTGGTTCTTTCGCGCGCTTTGCCATTTATCAAGATTTTCTCTACGTCATTGACAACTCCAAAATGGATGTATTCGACATCAAAGTTGAAGAACGCTTGAATTTGCTCAACAGCGTTGAAGTTGGTTGGAACATCGAAACCATTTTCCCTTACCAAGATAAACTCTTCATTGGTTCTAGCACGGGTATGTTCATTTTCAACAATGAAGAACCCACCAATCCACAGTTTGCTTCTCGCTTCGATCATGCGCGCGCCTGCGACCCCGTGGTGGTAGAAGGAACAACCGCTTATGTCACCTTGCGCGATGGTACACGCTGCGAAGGCTTTAGCAATCAATTGGATATTCTTGATGTGAAAGATATTTTCAACCCGCGCCTCATTGCGAGTCACGAAATGGATAACCCGCACGGACTTTCGGTGCGCAACAACATTGTTTATCTCTGCGATGGTGATAGTGGTTTGAAAGTTTTTGATGTAGAAAATCAAAAAGAAATCAAGCAACTTGACCACGAAAAATTCAAGACTTATGACGCGATTGCTTTGCCGAATAGTGAATTACTCATGGTGATCGGTGATGATGGTTTCTATCAATTTGATGCCAGCAATCCAAAGAAATTGAAGCAGTTGAGTGTGATACCTGTGAGTAAGTAGTTTAAGAGGATTCACCGTTTGAAATGGTTTGAAAGTGGTTCGAGATGGTTGGATGAGCGTATTGCATCGCGGAAACATTCCGCGACGATCGTTTGGTGTTCTATGGTTCAGCGACACTACAACCATAAATCCTAGTAACCATAAAACACTTTTTATGAAAAAAATATGGATTATCTACTTATTACTTCTCGCTTGCCTCGGCTTGTCCGCGCAAACGACAGCGTATGTAGATACAGCAAAGATAGACGTAGTGTACTTGAAAGATGGTAGCATGTTTAGGGGTACTATTTTAAAATATTACCCCAATGCTACTTTAAAAATGCGTATTTTAGGTGGCGCAAAAGTACGCTTCGATGCAAAAGACATTCAAAGGATTAATCAGGGTTTAGAGACACCAGAACGTTTGGGTTTAGATCCTAAAACATACGTCAAACCCTTCGCCGAAAGTGGCATTCAGCATACTGCTTATTTGAGTTTACTGAATGGAACAACGCCTTGGACGAGTGATTACACCTTAGGTTTGGGCTTGAATTATGCCGTTGGCTACAAACTCGATTCTAAGCATACTCTTGCCATCGGTTCGGGCGTAGATTATTACTATTTGGCGCAGCGAGAAATGATTGTTCCTCTTTTTGTGGAAGCCAAACGTTCTTTTTCATGGAAGACCAGTTTGCAATCTTTTATCATGCTAACGGGCGGTTATGGAATTGGGGTGAAGAGTGAAAATCAGAACGTCTCGGCGGCGCAAGGTGGCTGGTTGCTGCATCCTTCGGTTGGTCTGGAATTTGGTTCGTCCAAAGATTATCATTGGCAATTGGATGCAGGTGTGCGCTTACAAAGAGGAACATTTACCTTCAATAGTCCATGGAATAGTTTGGAAACGACTACACATCGAATGTTATTTAAGCGTTTTGCTTTGAGATTGGGGCTTGTTTTTTAGGATTCAGATATATCATTTTTTCCCCTAACTTGGAAATAGTGACTTTACTCTACCCTACTATTTTTGAAATACGTGTATGCTCGCCGCCTTCGGCGGCTCGCAAAGGAGGTTTGGAGGAGAAACACCCCTTTTTCGCCGCAAAGCGGCGGAAAAAGTAATATAATCAATTTTAGTAGGGTAGAGTATAGTGACTTAATACTGTGTATATGTTTTTAAAAGTTTGCCACGCGAGAAACGCCATTGCTTTTCTTTATTAAAAAAAACACTCGCCGCGGTTTTCGAGGGCGGCGGAAAGGGTGTTGAGGAAGAAAAGCAGTTTTTTCAAAAACCGCTTTTATTACTCAAACTCCTCTGGTTAAAAATTGCATAAAACTTAGTTTACAGTGTACTTAACTTAGGAGTTAAAATGACATATCTTTATAACCCAGCAACCAAAAATTAGAAACCGATTTTTGCATAAAACTATGTCAAACTATACCGAAAAAGAAATCATTGAGGGCTGTGTGCGGAATGAGCGTTCCTTTCAGGAATTGCTTTATCGTCGCCACTTTGCCATCATGATGGGTATTGCGCTGCGCTATACCAAAGATCGGGACATTGCCATGCAAATCGTGAACAATGGTTTTCTGAAAGTCTTCAAAAGAATTGACACCTTTTCGTACAAAGGTTCATTTGAAGGTTGGGTGAAGCGCATTATTTATCACAGTGTTTCGGACTATTTTAAGGGCAGTGCGAAGCAGTTGCGTTTCTTGATGCTAGAAGATCGCGATGATACGGTGAGTGAAGAAGCTTTGGGAAATTTGTACTACGAAGATTTGATGAATATGGTGGAATTGTTGCCACCTGCGACTAAGGAAGTCTTTATTTTGTATGCGATAGAAGGATTTAACCATCGGGAAATTGGAGAAAAGTTGGGCATTAGTGATGGCACGTCAAAATGGCATTTATCGGCTGCGCGCAAGCAGTTGAAAAAGTCAATCGAAAAAAATAACAAATTAAAATCTAATGCAAGCTGATAAAAACGGTTTGGATAAACAATTTGAGGACTACGCTTGGTCTCAAATGAGCACTTTGCTCGATCAGGAAATGCCTGTAAAAGAAGAAAAGAAGCGCAGGTGGTTGCTCTGGTTGTTGCTTTTTTTGGGCTTGACTGTAAGTGGTGCGGTCGTGTATCAGGTGTCGAAAAATAGAGCAGTAGAGAAAATGGAGGTGGAGCGTTCGATTGCAGGAAATCGGGAATTGGAAATTGGAAAGGAGAAATTGAGAGACGAGAAGTCAGATGACAGACGACAGGCGACAGACGACAAGATATTGGAATTGAGAACCGAGAGTCATGACGAATTGGTAGTGAAAAATGGAGATTTGAGTTTTAAAGATAACCATCAAACAACTTCAAACAATTTCAAACAATCTCAAAAAACGTCAAAAAAATCTAAAGTCCTCGTCAACCGTCAACCGTCAACCGTCAATCGTAAGAAAAAAAGTAATGTCGTTTCAAACCGTGTTTCCCCAACCCCAAAACTTTCAACTCTCAAATCAGAATCAAACACTCGAACAATCAAACACTCGAACAATCAAACACTCGAACAATTATTACCAGTGCCTCCCATGAACATATCCCCAATCCAATCAACTAGTGCGACTAGGAGCATTACTGCCGAGTCAATGGTTCGAAGAATTCCCAAATGGGAACTAGCGGCGAGGCTGGGCGGTATTGCTACTTTGAATAATCAGACGCATTTAGCACTGGGAACGGATATACAGTATCATTTCAAACCTAAGTGGAGCATTCGTTCGGGTGCGAATTGGATTGTGCACCGACGGCCGCTTTTTTCCTTGACTGAATCCGATATGGCTACAGTTGACTTAGAAATGATGGACACGATGGGCAATAACAACAGGACAACAGGAGCGGAAACTCATGCTTCCGAAGTACAGAAAGCTGCTTTTCAGGATTCTCTTATCCTTGCTACCAGCCCAAAGCATCACTTCTTGAGCATTCCGCTGAGTTTGGAGTATCGTTTAAGTAATCGCTTGGCGGTGTTTGGAGGAATAGAAGTTTTGACACCTTTAAGTAGAGAGCAACAAATTGGTACGAATAACTTTGCCGATAATTCAGGAGTAGGTGTATTTACAACTACGACCGATCCTGATATGGGTAGCATTCTACCAGACGAAGAGGATAGTATCATCCGTCCAAGTTGGCAATGGCATACAGGCGTTCACTTTCGCACTACGGAGCGTTTTTCTTTTGATTTTTCTTATCATCATATTTTGCCGAAGCAAAAAGGAAGAAATCACTTGAGGCAATATGTAGAGCTAGGCTTACGGTATTATATTTTTTCACTTTAAATAATCATAGTACGTCCGTGCTTTTCCAGTAAAACGATAGTGCAGACCTGCTCGAAATTGAAGTCCGTTGAGGTATTTTTCTTCTTGATTAGAGGTTTTAGGGTCAAGAAAATATTGCATATTCAAGTCCAAAAACCAACGCTTGCTGAAATGGTGCTGTATGCCAATTTTAGGACTTAAGGTGACATACTGAAAAATAGTTGGCTCGAAATTGCCATTCCTATCACTTAGGTTTCCAAGTCGACCATTTGGTCGTCCATTTCCTGCAAGTCCGCTACTTCCTAATCCATTCAAACCGCCTTCTATCACAATTGTCGTATCTATTTCTGTATTGATAATAATGTGGTTCTGAAAAGAAAGGTGCAGACCTGCGTAAGGATTCCATTTTTTTTCGGGAGCAAGTAAGTATTTAACGCCAATTCCCAACTGAGCAGAAATATGCCCTTCGAGTGTTGTGTTTAAATCAATTTCTAAATCGTCACCACTGAGAACTGCATTGAAATCAATTTGACTTCTAACTTGATCTTGTAGAACATCTTGCGGATTGGGTAAGGAAACTCCGATATCTAAATTGAACTCATACATCCAATGAGGCTTTAGAAAACGAAAGGTATTGAAGCCAAAATTATTGATTACACTTGGAATGGAGCCATCGTCTTGATTGGATTGAAAATTAAGCCAGCCGAATTGTAACCCTATGCCTCGATTCGGTACTTTTTTGAAGACCGTTTTCTTTGATTGTTCCTGAATTTTGTCCAAGTCAGGCTGCCAAAGATATTGCTCTTGCAATTGTTTTAGGAGATTGTCAAGCACTACCTTATCAAGCCTTTCAGTGAGGAAATTATTAGAATGATTTACTATATCAATTGTGGAAAGATGATATTTTTGTGCAAAAATTCCCAAATCCAATGCTTGGTATTTTGTTGTCATGTCAGCTTTTCCTGCAAGGATAAGGTAAATGCGATTTTTGTTATAATGCTTCTCTTCATTTAGCACGTCATTAATGCTTGCTGTGAGTTCTTCTAATTCAAACGCCTCCTCTTCCAGTAAGAGAAAATTGTAATCTTGCCAAAGTTGACTTTTGGGTAGTAAAGCATAAAAATTATTGCGTGCCTCTTTTTGAAAAATAGAAATAACGAGTGGTGCATTTACTTTTTCACTCGGATACCATTGCATAACATTCAGCACGTTTTCTTGCGAAAAAAGAGTTGGAGTAGAAAAAACAAACGTGAATAAATAAGCAAGCAGAAGATAAGGAAAGCGTTGCATGACATTAGATTTTGATGCGCTAATGTCTGGAGGATTGGTTTTTGAATAAGCCAAAAATTAACCGAAACGGGCAAAATCAAACTTGAACTTATCGCTGTTTCAACCAAGCTAAGAATAAACTGGATTTCGCTTTGCTCACGATGATTTGCTGCTCAAATTTGAAGTGTAATTTTAGCAGCAATTTCCTCGCAAAATAGCGCACTACCTCTTTCACTGCTTCTCGATGCACTAAAAACTGCCGATTGGCTCGAAAGAAATCATCGCCTAAGTCTTGTTCTAATTCATCTAAATTTTGCTCCAACACATAGCTTTTCTGATCGAAGGTTTGCAGGTAGGTGATTCCATTTTTTTTATAAACTAAAGCAATATGATTTTTCTTGATTGGAATGATTTTCTCTCCTGAAAAGACCAATAAACTGCTGTTTTGATGAGGGTCGTGCAAGCCAAAATAAGTGAGCAGTTTTTCGGAATCAAAGCTAGTTGAAGGCTTGTTAGTCAGTGTTTTATACTTTTCTAATGTTTTTTGAAGAGCGGATCGATCAAAAGGTTTCAGCAGATAATCGATGCCATTTACTTTGAAGGCTTCTAGGGCATATTCATCGTAGGCAGTACAAAAAATGACGGGAATAGTCGTTTTGAGTTGCTGAAAAATCTCAAAACTCAAACCGTCTGGCAACTGAATATCTGAAAAGAAAAGATCAGGTAATTCATGGGTTTTAAAATAGGAAAGCGCTGCTTCTACGCTATCCAAACACTGGACGACTTTCATATCTTTGCCCAAATTTTCAATTTCTTCTTTTAGGACTTCTGCCATCAAGGATTCATCTTCAATAATGACTACGTTCATATGGATAAGAGTGGTAAATAAACTTGAAAATACTGCCCGCCAGCGGAGGTTTTGATTTGAGGTTCTTCCTGTTGCAATAGGCGAAATCGCTCTTTCAGATTACTCAATCCAAAACCAGTAGAATCGCTTTCCAATCTTTTGGAAATGATGTTGTTCTGTACATTAATCCAACCATCTTCCGTGTAGCCAATAGAAAAATGTAAGGGCTTATTTTGACTAAACGCATTGTGCTTAATCGCATTTTCAGCCAGCAACTGTAGGGTGAAAATGGGTAAAGCCGACTGCTCCATGACACAATCGGGAAGCGTCACTTTGTATTGTAAAGCTGCTCCAAAACGTACTTTTTGTAATTCTAAATAGTCCAAGCAGAATGCTAACTCTTCTTTCACTCTGATTTTATCTTGCTTGCTATGCTGAATGGAAGCACGCAAGAAAGTAGAAAGATGATTGAGATATTCCTCTGCTTGCTTGGGCTTTTTTTGAATCAATAGACGCAAAGTGTAGAGCGCATTAAACAAAAAGTGAGGGTGCAATTGATGTTTGAGCTGTTCTTGCTGCGCCATCAAATTACTCATCTCCAACTGTATATTTTTCAACTCCAATTGAGCTTTTCGATTTCTGGTCAGCATGAGATTAATAATGAGCAGAATAACCGTATTATTAGCAATGGTACCGATAAGCGGATAAAAACTAAAGGGTGCATTTTGAACAATAGGAAGATTTAAGAGGCTTACGATGGATATAGGAATGAAGATCGTTCCGAAAGAAAATAAGTAGCTCCACAAATACTTGCGTTTCCACCTATCATCACTTTTTGTAGATATTCCATCTTTTGTCAATAACCAAATATTGAAAATCCAATGTACAAAAACATTAAAAGAGATGAAGCTACCTGCTAAGAGAATTCCTCCATTTTCCATGATGAAATCTGGTAGCTTTTCTCGAATTCGCTCAAAATTGAAAATCAAAGCAGGAGCGATGCGAAAAATAGCTAATAAAGGAGACGTGATGACTGCAAGTCGCAGCAGTTGGCGGCGTTCATCAATGCCCCAGAACTGTTGTATTTTATGGATTATTTTTTGCATGTTTCTTGGCTAAAGATAAAGGAAGTATCATTCAAAAAAAATTATCCAGTAACAGGAAGAAGGGGCTTTTTGTAAAAAATGAGTCTGTGTATTTGGTTGACCTTATGGATTTTAGCTTTGAAAATGTTCAAAATCCGTTAAAAACAAAATCCTGTTTGAGCGCAGCGAGTTTGATTTTGTTTAGGATTTTGGGCGTTTTTAAAGCGTTAAAAAATCCATACAGTCTTGATTTTTTGTTTCTTTTTCATCAGGGAAAAAGAAAAAGTACTGACAATCAATTACTTATAAAAAGGAAAGTGAATTTTAGTTTTTACAGGAAAACCCTATAACAGGAAGTTACTGGGTAATATAACTCATTGCGGAATTTCTACCGACAAAGTATCCGAAGCAAAAGCACCAAAATAACCCAAAGCATCATTGCTCCAATTGGTGTTAGGATTACCTGGTGCGGCAGTTCCACTATTAGGTCCCATGCCGCTTGCTATAATATCGCCCAAAGAGTTAAAATACTCAAAACTGTTGACCTCAATGTGTTGCAAAATAAGCGTTACGGTCTCTCCTTCATTGAAAATCTTTTGAAACAACGGCAAGCGCGCCATTCCGCCATTGAAGAAATTGTCATCCACTACTTGCAAATCTTCGCCGCCGTTTCTCAACACACCATCTACTTTATGAAGCAGGCGATAATAATTTTCGACATTGCCATCATCTTCGAATCGCGAGTAGACCAAATAGCCTTCATCAATCGGGCCGCGTGCTTCTTGAAATTCCGTTTCCAAATCAATCAATTTCACTCTTTCGGGCAAAAAAGAAGAAGCCTGATACAATTGTGCTCCAATTTCTACTTCCAAAGTGTACGTTTGATTAGGTATGGCATTGATAACTTCTGCATAAAGTCCTGAATTTTGATGTGGAATCTCTACCGCTGTGCCATCTTCTGCCAGTAAACGTATGCTTGCATTTTCAATGGTTTTCGGAAGTTGATTGTCAAAATAGCTCGCTGTCTCCGTAATTTGGACAACAAATTCGTGTTCTCCTGCTTGCAAATTCGCTTCGATGACAACTTGTGGATTGCTCTCATTCAAGTCTATGTCAATAACTTTTTCACAAGCGGTAAGAGAGAGAAATAGAAGAATAAGGAATGATATATTTCGCATGATGTTTTTTATTGTTGATTCGATAATAGCGAATGTTCTCATCCAGCTGTTAGGAAACAGCTAGGATATTGCTTTCAAGTTAGGAAACTTGAAAGATCGGCTTTACCGTTTTAAACTTGTAATTTCGCACTATATGATCTATGTGAAAAAACTGGCGGTGTAACACAAATAATGCTACGAGTAGTTTCTGATTGCTAAGCCCGAAGGGATTGGTAAGCAGCAACTACGGGGCTTAGCAATCGCTTCGCGAACTTCGCGCTTACCAATCCCAAAGCATTACATTTTTATCACTGCCAAAAAACTTTGTGTCTATGTGGTCAACCCTCAAAACTTAAAATTATAAGTCGCCGAAGGCACCCATCTGAAAAGTGACAACTGCACGGCTTCTGTCTGACTAGCGTCTCCTTCACTTGGTTGGAAGTTGATGGAAAAAGCATTCTCGCGACCATAAGTATTGTAAATTGAGAAATTCCAACTGCCTTCAAAGCGTTCGGTTTTTTTCGTAATCCAAGTCAAGCCTAAATCCATTCGGTGATAATCGGGCATTCGATGACCATTGCGCTCGGTGTAGTAAGGCACCACTTTGCCATCAATTTGATAGCGACCAGACGGAAAAGTGACCGCATCGCCCGTATTGTACACCCAGTTGGCGGACAATTTAAGCTTTGGTGACAGATCGTAGAGCGCAACGATAGCAATATCGTGGATGCGATCTTGACGAGCAGGGAATTCTTCTCCATTGTTGATTTCATCAAATTGGCGCAGCGTTCTAGAAAGGGTATAACTAATCCAACCTGTCAATTTTCCTTTGGTCTTTTTGATATAGAATTCCGCTCCAAAGGCACGTCCATCTCCATACACCAAATCACCTTCTATTTCATCATTGAAAAAGAGATTTGCGCCGTTTCGATAGTCAATGACGTTTTGCATATCCTTATAATAGACCTCCACAGAAGTTTCAAACATGTTGTCGCTAAAGTTGCGGAAGTAGCCCAAGGAGATTTGATCGGCAATTTGCGGTTCGATGTTGTTGCTACTCGGTATCCAAACATCCGTTGGTGTGGAAGAAGTGGCGTTGCTCAACAAATGGATGTATTGATAATTGCGGTTGAAGCCGAGTTTGAGGGAGCTTTTGCCATCCAACAAATAGTTGGCAGAAAGCCGCGGTTCTAAACCGTGATAAAATTGAATACTCTCGCCTTTTTCGTATTCGGTCTGTGATAAAATTCTACCATTTTCATCAAATTCATAAGCCGGACCTTCGCCTCGATAATCGAATAGTGAGTAGCGCAGTCCATAATTCAAGCTCAAACGGTCATTGACTTTTTGCTCATTCTGTAAATAAATCGCGCCTTCTAAAGCGTGCTTCGGCTCGGCATCTTCTGCAGTGAAGCCACTATTTTCTCCTGCGACCAAGTTGCCTGGCTGAATTTCGTGGTCAATCAGATTAGCACCAAACTTAATGGTGTTGCGATCATTAGGAAAATAGGTAAAATCTTGCTTGATGTTCAAATCTTCAATGACCGACCCCAAACCAATCACATCTTCTCCTCTACCAAAGCTGAACTCATAATCGTAGTTGCTGTAAATCAAAGAAGTATTAGAAAAGAGTTTGTTAGAAAATAGATGATTCCAGCGCAAAGTCCCTGTGGCATTGCCCCAATTGAAGCCAAAATCTTCCCCAAAACCAAAATTATCTCGTCCAAAATAGCCCGAAAGGAAAATGCGATCTTTCTCGGTGATTTTGTAATTGGCTTTCAGGTTGAGGTCATAGAAATAGAGCTGCGTACCATCCAAGTCTTCATTGCCACTCAAGCCTAGAAACAAGTCGGCATACGTCCGTCGCCCCGAAATCATAAACGAACCTTTATCTTTTACAATCGGTGCTTCCAAAGTCAAGCGCGAGGCAATCAAACCAATGCCGCCTTCCGCGCTAAACTCTTTGCTGTTGCCATCCTTCATCCGAATATCCATCACCGAAGAGGTTCGTCCGCCATATTCTGCTGCCATACCACCTTTGAAAACGGTCACATTTTTTAGTGCATCCGAATTGAAAACAGAGAAAAACCCAAGCAAATGCGAAGGATTGTAAACGGGTGCTTCATCCAGTAAAATCAGATTCTGATCCAAGCCACCACCGCGCACATAAAAACCTGAATTTCCTTCTCCTGCGGACTTAATTCCTGGATTTAACTGCACCACTTTCAGCACATCGCGCTCTCCAAAAAGTACTGGCACATTCTCAATTTCTTTCACATCCAAGCGCGTCACGCTTCCTTGGTTATCGGTGATATTTTGATCTTCGCGTTCTGCTGTCACGACCACTTCTTCTAGCTCTTGAGCGTTGGTAGCTAATTCGATATCTAAGGTTACATCTTCTTTCAAATCAAGTTCAACTGTTTTGTTCTGATAGCCCAAATATTGATACACCAATTGATAGTTGCCTTCTTCCAAAGTCAGTGAATAGAAGCCATAGATATTAGTCATCGCGCCCGTGCCATCGGAGTCGGTGACGGCCACCGTTGCACCAATCAAGTCTTCCCCATTGCTCGCATCGGTAATGCGTCCGCTGATGGTGAATTTGGATTGAGAAAAGAGTAAAATGGGACTACATAATAATACTGTCAGGATGATTTCTTTCATAATTCGTGATTTGATAATACAAAAATAGGTTGGGCGAAAATGAAGGACAGAAAAGTCTAGGTGAAGTGGACAAAATCGTAGATCAAGCGACCAGATTATGGTAAGAACTCAAAGAAGTATTTAACTTCCTATTTTTTGTTTCTATTTCTGTTTTCAAATATTGAAACTCCAACTTGAACACACCATTCAACTTGAGATAACTAATTACGTCTTCTTTTTCTTCTTGACTACATGTCAATCTCAACACTTTGTCACAATCTTCCAAATCAAAATTCCATCTGCCTTTTCCTACGAGATAATCAAGGCTCTTCTCGAATTTCGATACGTATTTAGTTGATACGACGGTCGTACCTAATAGGAAAAATGCGCTATCATTTTGGCTATTCATGATCTTCTGTTTTTAAAGATTGGGTTTTCACTGCGCTTGAATCCAACTTGGATTTTTCTTCCGCTTGTTTCCGTTCTAGTTCTTCCCATTTTTCAATGCTCTTGTTTCGTAATCGAATGCCGCGAGTAGAACAACTCGTAAATATTAGCATCACTATCCCAAGCCAAATTATTTGACGTAATGATCTTAAAGTTTCCATAATGAATTGATATTTAGATATCTACTATGTTTAATTTGTGTTGCCAAGATTAAAAAATCCCATAGGAATGCACTATGGATATCCTCATATTTAAATACGAATCATAGCACGCACCTACGGAGCTTAGAACGGGCATTCTGACAATTTCTACCCACAGATCGTCTCGCTGGGACTTCGTATACTAAATCGTTACTCTATTGTTAGATGCAAAAAATACTTTTGGCATTAATCATAGAATTAAATTCTAATCTAGTTACACCTTTCGCAAACTAGAACTTTCTCCCTGCCATTCAACTTCAGTTAGAACATCTTCCTGCGTTGGTAATCTCCGAACAGTGCGAATAATGGCTACAAAAGCAATGGCATTTGCAATAGCAAAAAAGTATTCATCCAAATGTCCTGTGGGCAAGGTATAAAGGATACCAAGACTGGAAAATAGGACGGCAATGATATTTCCCCATTTATTGGCTTTGTTGTTTAAGACTCTGGATAAGAGTACCATAGCTATGGGTATTTCTACAATGAAAGCATAGAAAAGCATCTCTCCTTCTGATAACTTTAATGTCATCATTTCTTCGATATATCCTTCCGTCGGAAATTCGTGCAAATCTCTAAGCAACATATTGAAGAGTACAAATGTCCAAAGCGTGGAAAGCAAGGTTTGTGGTTTGATCTTGTTTTTCATTTTTTATAAGTATTTGATAAATAGGTGATTAGATGGATTAATCTAGCTTAGGTAATGCTTTGCGAAATTTTCAGCAAAGCTACTGGGTGGCGAATTTTGTAAAGCTAAGTTTACAAAGTCTTCCCTCACTCGAACCCTACGGCAGACTTCGCAAACTATACTAAGTTGACCATATTTAACTATTAGATGCAAGAACCGAGATGTAGAATACTCGTTATCAAGGTTGATCTATGACATAAGTAGCTGTCAATTGAGAGAGCTCCATTATCACATCCTTTCGGAGTTGATTGATCTTTTTTTTATAATACTCCAATTGCAAGACTTCTTTTTCGGTTATAATAGGTGCAGGACTTCTTGTTTTGTCTAGTACCAACTGTTTCAAATTTGCCATTCGATCCATTTTTTTCTCTATGCCCAGCAAAATAGGAAAGCGCCTCTTAATTTCTTGATCGCAATTGATTCCTTCTTGTGCCATCAACTTTTGGACGGTCTCTTCGTATAGTGCTAACTCTGGATTTTCGACTGTAAAAGTCAACACAAGCAATAAGATAGTCAGTCCGCAAGCGACCGCTGCAGCAATTTTAATCGTTTTCATAGTTGATTGATTTTATTTCAATAAATTTGATAATGCAAAGGTAGGAGCAGCAGAACTGCCGTTCATTGATCTCGGTTAAGAAATGACAAGAAAGGATATTTTGTTATCCAATGACTTTCCGTCACTAGATAATTCATGAAGCTAGATTAAAAAATTCTTATTTACTCGACCACATCCTCTTCCGTATTCTACTCAAAGATTCTGGCTGAATACCTAAATAGCTGGCAATCATATATTGTGGTACTCTATTCACCAAATCAGGTCGGGTGTCTAATAATTTTTGGTAACGATCCTCAGGAGAAAAATTTTTGTAATCATCCAAAGACACTTGCTTTTTAGCAGATAAACTATCACCAATCTTAACAAATATTGGAATGAATCTAGGAAATTGTTGTAGAAATCGTTGCGTTTTTTCCTCTGTACCACTAGAAATGAGACAAGGTTCTACACAGGAAATGTAATATTCGGAAGGTTCTTTACTGGTGTAACTAACAGGAGCGATTGGATCATTTTCAGTGTAAAATTCCATGATTCGCTCTTGCCCGTCTTCCAAATAATATCTTTTGACACATCCTTTCAATACTAAAAAACAACAATGTGCCACTTGCCCTTCTTTCAAAAGGAAGTCATTTTTCTTATACGACCTTATAATGTCCTCTTTTTTAATCAATTGAATCTCTTCTTCACTAAGGGTCATATACTGTGAGAAGTACTCTACCAAAAGGTCTTGATTGTCCATTGAAAAGCATTTTGACGAAGTATAAAATCTGCTTCTACAAAGTTAGAATTTTGTAGGATATAAATTAAAGGCGTCGGACGCCTTCGAAGG